>QMXD01000001.1 GCA_003661965.1 Candidatus Hecatellales archaeon
ATACGTGAAAAAATAAGTTTAAAGGTTGCTGATTTTGCTAGAAGGTTTAAGGCTGAAAGTTTAAGGGTTGATAACGAGATAGACCCTCAAAGACTTTTTATATCCCCCCTTTCAGTTCATAGGGAGGAGGCTAAGGTTTCTGTTTGTATAAACCCAAATAAGCTTGACAGTTTTAACCCTGAAACCGATGCAAACCTTGAGGGGTTTAAACATTTTGAGGGTTGGAATGTTTGGGTTGAGGGTGAGGCTGACAGTTTAGCCTTAAAAGCCTACAACTATATTGGAGGTTTTCCAACCCTACCAAGGGTAAGAAAAAGAAAACATCCACCCCTAGACAAGCAGATTTTAAGTTGGCTTTCAAAACTGGACTCTGAAAAGCAGGGGTTAGGTTAAGGCTCAGTCAACTTTAAGTATTAGGCTTTACGGTATTCTGCTAGTAAAAATTTTGTGGTTGCTGAAGGGTTAGGTTATGGGGGAAAAAGAAAAGCATATTTCACGTAGTCAAGTTGAACATCTTGCATGGCTTGCTAGACTTGAGCTTACAGAGGAGGAAAAAGAGCTTTACACCCAACAGTTAAACGAGATTTTAGAATATTTTAATAGGCTTTCAGAGATAGACACAAGCAATGTCCCCCCAACCTACCATGTTATAGGTAAGGTAAACGTTTTTCGTGAGGATGAAGTTCAACCCTCCCTAAAAACAGAGGAAGCCCTAAAAAACGCTCCAAGAAAAAGAAACGGTTTTTTTGAGGCTCCAAAAATTTTGTAGGTTGTTAAACCATGAAGCTTTACTGGCTTCCCGCCTATGAGGTTAAACAAAAAATTTTGAGTCAAGAGTTAAAGGCTGAGGAGGTTACCCAAGAGATTGTTGAAAGGATTAGGATGGTTGAAGATAAGGTAAACGCCTTTATTACTGTTTGTGAGGATGAGGCTCTTAAAAAGGCAAAAGAGGTTGACAAAAAAATTGTTAAAGGTGAAAAGGTTGGAGTTTTAGCTGGAATCCCCATAGCAGTAAAAGACAACATAAGCACCAAAAACATTAGAACAACATGCGGCTCAAAAATACTTGAAAACTATATCCCACCATTCAACGCAACAGTTATTGAAAAAATTTTGGCTGAAGACGCAGTAATCATCGGAAAAACAAACATGGACGAGTTTGCCATGGGAACAACAACAGAAACAAGCTATTTTGGACCGACAAAAAACCCATGGGACCTAACACGTGTACCAGGAGGCTCCTCCGGTGGAAGTGCAGCTGCACTTGCTGCTGGTGAGGCTTTTTTGGCTTTGGGTAGTGATACTGGGGGGTCTATTCGTTGTCCAGCATGTTTTTGTGGGGTTGTCGGTCTTAAACCAACCTATGGTTTGGTTAGCCGTTATGGTTTGATAGCTTATGCAAACACCTTTGAGCAGATAGGTCCTATGGCAAGAACAACCTTTGATTGTGCTTTGCTTTTAACCGTTATTGCTGGCTGGGATTGGAGAGATTCAACCTCTGTTGAAACACCCCAAAAAAGCTATGTTGAGGTTTTAGATGGGGAGCTTAAAGGGTTAAAGGTTGGTATTCCTAGGGAGATGGTTGGGGAGGGTGTTGAAGAAAAGGTTGTTAAGGCTGTTTATGACTATGTTTTTAGGCTTGAAGAGTTTGGGGTTAAATGGGAAGAGTTTTCCCTCCCAATTTTAAATTATGCCTTGCCAGCCTACTATCTTATTGCAATGTCTGAGGCTAGCTCAAACCTTGCAAGGTTTGATGGGGTGAGGTATGGTTACAGGTTTCCCTCAGATGGAAACCTAGACTGGAACGATGTTTTTTCTAAGAGTAGGAGGGATGGGTTTGGTGCTGAGGTTAAAAGAAGAATAATCCTTGGAACCTATGCTCTTTCAGCAGGATACTACGGAAAATTCTTCCTAAAATCTCTAAAAACGATAACCTTGATAAAAAAGGATTTTGAGGAGGCGTTTAAACGGTTTGATGTTTTAATAGGTCCAACCATGCCTATCCTACCTTTTAAGCTTAAAGAAAAAATAGATAATCCTTTGGCTTTATACCTATGCGACATTGACACTGTTCCAGCAAACCTTACAGGTGTTCCTGCAATAAGCTTCCCATGTGGTTTTTCCAACGGTTTACCTATTGGTGTTCAGGTTATGGCTCCACCTTTCAGGGAAGACCTAACCCTAAAAATTGCCTACAAATCCGAGAAAATTCTTGGGTTTGATAGGTTTAAGCCAAACCTTTAGGTGGAGGTTAAAACCATGAGTTTAGATTTAAAGGTTAAGATTGGTTTAGAAGTTCACTGTCAACTAACAAGCCTAAAAAGTAAGCTTTTTTGCGGATGCTCCTCAAACTACCGTGGAAAACCTCCAAACACATGTGTTTGTCCTGTTTGTCTAGGTTTACCTGGTGCAATGCCTGTTGTTAACAGGAAGGCAGTTGAAATGGCTTTACTTATTGCTTTAGCCTTAAACTGTAAAATTGCTAAAACAACATTTTTTGCACGTAAAAACTATTTTTATCCAGACCTACCAAAAAACTTCCAGATTTCCCAGTATGATTTGGAGGGTGGGGAACCTTTAGCCTCAAACGGATACGTAACCTTTACAGTAAACAAAACAAGAAAAACCGTTAGAATTAGAAGAATCCATTTGGAGGAAGACCCTGGAAAACTTGTTCATCCCGGTGGGATTGGTGTTTCACCTTATACGCTTGTGGATTATAATAGGTCTGGTATAGCTTTGGTTGAGATTGTGACTGAACCTGACTTTGAAAGTCCTGTTGAAGCTAGAAGTTTTCTTCAAAAGTTAAGGTCTATTCTTGAGCATCTTGGAGTTTTTGATGGTAGTCTTGAGGGTGCTATGCGTTGTGATGCTAACGTTTCTGTTGAGGGTGGGGGAAGAATTGAGATAAAAAACATTTCATCTTTTAAGGATGTTGAAAGAGCGTTAAGCTATGAGATTATTAGACAAAAAGACCTTATTAAAAAGGGTGTAAAGTTTGGTATGGAAACCAGACATTGGGATGAAACTAAAAGGGTGACGGTAACCCTACGCACCAAGGAAGAGGAGCAGGATTACAGGTATTTTGTTGAGCCAGACCTATGCCCAATAGTTATTGGTGATGAGCTTATAGAAAAACTAAAAAAAGAGATGCCTGAGCTTCCAGACGCTAGAAAAGAGAGGTTTATACGTGAATATGGTTTGCCTGAATATAATGCTGAGGTTTTGGTTGGTGAAAGAGCTCTTGCAGACTTTTTTGAGGAGTGTGTTAAAATCTACGGTAAACCTAAACCTATCGCAAACTGGCTTATGGGGGACTTTCTCCAATGTCTTCACAGCCTAGATGTTTCTGTTAGCCAATGTAAGGTTAAACCTGAACATTTAGCCGATATGTTGATGCTTATAGATAAAGGTGACATAAGCATAAAAATTGCGAAAAAGGTTTTATGGGAAATGATGAAAACAGGTAAAACTGCCTCAGTAGTGGTTGAGGAAAAAGGTTGGCGTAGAATAACAGATGAAAAGTTTCTTTTAGAGGTTATAGGCAAGGTTTTTCAGGAGAATTCTAAGGCTGTAAAAGATGCTTTGGTGGATGGTAAGGCTATCCACTATCTTGTGGGTAAGGTTATGGAGATAACCAAAGGTATGGCTGACCCTGAACTTACAAACAAGCTTATACGTGAAAAGTTAGCTGAACTAAAAAATGATTAAAAAAATCTATTTTGCAACCACAAACCAAAACAAGTTTAGGGAAGCTGAAAAAATTTTTTCTTTTCATGGTTTAAAACTTGAACATCTAAAACTTAAAACCATAGAAATCCAGTCTGAAAGCTTGGAGGAAATAGCCTTAAACAGCCTAAACCAGGTTTTATCAAAATGTAGGCTTCCAGTTTTTGTTGAGGATTCTGGGCTTTTTATTAAAGCCTTAAACGGTTTTCCCGGACCATATTCCTCCTATGTTTTTAAGACTGTTGGTTTTGAGGGGATATTAAGACTGATGAAGGGTGTTAAGGATAGAAACGCCTACTTTCTTTCTGTTGTTGCTTTTGGAAGCCCAAACCATAAACCAAAAATTTTTGTTGGAAGGGTTTATGGGAGGATAGCTTTAAAGGCTAAAGGTTTAAACGGTTTTGGTTTTGACCCTATCTTTCAACCAGGAAACCTTAAAAAAACCTTTGGGGAGATGGAGGTTAAAGAAAAAAACAGGTATTCTCATAGGGCTAAAGCCATAAAAAAGCTTGTAGGTTGGCTTAAAAAAGGAAAATATTTTAACAGTAAACTCTAAATGCTTTTTCTCCTATTCAGTTAGGGTTAAACAAAACCTTATGAGTGTAAAAGGGGATGGCAAACCAGCAAAAAAACGCTTCTCTACTCTTTTTCCTCTACCTTTCAATGTTTATGGCAACCTTTAGTGTTGGAATTTATAATCCGCTTATCCCCCTTTACGCAAAACTTCTTGGAGCAACCTACATGGATTTAGGGGTTATTGGAACAGTTTTCGCTTTACCCTATGCAATCCTACCAGCCTTTATCGGAAGCCTAACAGACAAACTTGGAAGAAAACCGTTTTATGTTGGTGGGATTTCCCTCCTAACAGTCATAGCAATCCTATTTATTTTTGCATCAAACGTTAAAGACATAATCCTTATTAGGGTTTTAAACGGGGTTGCATACTCTTTCCTTTGGCCTGTTGCAGAACCTATGATTGTTGATGTAACATCCATCCATGAAAGAACAAGGGTTTTAGGTAGGTTTAGCTTTTTTTGGGCTTTAGGTTTTCTACTTAGCCCTTTTTTTGGAGGGTTTATTGTTGAAGGTTTTGGTTTTTATCCTCTTTTTATTGTGGCTATGCTTATAGGTTTAGCAGCCTCAACAGTAGCCTTCTACGGTTTAATCTATAAACAGGAAGATGAAGCCAGTCACACTAAAAAGGTTTGGATAGAAAATCCCGACAGTGAAAGCCTAAAAGGATCTGGTGGTCTTTTCCCCTTCTACCTAACAATAGTTGTTTATAGTATTGTTATAGGGATAGTTTTCTCCATTTTTCCTGTTTATGCAAACAGTTTTAATGTTTCCTCCTTCCAAATAGGAATCCTATTTACCGTTTTTGGTGTTTCAAGAGTTATTGTTTTCCTAAACTCTGAAAACGTCTCAAAACTTTTTGGAGAAAAAAACTCTATAATTTTGGCTTTAATCACCCAGATAGCAGCATTAACATTAATGGCTTCAACAAAAAATCTAGCTTCATTCCTCTCCGCAATGGTTCTTTTAGGGTTGTCGTCAGGAATTATCTCACCAATCACAATATCTATAGCCTCAAAAATCGCCAAAAAAGAAAAAATTGGAGCAACCTTAGGCTCCATGGAGTCGTTTGTCGGGTTGGGTATGACTGTTGGACCTATTGTCGGTGGAACTTTAGCAGAAAAGGTTAGTATAGAGTCACCCTATATTGTTACAGGAATTCTCTGCCTTCTCCCATTAGCAGTTTTGGTTAAGGGTTTAGAAAAATCTAAGAAGGGTTAAAAACTAATAGATAGTAGGCTTAACGAAGTGTTAAAAGAGATGGTTAATAAACAACAACGTTGTGAAATTTGTGGGGAGGATGTTTACCCCCTACCCTACATATGTAAATATTGTGGGAAAACTTTTTGTGTTGAACATAGACTCCCAGAAAAACACAACTGTGAAAGGCTTGCTGAAGCCATAGAAAAAACAAAAAACAGCAAAATTCTAGATTTAACAAGCGAAATAATAGAGTTTGAGAAAGCTCAAAAAGAAAGGTCAAAAGGGCTTTTAAAAAAGCTAGGCAAAAAGATAAGGTTTAAATAAGGGTGGATAAATGCCTATCAAAAACTTTTTCAAAACCTTACTTAAAAAGAAGTCAAACAACAAAAAAACCATGTTTGTATGTCCAAGATGTGGAAGCTTAAAAGTTTATCCCTCAAGCTGGATGAACGGATGGTTAACCCCAACCCAATACGTATGTGAAAACTGCGGATATAAGGGACCTATCCTCCTAAAACTTGAAAAAGAGTAAGGGTGGACTATTCAACAGTAACTATCAGGTTTCTGTTTTCAGCAAGCATAATAGCAATTTTTCTTCTAGCATTTTCAAGACAACGCCAAAGCGTCCCCCTAGAAATCCCCATCCTACGAGCAGCTTCTTCTTGGGTTAAACCCTCATAAAATATAAGCCTATAAGCCTCAAACTCGTCGTAGGTCATATAGATAGGTGACCTATCAATTCTTGGGGTTCCATTAGGGTTTAAAGGAACAAACTGGATTGTTCTAGGTTTTACGTTTATAATTCTAGGTTTCATAGGTCTACCTGGACCGCTCCACCTACGACGCCAAGTCCACATGCCAAATCCTACCCCTAAAATAGTTTAACAATCGTCTACCTAACTAAAAAAGTGGATATTCTACAACTCTTTTAAGTTTAACTCAAACCAAGAAAACTGGTTATTCTACCCCAAACTCTCCTTATCTTTTCTGAGACATCAGAGTTTGGTGCATATTCAACAACAGGTTTTCCGTTGGTTAAAGCCTCAACAACAATAGGGTTAAACGGTATTTTTTCAACAGCCTCAACCCCAGCCTCCCTACAAAAACCAACAATTTCCTCTGTTTTTTGCAGGTTTAAATCATACATGTTTATAAGAACCATCGCTGGAATCCTAAAAAACCCTGTTAAATCCAAAATTCTTTGTAGGTCATGAAGACCTGAAACAGTAGGCTCTGTAATAACTAATGCAAGATTAACCTCGCCAAGAGAAGCGATAACAGGACAACCTATCCCTGGAGGACCATCAACCAAAATAAGCTTTTTATCCTCTTTTAAGGCAAGGTTTTTAGCGTTATTTTTAACCAAGGTTACAAGCTTACCTGAATTAGACTCAGCAGCCTCAAGTTTTGCATGAACTAAGGGTCCATACCTTGTTCTTGAAACAAAAACATACCCTGAAACCTTCTCTTTTAAGGTTACAGCCTTAACAGGACATACATATGCACATACACCACAACCCTCACATAGGATAGGGTTAACCCTAAAATTTTTTATCGCATCAAACCTACAATGCTCCTCACATAACCCACATTTAACACATTTAGACTCATCTATTAAGGCAAGTTTTGAGCCTTTAAACTCCTCTTTAAACTCAAGTTTTTCAGGTTTTAGGAGTAGATGTAGGTCTGGAGCATCAACATCACAATCAGCAACCACAAGGTTTTTTCCTAGAGAGGTTAGGGACGCAACCAAAGTTGTTTTTCCAGTTCCACCCTTCCCACTTAAAACAACAACCTGCTTCATTTTCCCATCCTCTCCCTAATAGCCCTAAAAAGACCTGAAAACTTTTCTTTCCATTCAGGGTTTTCCTCAACCAAAGTTTTTCCTTGCGAATAAAGTTCAGCTATTTTTCGGCTATAGGGGATTTCAAGAAGTATAGGAATTTTTTCTTTCTCACAATATTTGTAGACATCCTTGTTTCCTATCCCAGCCTTATTAACAACAACACCAAACTTTATCCCCATCTTTTTAACAGTTTCAACCATAAGCCTTAAATCATATAAGCCAAAAGGTGTAGGTTCCGTGACAAGAATACAGAAGTCGCTTCCCTCAACCGAAGCTATAACAGGACAAGATGTTCCTGGTGGAGAATCAACTATCACATTTTTTTCTTTAACAGCCTCCTTTTTCACCTCGTTTATTACTGGTACAGGTCTAGGTTCACCCACACTTAACCTACCAGAAACAAACATTAAATTTTTTGAGTAGCCTTTTTCAACAACACCAACCTGTTTTTTATCTTCAGTTATAGCTTTTTTTGGGCAGATAAGTATACATCCTCCACAGTTATGGCATAACTCATAAAAAACCATAATTTTCCTAGGAACCACAACAATAGCATTATATTCACAAAACTCTGAACATTTTTTACAGAAGTCACAATTTTTTTCGTTGATTTTTGGGGTTAAAACGTGGACAGGTTTTTTCTCCACGATTTTAGGTTTTATAAATAGATGGCTGTTTGGCTCTTCAACATCACAGTCTAAAAGTTGGGCGTTATCTATGGATAAAGCCAAATTAACAGACACAAACGTTTTTCCAGTTCCACCCTTTCCACTCGCAACAGAAACAATCATCGTTGACAATAACTTTATCCTAAAGAAAAAAATAAAGTTTCCTAAAACTGTTTACTCATGTCTGTGCATTCTACAAACGTTTTCATCAGTTGCCATTTGAAGTTTTCCAGCCTGCCATGCACGGATAGCCTCTCTTACAGTCCCATAAGCACCAACATAAACTTCAACACCAAACCGTTCAAACATACGAACAGCCCTAGGACCAATCCCAGAACAAATCATCACATCAACACCATGACTTCTCATTATTTCTGGTGGGAGACCACTACCACCCATATGTTCACTTGCATTTTGAATAACCTCAACCTTACCTGTTGACAAATCAACTATTGTAAAGGTTGGTGCTCTACCAAAATGTTCACATACCTCATCATCTAAGCCTCTCCAACCTAAGGTTGGAACACAAACCCTTAAACCACCCATTCTTTTGGCTTCTTGGCTACGTGTTAACTCTAAAAGCTTTTTTCTCTTAATTTTTTCAAGCTCTTCATC
Source organism: Candidatus Hecatellales archaeon (assembly GCA_003661965.1). GTDB lineage: Archaea > Thermoproteota > Bathyarchaeia > Hecatellales > Hecatellaceae > EX4484-218. The sequence continues at coordinate 8,635 of QMXD01000001.1, forward strand.
TTCAGCCATTCTAACCACCAAAAATAACAAAAATGGTTATGTTGTTTATAGACTTAGATTCTTCTACTTTTTAAGTTCTTCAAGCCTTCTTCTTGTATCTTCAAGCTCCCTTTCAAGAGCTTTTGCCTGCTCTTCCAACATTGCTATCTCATCCTCTCTTGTTAAGGTTGGTGCTCCTGGAAAACTCCATGGTGTTATTGGACCGTAGATTCCTGTCCACCACCATCTTGGAAGCCATGGGAACCATCTACAACGCCACCACCAATCCCATGGGAACCAGCTGTAAGCCCAATAGGTATAGTATGGTGTGTATGTGTAGCCGTAACCTCCGAAAAGGTATGGAAAAATAAACCATCCCCATGGACCTAAGCCAAAAGGCATGTTAGCACCTCCAAGGTTTATGGTCTGAGATGTTTATGTGCATTTGCATAAAATATATTTTTCGCAAAACAATAAAACAGTTAGATGTAAAATGGGAGAATGGTCAACAGTATATGGACCTGTACCCTCATGGAGGCTAGGTTTTTCCCTCGGTATAGACCCTTTAAAACCACCAAAAACATGCACCTTCGACTGTATCTACTGTCAACTAGGTAAAACAGTTAAAAAAGTCTCAAAACCAGAGGATGTTTATCCCCATGTTTCCACGAGAAAAATTCTTAAAGACTTAGAAAAAACCCTAAAAAAAGTAGACTTAAAAAACGTAGACTATTTAACTTTTTCAGGGACTGGTGAGCCAACCCTAAACCCAAACCTTGGTGAGGTTGTGGATGAGGTTAAAAGGCTTATTAACGATAAGCCTATAGCAATCTTAACAAACTCATCCTTGCTAGATAGGGAAACCGTTAGAAGAAGTCTTAAAAAAATGGATTTAGTTGTTGCAAAACTTGATGCTCCAAACCAGAAACTATTTAAAAAAATAAATAGACCCTCTAACGGTATAACTTTAACCTCCATAATTAAAGGCTTAAAAAGTCTGAGAAAAGAATACTCCGGGAGACTTGCAATCCAAATAATGTTTGTTAAATCAACCATGGGTGAAAAATTAAACACGGAAAAAGAGGTTGTTGAAGGTTTAACAAGGATAATTGAAAAAGTCTCTCCAGATGAAGTTTACATAAACATACCTACAAGACCACCATCAGAAAACCATGTAACTATACCAGAAAACCAAGAAATAGAAAAAATATCTAAAATGTTTGGGGAAAGGCTTAACTGGATAAAAGTTGTTTCTAGGATGGCTACCAGTAAAACCTGGAAAAAAATGGAAAAAAAGGTTTTAGAGGATTTAGAGAAAAGAATAATGGAAACCTTAAAACGTAGACCATGTAACCTTAAAGACCTAACTGAAATTTTTGGGGTCCCAGAAAAAACTTTAAGTCTTCATCTTAACAGTCTAGTGGAGAAAGGAAAAATTTTAGCTTTAAAATATCAGGGTTTAACCTACTATAAGTTGGCTAATCTTTAACAAGTCCAGCGTTTTTTATTGCTTCAGCAACCGTAATACCAGGTTCAACCTTAATCTTTTCAATTTTGTTTTGTTCTAGGAGGGTTGTTGCTCCAGGACCTATCTCACCAGCTAAAACAACGTTAACGTTTGAGTCTGCAAGCATCTTAATAACTATAGGTCCAACACCAGACTTATAGTCTAAAGCTGAGTTTCTAAGAACTTTTACATCCTTTATTTTTTTCTCTTCCAAGTCTACTATTGTAAAGGTGTTTGCTCTACTAAAAACCTCTGAAACAGTATCCTCTAAACCTTTATCACCGTTGGTTGGAACAGCAACCCTAATCTTCTTCAAAAAATTCACCTAGAAAAATTTTTGTTTAGGTTTTTTGGGTTTTTGAACGTTCAAGAAGCTTTTTTAACTCATCCATCCTAGCCTTTACACCCTTAATTTCCTCTTCTAAATCCTTCTTATAAGCCTCCAACGATGCTAACTCCTCTTCTGGTGTCTGTTGGATTGGTGGATAAGTTGGCATTGGTGGAAACATCATTGGAAACATTGAAGGTTGATTTTGCTGGGTTGTTGAGGTTTTAGGTGAACTTTTTAACTCTTCTATTCTTCTACGGATCTCCTCAATTTGGCTTTCAAGCATTTTTGCCTGCTGCTCTAAAAACTGTTTTTCCTGCTCCCTTGTTGGTGCCTGTTGGAAAGGATAGGGAAACGTTGACTGTGGAGCTATAGGCTGGGTGGGAGGCTGTGCTGGTTGGGGTATTAAACCGCTTTGAATTAGCCATTGGGCTGTTGGTGGGAGACCTGTTGGAGACCTGCCAAGCCATCCTGGTGAATAGCCAAACCTAAGCCATCCAGGTAAACCTGTTAAGTAATACATTCTCCTCCAACGGTAACCCAAACTTTCTCACCACCATCTAGGTGTATAGTATGGTGTGTATGGTAAGCTTCCTGTGAAAATGTATGGGGCTAAAAACCACCAACACCATCCTCTACCAAACCACCATCCTGGTCTTTGCCATGGTGGTAGCCAGCTCCATGGACCTCTTCCAGGCCATGGTCCTATCCATCCTCCACGTCCTCTACCAAACCAACCCCAAGCCATATTTTTCACCTCTAAAAGAATTTGTGCATATGCACATATTTAAGTTTTACTCGCCCCTAAGCTCCTTAAGCCTCCGTTTAATCTCCTCAAGCTGTTGCTGTAAAATCCTCATCTGATTTTCAAGCATCATAATTTCCTGTTCTTTGTTTGGGGAGGGTGGAGGTGTTGGTGGGGGTGAGGGTGGAGTCCAACCCATACCCCTACCAAAACCCATACCTCTCCCCATACCCATGCCCATACCTCTACCCATTCCTCTTCCCATACCAAAACCTGGACCGAAACCTGGAGCAAAAGCTTCTCTAAGTCTTCCAGCCTTATATGCTTCGATAGCCTCTCTTACAGTGCCAAAAGCTCCAGTAAAAATTTTTACACCTGCGGACGCTAAAACTTGGTAGGAGTTTGGACCTACATTTCCTGTGATAACAGCTTCAACCCCCTCATTAACGACTGTTTGAGCTGCCTGTATTCCTGCTCCACTTAAGGCTGAGGCGCTTGTGTTTGGTATTGCCTTAAAACTCATTGTGTCTGTGTCTACGATAATAAAGTATGCACATCTACCAAACCTTGGGTCTATTTGGGCATCTAAACTTGGAGCAACAGCGGTTACACACACCTTCATTTTTCATACCTATGAAAGAGTGCATTTGCACAAAATATAAAGGTTGCTAAGAATCTTTTAGCTAGGATGGGCTAAAAGCTTTGATTTTCTTATCCCCACATGTCTTAAAGGTGCAATTTTTGTTGCATCGTTATAGATGTCTGAGGCAAGTTTTCCAAGAACAACCTCATGGGCTAACTGTTCATAGGTTAAATTCTTACTTTTCTCTAAAACTATTCTTTCCATAATTTTTCTAATTGCAGACTCTTGGGATGGTTTTAGTCTTCTCCTAGAAAATGCAACAGCATAAACCCTAACCTTAAACCCGTCTTTTGTGGTTGCATCAAAAATACCGTCTATCCTTGAGCTTCCCCTACGTACAAGACTTCTAAGATACTCTCTTGCATACTCATGACCCTTAAAAATGGTTTCAGCTCTAGCATCCTCAATTTTTACAATCTGAAAATACATTTTTATGTTCATATGGGAAATGTTTTGTTTTGCGATATCGTATAGGGTTACCTCTACAACCCTACCAACAGCTTTTTCAGGGTCTGTTATAGGCACTAACGCAATCCCGTGACCTCCAAAGTAGGGTGGGGCATAAACAGTAACCCATGTTTTAAGACGCCACTTATCCCTAACCCTACGGCTTGACAATCAACCCACCAACAAACCTTAGAATATAATGTAGAAACAAACACCATAAATAAGCTTAACTTTCCTCCAAATCCTCTAAAGTTTTTTTAGGCCATAGAAGTGTTTTTGGAAGCCTGTAGGAGCCAAACTTTTCCCTAACCCTTGAAGGCCAATTTTTAGGGTTAAACCCGTGGTTTGCAAGAAAAGCTGTAACCCAACGTGAGGAGCCAAGCCCTGTACATCCAGTCCATATAGGTCTATTTTTAACCTCATGGATGCTAAAGTTTTTAACAAATTTGTCTTTATGGACAAAACATCCTGCGATTTCAAGCCATTCAGTCTTCTTTCTCTCCCCCCTATAGGGTAAATATATTTCGATGTCGAATGCAGCAACGTTTTTGCTTTCGGTTAGGTCTCCTATTTCACCCTCCCTCATGTAGAATGGTGTTGCAGCAACAACCCTCCACTCAAGCTCAAGAATATCGTTTACAACCCTTACCAGCTCATTAACAATAGAGTCTCTAACCTCAACAACCTGTTCAGGTGTCCCAATATAGACAAGCTCTATCCTTCTAAACTCTTGAAGTCTAGCTAAACCTTCTACACCACCACCCTCCCAACGGTAGGTCCAACCAGACCTATCATAAAGCTTGATGGGTAAATCTTCAACCCTTAAAGTTTCATGGCTAAAAAAATACCAGAAAGGTTCACATTGGGCAGGTGCTAAAACATAGTCAGGCTCCTTAATAATATTTTTTAACATATCCTTTGGAACTGTTTTTGTAACCTTAACTGTTTCCTTAAATTCTGTGAAGGCTTTAGGGTCTCTTGGTGGAGGACAAACATAATACATACCCTCAGGAATCTCCTCCAAATATCCAGGCATCCTTTGCATAACCTCAAGCGGTATAAGTTTTGGAAGCATAAAAGGCTGAAAATCAAGCTTTAAAACAACCTCCTCTAAAAGTATGCTTTCAATAGCGTCAAGAAGCTTAGCATAGGGTGTTGTGTAAATCCATTGCCCCCTACCAGGAAACTCTTTAATCCATCCAAGCTCTAAAGCAAGTTTTGCAGGGTCTTCCTTAAACTTTTGTATTCTGGATTTCCCCTGTTTAACAACAACTGTTTGAGGTTGTTGGATGGGTTTAGCTTCACCTTTAAACATCTCTTTTACAACTGAGAAAACTCTGTCAGGAACGTTCTTTTTAAGGTCAGCTTCCTCCATAGGCTTTAAAAAAACTGTGACAAGGTTTTCCTGTTTAGCTACATCTTGAACATGGGTTAAACTTTTAATTTTTTCTAGGATTTCTTCTGAAGTTTTAATTGGAAACTCAAATTTTATTTCTGGTGTTTCAAGTTTTCTAACACCAATTTTAAAGTTTAACCCTAACTCTTCAGCCAAAATTTTTCTAAACCTTAAAACTGCTGCTGGTGCTCTAAACCTTAACCCTGAAACTATTTTAACCGTTAAACTATTGTTTTCTATTTTCCAGTCAACTATTTTTGCAGCTTCATCAAGGTTTTCTCTTGGAACATTTTTAGTAAATATTTCCTTGTTTACCTTTTCAACAAGATTTCCGATAACGTTTTTTAGGTTTTCAGCTTCCTTACTCAGAATAAACTTTGAGGTTGCCTCTATTCTAGCCTCCCTTTTTTCCAAACCTAAACCACCCTTAAACTTTTCTCGGTAGCCTGTAAACATACGATTAAGTCGTTTATTGTGGAAAGAAACGTTTCAAAACTTTTATTACATTCAACCGTTGAAACAACCATCCTACCCACAGCCATAGTTTTAACTTTTAAACCCTTTGGGGCTGTAAGGTTGTCTGGAGTGACGCTTAAGGCTATTGCTTTAGCCACCCTAAAATTTTTTGCTTCAAACCTTATTGTTGCTTTAAACCTAGCTTTCCCCAACCTTGTTTAACTAATGTTGGTTGGCTAAGATAAAGTTTAGGTTTACCTTTGTAACCCTATCATTTGGCTAACAAACTTCACAAAATTTTCTTCCTCATTAGCTGGTATGGTTGCTCCAGCAGCAATATTATGTCCTCCACCTTGACCACCAACCTTTTGAGCTGCATTCTGCATTATAACACCAAGGTTTAACCCTTTATCCACAAGAGTTTGGTTTGCTCTTGCTGAAACCTTTATTCTTCCTCCATCCTCGGTTTTTGTTAAAGCAATTATGGGTTTGTTTGGGTTTAATCCTCCAGAACTTGAAAGTATTGTTGCTATTGGGCTAAGAATTCTCTCCTCAACTATCCCATGACACCTTACAAGATACATATTTTCAAACTCAACTATTGTTTGAGGCTTTTCGAAGAGAAGGCTTATCCTGTGACCTATGGTTTTACGGTATTCGTTAAGAAGGTTTTGAGCCTCGTCTAGGGCTTCTCCCCTATTCCCAAGACATAAAGCAACAGCCACCCCAGCCCTACCCATCTTTAAACATGCATTCAAAATTGAGGCAAATTCTCTAGCATCCCTTAAAGGAGTCCATTTATTCTCCCTAAGAAAAGTGTAAACACAACCAATAAGCTGGAAAATAGCCTCCCCAGAAAAACCTTTTTTTGAAAGGTAGATTGTAAGCTCAGAAAAAATTTTTTGTTTTTCCTCATGGGTTAGGTCTGCCACCGAACGCCAATGGTCATCCTTTTTTAATGGTATGCCAAGGTTTACAATAAACCCTAAACACACATCCTCCTCCCCACTCAAACCTGGAATAAACGGGTTCATTGTTGTTGCTATAGCCTTATGGATAGGTCTTGTTTCCCTCCCATAGAAAAGTAGGTCTGTGGTTACTTCAACAAGCCCTCTTTTTTCAGCCTCCTCAACTATCTGTTTGTTTAGGCTTTCTAAACACCTATTTCCTGTTCTGTCTTGTAGGTCTCCAAGAGCACCAACAATAGCTAAACATGACTGGTCAAGGTTTTCTTCACCCATGTTTTTAGCGACAAAATAGCATACACCAGAACCGCTAATCTCTTTTGCACCGTCTATTCCGTGGAGCATAGGGTTTACATGGGTAAGGTTTGGATAGGATACCTCTAAAGGTCTATGATGGTCTATAACAAGAATTTTTGTCTGCTCTGAAAGAGGCTTTAAAAGGTCTAGATAACCACTCCCTATTTCAGCAAAAACATAAAAGTTTGAGGGGATTTTCCTAACTTCGTTAACGGTTTTTTCGTCTATACGGTCTATAACCCTTAAAAGAAAATCTCCCCCAGCCCTATAAACAGCCTTAGCCAAAATAGAACCTGCAGTAACACCGTCAGGGTCGTTATGGCAAAAGATGGGGATAAATCCATCTTTTTCCACATGTTCTAAGATTTCTTTTGCAGCAGTCTTACAATCCTCAAAAAAACCCTTAACATCTTTACCGTTCATAAACCAAGCCTAAAACATTTTACATAAACGAGCCTACCAAAGGCTCATACTTCCAGTCTGGTGGAAGAACTCCCTCCCTCTTATAATACTCTGAAAGCCTATGAATCTTTGACTCTAAAAGTTGTAGGTTATGAATATTCCTTTTGTCACCCCTATTCTTCTCTAAATGTTTAGCCATCCTTTTTGCTTTCTGGAGTAAAGCATCCAAATCCTCAGGAATTTTTGGGGCTAAACCGTTTTCTTTAAGTATTTGGGTTATGCTTTTACCTATTATTGGTTTAACAAGCGGTATACCATATTGGTCTCTAAGAATCTGCCCTATCATTGATGGGGTTTGCCCCTCTCTTGCAAGCTTCACAACTAAAGCTTCAACCTCTTCAGGTCTATAGGTACACCATGATGGAGGTCTCTTACTTACAGGTCTTGTTGAATGGGATTTACCTTTTTTGTGGGAGTGGATTCTTGCCAGTTAACTCACCCTTAAACCTATATCTTTAAAGAATGAAGAAACCGTTAACATATAAGATTTTTTGTTAGCAGACCCTAACCCTAACCCATATTTATTAGTGTTATTTTGACTAGGTTTAGTGTGTTGGGTGGTTTTTTGGAGGTTAAAGTTTTAGCAACAAATGTTGATGGAACCTTAACAGACCCAGAGTATAAGCTTTCGTTGGAGGCTATTAAGTATGTAAGAATTCTTGAGGAGAAGGGTTTACCTGTTATCCTTGTTTCAGGTAACACTCTTTGCACCCTCAAAACCCTACAACGTTATATTGGTTGTAGTGGTGCTCTGGTTGCTGAAAACGGTGCTGTTGTAGAATATAAGGGTAAGCTAAAAATTCTTGGAAATGGTATGGAGGCAAGAAAGGCTCTAGAAAAGCTTAAAGAAAAATTTGGAAGCCTAATCGTTGAAAGCTGGACAAACCCTTATAGGTATGTTGACATAGCCCTTCAAAGAACACTAGAGAAAGACAAAATTCTTGATGTTGTTCTTGGTTTTTCAGGTTTAAAACTTTTGGATAGCGGTTTTGCATATCACCTACTAGACAAAAACGTTGATAAGGGTAAAGGGTTGAAGGTTGCTGTTCAGCTTATGGGTTTTAGGCTTGAAGAGGTTGCTGTTGTTGGGGATAGTGAAACAGACATAGAAATGTTTAAGGTTGCAGGCTTAAAATTCGCCCCAGCAAACTCACCACAAAACCTTAAAAACATAGCTAACCATGTAACATCCAAAAACGGTGGTGAAGGTTTTGTTGAAGCCACAAAAATAATCCTTGGTGAAAAGACAGGTTAACTGTTAGCTAAGGTTTAAACTCGATTTTTCTTCTACTCATTAGGAGTCTAAGCTCCTCAAAGGTTAGTTTTCCACCTTTACCAAGCTTTTCTTCAGCACTCCTAACAATTTTTTCACTAGCCTCTATAGCCTTCCTAATTCTAGCCTCCTCAACCATCTCCCTTAACCTTTCCTCAAGCCTTCTTTTTCTATTGGAAGCTTCAACAATCCTTCTATGTAAACTGTTTTCTTCACCCTTTAACAGGGAAATCTTCTGTCTAAAACCCTTAATTTCACCTTTCAACTCGTCTCTTCGTCTTAAAAACTCAACCATTTTTTCGTGTGCTTTACGGCTTTCCTCAACCAAACCTGAAATCTTCTCTCTTAAATTGTCCACCTGCCTTTTTAAAGACTCAATCTCCATGCTTTCTCTTCTAAGTTCCTCCTCCCTAACCTCAATTTGACTGTGAATTTGAAGCTCTTTTTCTAAAAACTTAATTTTTTCCATTAGGGCTTTTTCTTCTGTGGGTGTTAGATGGGTTACCTGAATTTTCCACTCTAAATCTTCAAACACTTTTTTAGCGGTGTCTTTACCAGTAAAAACCTTTTTTCTAAAATCAGAAATTTCGTTTCGTAGTTTTTTACACTTTTCAATTCTTTCAAAAATTTCCTCTTTAAAAGTTTTAATCTTGTCTTTTAGCCCTTTAACTTCTTGGTTTATCTTGTCCCTTTGGCTTCTATACTCCTCTATTTTTCTTTTACACTCCAAAATTTTTTCTTTAACCTTTTGTTCTTCACTAAGCCACCTTTTAATGTCGTTGGTTAGGGAGTCTCTCTTCTTTTTAAGTTCAAAAATTTCGTTTTCTAACGCCAAGATTTGGCTTCTTAGTTTTTCTTCCTCAGCCATTGTAACCTTATCCTAGCTTCTTTTTCCATCAAACTTTTATTCTTGTCTTAATGAAATTCTTTTAAGGCTTAAATAAAAGTTTGGTTGCCAGATGGTTTTCCATGGTTAGCCTAAAAAACTTGATTGTAAGGGTTCTTAGAAACAACCATAATACTGCTGTTTTTGCTTTAACAACCCAATGTAACTGTAAATGTGTAATGTGTGGTATGCATAAAAACCCTCCAAAATACATGCCTTTCGAGGATGTTAAAAAGGTTTTAAGAGTGCTTGCTGAAAACAAGTTTCTTATTGTTTATCTTACAGGTGGGGAGCCTTCCCTTCACCCAAACATAGTTGATGTTGTTAGGTTTGCTGACAGGTTAAACCTTGCAACCTCCCTAACAACAAACGGAACCCTACCAAAAAACATGTTAAAAGCCCTAAAGGATGCTGGTTTAAGAGTTTTAAGCATCTCTATAGACCATTGGGACTCTGAAATTTGTGAAAAAATTCGTGGTGTTAAGGGGATAAAAGAGAAACAGGAGGAAGCCATCCTTTACGCTAGAAGTATTGGCTTAAAAACCTATGCCTTAGTCTATCTTAACCCATACCTTATTTTAGATGGTGTTGAAAAAATTGTTGAATATGTAAATTTTAAGCTTAAGGTTCCAGTAGGCTTCTGTTATCCAACCCAAGCAGAAATAAACACCTTTAGACTTTGTGGAGATTTTCGTGAGGAAAGACTTAGTAGGAAACTTGGGGAAAGTGTTAAAAAGATTTTTTTGATGAAAAAACAGGGATACAAAATAATGAATGCGGGAACCTATCTTGAAGACCTTTTAGGTTTAACTGGTGAAAAACCAAACTTTTATTGTAAGGGTGGGGAAAACGTTGTTTATATCGACTGGTTTGGTGATGTTTACCCATGCTTCCTAAGAGAAAAACTTTTTAACATTCTTAAAGATAAACCAAAGTTTTTAAAAAATGTGAAATGTAACGACTGTTACATAAACTGTTTCCGTGAACCTTCACTTTTACCCCAAGCCTTTAAATCTCCAAAACTTCTAATCAAGGAAGCCGTTTATGCTTATAGGATAAAAAACATGATTTTTTAGGTTGTTTCTCCCTCCCCCCTACTTAAAACCCTTAATATTGAGGCGTGTAGGTTAACGAAGTTACCATAGTTTTTTGCTGAGCAGGCTATAAGAGAAAAATCAAGCCTTAACCTTGTAAGAGCATTAAAAAGGTCTCTGGTTAAAACATACATATCCCCACCCCTAGGATAACGGTCAAAAACAGATTTTAATGCGTTAGGTGTACTTGACCACTCAAGAATCTCTTTAACAGTCTTCTCCGGAACCAGGTCCGCCTTATTTAAAACGTTTAGCTGGGGAAGCATAAACCTAAGAAAAACAGCTGCTGAAAGAAATATGTTTGAAACATAGTTGAAAGGGTTTGCACAGAATGGGGCGTCAAAAAGGTATAAAACCATTTTTTGCTCTATAGCCAACTCTTTTGCTATAAGTGGACCGCTAACCCTAAAAGCAAAAAGCTCCATTTGTCCTGGAGTGTCAACAAGAACATAGGTTGGATTAAACTCTTCAATTTCTCTGTTTAATTCTGTTATCCTATCAACTATAAGGTCTGAGGCTAAAAGTAGGGCCCCGTTAGGTCCAAGCCTATAATTTTCCATAAGCTCATCTATAGAAATGTAGTCTCTAACATCAACATCCGGGTTGTAGGGTAGATGGATAACTCCTGGATCTAGGTTTAAAGCTATAACGTTTTCACCTTTTTTTGAAAGCCATTCGGCTAGTGAGGCTGTAAGTAAAGATTTTCCTGAGCCTGCTGTTCCAACAATAAAGATTCCATAGTTAGCCATAGGTAAACCAACCTGTTAGGTTTAAGGTGGAATCCTATAGGTTTATTTTTCCTTTTTTGAAAGCCACCATCTCAAATATTCTCTTTTTTCACGTTTTCTTTTTTCGTCAGCATCAAACTCTGGCATGTTTTTTCTTCTAAGCTCAACAATCTCATGGTAGCGTAAGGTTAAACCACAGCTTTTACATGTGTAAACTTTTAGGTTTAGGTCGTAAACCATTTCCCCACCGCATTCAGGACAATATTCAACCTTCAACCTTCTCAAGATAGTTAGGTTTAACTTTCTATTTAAGCATTGAAACCAAAACACTAATTTTCCTTAAAAAGGAAGATTCAAGTAGCCTAAAACCTGTTGGGCTGGTTAGTCTTGAACGGTTGGATGGGGAAATGTTTAACCGTAAACCTTTCAACAAAAACCCTAAAAACTTTAGATGTAGATAAAGAGCTTCTTCTATCCTTTATGGGTGGGAGAGGTTTAGGTGTAAAACTTTTATGGGACCTTGTTCCACCTTCAACAAAACCCTTCTCCGAGGAGAATATTCTGGTTTTTGCTGTTGGACCCTTAACCTCAACCCCAATCCCTACAACAGGAAGATTTTCTATTGTTTCAAAATCTCCACTAACAGGAGGAATTTTTTATTCAAGTTGTGGAGGCTTCTTCGGGTTTAAACTTAAAAATGTAGGGTTTGACTATATTCTTGTTGAGGGTAGGTCTTCAACCCCTATTTACCTCTACATTGACGATAAAAATTTTGAGTTAAGAGATGCAAGCCACCTTTGGGGGAAAACAACAAAAGAAACCTTTAAAATTTTAGAGGAGGATTTAGGGAAAGATTTTTCTTTTGTTTGTATTGGTCCTGCTGGTGAAAACCTTGTTAGGTATGCTTGTGTTATGGGTGGGTATGGTAATTTTGCTGGTAGGGGTGGTTTAGGTGCAGTTATGGGTTTTAAGAGGCTTAAAGCTATAGCAGTAAAAGGAACAGGAAAACCTAAAATTGCTGATGAGGAAGGTTTAGCTAAAGCCCTAAAAAATTTTAGAGACAGAATTTCATGGAACCCTGTTTTAGATAAGGCTTTAGCCTACTATGGAACCTCAGCACTAGTAAACGTTATAAACGAGCATAGAATCCTACCGACAAAAAACTTTCAGTTAAACAGGTTTGAGGATGCAGAAAATATTTCTGGAGAAACCCTTAAAGAAAAAATTTTTGTTAGGAGAAGAAGCTGCTACAACTGTCCTGTTGGATGTAAAAGGATGACAAAAACAGGTAGTGGAAGGGAGGGGGAGGGACCGGAATTTGAAACTTTAGCTTCTTTAGGTTCTATGCTTTTAATAGGTGATGTTGAGGCTGTTGCTGAAATAAACTATCTTTGTAACGATTTAGGTTTGGATACTATTTCGTTTGGTGGGACTGTTGCATGTGCGATGGAGCTTAGTGAAAAAGGTTTACCTGATGCTAGGGTTAAGTGGGGGGATGCTGAGACTGTAAAAAGACTTGTTGTTGATACAGCCTATAGGAGAGGTTTAGGTAGGTGGCTTGCTGAAGGCTCAAAAATTTTTTCTGAAAAGTTTGGTTTTGCTGAAGCTTCTATGAATGTTAAGGGTCTTGAGCTTCCCATGTATCATCCTGACGGTGTTTTTGGTCAGGCTTTGGCTTATGCAACCTCTAATAGGGGGGCTTGCCATCTAAACGCATACCTTATTAGTGTTGAGGTTTTAGGTTACCCATACCTTATGGATAGGTTTTCACCTGTTAACAAGCCAAGTATTGTTGTCTACATGCAAAACCTTGCTGCTGTTATGGATAGTATGGTTGTATGTAAGTTTTTAGGTTTTGAGTTTGACGAGGAAACCTTTGCAAACCTGCTTACGCTTGTCACAGGAAAAACCTTCACCCAAGAATCCCTAATAACCATAGGGGAAAGAATATGGAATCTTGAAAGAGTTTTTAATTTTAAGGCTGGACTTGGATGGGAAACAGACAGGCTTCCATCAAGGTTTAAGGTTCCACTTCAACCAATGCTTAAAGAATATTATAGGGTTAGAGGCTGGAAACCTAACGGTTACCCAACAAAAAATAAGCTTAAAAGCCTAGGTTTAAACGTGGAGGATGAATGTTGAAGGTTCCAAAAGAAGTTTATGAGGAGCTAAAAGACTATTGTTTAAGAATTGCTAGAAGAGGCTATGTTACAGCCCACGGTGGAAACGCAAGCATAAAAAGTGGAAACCTAATGTGGATTACCAGACATGCATCCTCCCTAGAAAACCTTAAACCTGAAGATGTTATTCAGGTAAGCCTAGAAAAACCCTCAAGTTTTGATGTTTTAGCCTCACTTGAAACAATTGTTCATAGGCAAATTTATCTTGAAACACCAAACCTAGCTGTTTTACATGCACATCCACCAATAAGTGTGGCTTTATCCTTTTTCATGGATGAAATGATTCCTATTGACACCGAGGGTTACTATGTTTTAAAAAAGGTTCCAGTTGTTGAGGGGCAGCCTGGCTCCTTAGAGCTTGCAAAAAATGTTGCTATAGCCTTAAAATCTTATTATGCTGTTATTGTGAGGGCTCATGGTGTTTTTGCTGCTGCAAAATACATGGATATAGCCTACCAATACCTATGTATGGTTGAGCATTCCGCCGAAATATTATGGTTGACAGAGGTTCTTAAAAAGTCTGGTTTAACCCTTCATAAACCAAAAAAGTTTTAGTTAGGGTTTAGGAAAACTAAAGCTTATGTTTATCCTCTGCAAACTTTAGGTTGGTGTGTTTTGGATGAGTCTTTTTGAGCTTTTAAAAAGGCTTTCCGAGGCTCCGGGTGTTTCAGGTTTTGAGTATAGTGTATCCAACATTATTAGGGATGAGCTTAAAAACCATGTTAACTCCATCCAGACTGATAAGCTTGGAAACCTTATCTGTGTTAAGGAGGGTTTAAAAGAAAAACCAACCCTAATGATTGCAGCCCACATGGATGAGATAGGTTTAATCGTTAAACATGTTGATGAGAAAGGTTTTCTTAGGTTTGCAAAGCTTGGAGGTATATCAGACCATCTTTTGCTTGGAAGTAGGGTTGCTATCCACACTAGGAAGGGTATAGTTTATGGTGTTATAGGCTGTAAACCTATCCACCTAATGAGGGAGGAGGAAAGAAAACAGTTGGTCCCCTACGATAAAATGTTTATCGATATTGGTGCAAAAAGCAGGGAGGAGGCTGAAGAGTTTGGTGTTAGGGTTGGAGACCCAATAACCCTAGAAAGAAACCTAATCCAGCTTAAAAACAATCTTGTATGTGGAAAAGCTTTTGATGATAGGGTTGGATGTGCAATCCTAATAGAGGTTTTAAAGAATTCTAAACCTAAAAGTAGGGTTTACGGTGTTTTTACAGTTCAAGAGGAGGTTGGGCTTAGAGGTGCAACAGTTTCAGCTTTCTCCCTAAACCCTGATGTTGGAATAGCCATAGACGTAACAACCTCAGCAGACCATCCAGAAGTTTCTGAGCATGAGTCACCAGTAAAGGTTGGTTTAGGTCCTGCAATTCTTGTGGCTGACGGTAGAAGAGACTCTTTGGCTGGGGGGCTTATCTCAAACATAAATCTAAGGAATAAGCTTATAGAGTTGGCTGAAAGGCTTAAAATTCCTTATCAGGTTGAGGTTGCTGAGGGTGGAACAACAGATGCAACAGCCATCCATCTAACCCAGAAAGGGATACCCTCCTGCGTCCTATCCATCCCAACAAGGTATGTTCATAGCTTTAGCGAGGTTTTAAGCCTAAAAGACGCTGAAAACCTAGTAAAGCTTTTAACAGCCTTTGTTGAAGAAGAGTTTTCCCCTTGAAGCCATGAGCAAATATAAGGTTGAAGAGTTTACAGAAGAGGATGCTGAGGAAATTTCAGAACTGACAAAAATTGTTTGGCCTAAAGCATTGGAGTATCCTGAAGAATGGAGAAGGAAACGTATCTTAACTAGGGAGCAGGTTGTTGAGGAGATGAGGAAAGGCTACCATTTTTTTGGTGTTAGACTTGACGGTAAGATTGTTGGTTTTTATAAGTTAAGCAGGGTTGGGGATGCATGTTTTGGTGAGCATCAAACGATTCATCCATCCTATAGGGGGCGTGGTTTAGCCTTAGCAATGTATGAACAGTTTCTTGAGTATGCGAAGAAAAACGGTTTTAAGAGGGCTCTTGTAAACGTTTTAACAACCCAAATAGCAAGTATAAAATGTGTAACTAAGTTTGGGTTTAAAAAGAAGGGTGAACCCTATGAGCAGGCTAAGGGTATGCTTGTTCAAATGTATGAGAAAGAGGTTTAGTTTTTAGTGGTGAAGGTTGGTTTTAAACCTAGAACAGTTTAAAGCATACCTATATAACTGCGGTATCCTTTTAATGGTTTCAGGTGTTGTTTTTCTTATACCCGGAATTGTTGCCTTAATCTTTAATGAGGTAAACGAAGAAATTGTTTTCTTTACGTTGGCTGGTATAGTTTTTGCTGTAGGGATTATCTTATTCTATACCTGTAAAAATGCTAGATACGAGTTAACGGTTACAGATGCAATGTTTTTTTCAGCCTTTGTTTGGCTTTTAATTCCTTTTTTAGGTTCATTACCCTTCTTTTTAACCTCTAAACTTGGTTTTTTGGAAAGCTATTTTGAGGCTATGTCTGGTTTTACAGCCACAGGTTTAACCATGTTTACTGAGGTTGAAACCCTACCTAAAAGCATCCTTTTCCTACGTAGTTTTACCGAGTGGATTGGTGGTGTTGGTGTTATAGTTTTAATGTTGGTTGTAATAGTTCATCCAAGTATGGCTGCTGCAAGACTTTATGTTTCTGAGGCTAGAACAGAAAAACTTGCTCCAACAATTAAAGGAACTGTAAGAGAAATATGGTGGATTTATCTGCTTTATACAGGAGTTGGTGTTGGGCTTCTCTATCTTACAGGTATGCCTATTTTTGACGCTATAAACCATTCTATGACAGCTATTGCAACAGGAGGTTTTTCTGTTAAAAGTGGTAGCATAGGAGCCTATAAAAGTCTAGGTGTAGAGGTTGCTACCATGTTTTTAATGCTTATAGGGATGACTAGTTTTGCTGTTCATAGGAGGCTTTTACGTGGACGAATATATGATTTTCTACGTAACGTTGAGGTTAGACTTATGTTCACCCTAATCCTTCTATTCTCAACCATAGTTTCCCTTAACCTAATGGTAAAAGCAGATTTATCCCCCCTAACAGCCCTTAGAGAATCCTTTTTCCAGTGTATTTCTGCTCTTTCAGGAACGGGGTTTTCTACGGTAAGTCTCCGCTCCCTAGACGATTTTACCAAGATTTTGCTTGTTATGCTTATGGTTGTTGGTGGAGGTTACGGTTCAACCTCAAGCGCCATAAAACTCATAAGAACAGCCATAATTCTGGGTTCTTTTAGATGGTTTATAAGGAAGATTAGGTCTCCTAGAGGGGCTATAGTGCCTGTTAAGCTTGCTGGTAAAGTATACGCAGAATCTGAGGTTATAGAGGTTGTTCTTTTCACCCTCCTATACATAACCCTCCTTATAATAGGCTCAATTCTGATGACTTCTCTAGGGTTTAGCTTTATAGACAGCCTATTTGAGGTTGCTTCAGCCGAGGGGAATGTAGGCTTATCCGTCGGTATAGCCTCACAAAACCTTCATACAATCGGAAAAATTGTGCTTATTTTGGAGATGTGGGTTGGAAGACTTGAAATTTTACCTGTGATAATGTTTCTCCAAAAGATAGCTGGGAAAGCGTAGGGTAAAGCGTATAAGCTAAATCATAGCTAAGATAGTTTGTTTATGGGTGTGGTGAGTAGGCTGTGATTGAGGTAAGATGGCATGGGAGAGGAGGTCAGGGTGCTGTTACTGCGGCTGAAATTTTGGCTCATGCAGCCATAAACGAGGGAAAATATGCGCAGGCTTTCCCTTCTTTTGGTCCTGAAAGGAGGGGTGCACCTGTGGTTGCGTTTAACAGGTTTGACGATAAACCTATATGGATTCGTTCAGATGTTTATGAGCCTGATGTTGTTGTGGTTTTGGATCCAACTCTACTTAAAAACGTTAACGTTACTGAGGGGTTAAAGTCTGATGGTATAATTATTTTGAATACTTCAAAAAAGCCTTTTGAGGCTAAGGAAAGGTATGGGTTTAAGTTTAAGATGGCAACTGTTAATGCTATGAGGATAGCTTTAGATGTTATAGGTATCCCTGTTGTTAATACTGCTATGCTTGGGGCTTTTCTTAAGGCTACTGGTATTCTTAAGCTTGACTCTGTTCTTGAGGCTGTTAAGGAGAGGTTTAAGGGTAAGGCTGGTGAAAAAAATGTGGAGGCTGTTACACATGCATATAAGGAAACTGTTTTGGTGGGATAGTTTATGAGCCAAAAAAACGAGTTTAAATTAAATCCTAAACCATCATGGAAAGAATTGCCTATTGCATCTATAATTCCTCAACCTTCAACCTCACGTTTTTATTTGACTGGTGACTGGAGAAGTTTTAGACCTGTGATAGATAAGGATAAGTGTGTTGGTTGTGGGTTGTGTTGGAGTTATTGTCCGGATGCAGCTATAAAATGGTTTGAGGATGGGAGTGTTGAGGTTGACCTTAACTATTGTAAGGGTTGTGGTGTTTGTGCTGAGGAGTGTCCTGCTAAAGCAATAACAATGGTTGAGGAGGTGGAGGAGTAGGATGGCTAAAAGGATAGCCTTAGAATGTTCTCATGCAATTTCACTTGCGGTTAAACTTGCAAACGTTGATGTTATAGCAGCCTACCCTATAACACCCCAAACCCATATCGTTGAAAGGCTTTCAGAGTATGTTGCTGATGGGGAGCTTGACGCTGAATACATAAACGTTGAATCTGAACATTCAGCTATGAGTGCATGTATTGGAGCTTCTGCTGTTGGTGCAAGATGTTTTACAGCTACAGCAGGTCAAGGTCTTGCTTTAATGCATGAAATGCTTTTTATTGCTGCTGGTAATAGGCTTCCAATAGTTATGGCTGTTGCTAACAGGTGTTTATCTCCAAACCTAAGTATTTGGGGAGACCAAAGTGACATGATGGCTTCAAAGGATTGTGGCTGGATTCAGATGTATGGTGAAAATGCGCAGGAGGTTTTTGACCTTACACTTCAAGCGTTTAGGATAGCTGAGGATGAGAGGGTTCTTCTTCCTGTTGCTGTAAACTTTGACGGTTTTTATGTTACCCATGTAATAGAGTCTTTAACGGTTTTAGAGCAGGAGGAGGTTAATAGGTTTCTTCCACCAAGAAGAAAGGCAAAATATACGCTTCACCCAGATAATCCTACAACATGGGGTCCTATAGGGCTTCCAGACATCCAAACAGAGCTTAAATATCAGCTTGAAAAAGCCATTCAAAACTCAAAAAAGGTGATAAAAGAGGTTTGGAGGGAGTATGGAGAAATTTCTGGAAGATATTATGATGTTTTTGAGCCTTATAGGCTTGAGGATGCTGAGGTTGCAATCCTTATGATGGGTGGACATTGTGGAACAGCTAGAATAGCTGTGGATAGGCTTAGGGAAAAAGGTTTAAAGGTTGGGTTGATTAAGCTTAGACTTTTTAGACCCTTCCCCTTTGAAGAGCTTGTGGAGGCAACAAAACATCTTAAAGCTTTAGCTGTTGTTGATAAGGCTTTTTCTCCAGGTGGGTTTGGTGGACCAATATTTAGTGAGGTTAGGTCTGCCTTCTACGATTTAGATGTTAAACCTAGAATTGTAGGGTTTATTGCTGGTTTAGGTGGGAGAGATATAAGGGTTGATGAGTTTATGGGTTTGGCTGAAAAGGTTTTGAGGGGTGAAAAAATAGAGAAAAACTATGTTTTTCTAC
Source organism: Candidatus Hecatellales archaeon (assembly GCA_003661965.1). Taxonomy (GTDB): domain Archaea; phylum Thermoproteota; class Bathyarchaeia; order Hecatellales; family Hecatellaceae; genus EX4484-218. The sequence continues at coordinate 27,719 of QMXD01000001.1, forward strand.
AGGTGAGGGAGTAAAAATGTCTGAGGAAAAATATTTTAAAACTTTAAAAGACCTACCAAAAGAGGAGCTTTTTGTTCAAGGGCATCGTGCATGTTCTGGTTGTGGGGAGGCTATTGCTGTTAGACATATAATGAAGGCTATAGGTCCAAACTGTATAGTTATTTCTCCGACAGGATGTCTTGAGGTTGTTTCTTCACCCTACCCATACACATCTTGGGCTGTTCCATGGTATCATGTGGCTTTTGAAAATGCGGCGTCTGTGGCTTCTGGTGTTGAGGCTGCTCTTAAAGTTTTAATGCGTAAAGGTGTTTTAGAGAAAAAGAAGATTCATGTTGTTGCTATTGCTGGTGATGGAGGAACAGTAGACATAGGTTTTCAAGCCTTATCTGGGGCTTTAGAAAGAGGTCATGGCTTTGCCTATATTTGTCTTGACAACGAAGCCTACATGAATACAGGAATTCAAAGGTCAGGTGCAACACCCTACGGTGCATGGACAACAACCTCTGCTGTAGGTAAAGCTATAAGGGGGAAGGTTCAGTGGAAGAAAAACATGCCTGCAATTGTTGCTTCCCATGGAATTCCCTATGTGGCTACAGCATGTCCAGCCTATCCTGTAGACCTTGTTAACAAGGTTAAAAGGGCTGTTGAGATTGAAGGTCCAGCCTATGTTCATGTGCTTACTCCATGCGTTCCAGGTTGGAGGATTCCTTCAAACATTTCGATAAAGGTTGCTAGGTTAGCTGTTCAAACAGGAATCTTTCCACTCTACGAAATCAAGGATGGAAAACTTACATTAACGGTTAAAGTTCCCAAGAGGAAACATGTTAAAGAGTATTTGAAGCTTCAGGGTAGATTTGCCCATTTAACCGATGAGGAGATAGAAAAGATTCAGGAACGTGTGGATAGGGAAAGTGAAAGCTTAGGTTTGGGTCCTAGAGCCTAACCATAAAAACATTTTTTAGTCTATGGTCATGGTTTGCATTTTACCTTCATCATCAAGATAGACAACCTTTTTTATTCCAGCCTGCTTCATTAGCTTCCTGCAAATGTTACATGGTTTTGAGGTTACATACATGGTTCCACCATCAACAGATATTCCATGTTTTGCAGCCATAAGTAGGGCGTTTGTTTCAGCATGAACACCTCTACAGTCTTCGTATCCATGTCCTCTAGGTTGACCTTCTCTCGCACAAAAACCTATGTCTATACAGTGTGGTTCTCCTCTTGGTGCACCATTATAGCCTGTAGCAACAATCATATCTCCAACAACGATTATAGCACCAACACTTCTTCTTAAACAGGTGCTACGGGTGGAAACCTGTTTTGCTATAGCCATATAATATTCGTCTCTAGTTGGACGTGGGTTTGGCATCCGAGTCTCTCCTATTCATCTAGCTTTTAATGGTAATTTTTTTGCGTATGAAAAATATTAGTTTAACTAAAGCATTTGTTAAGCTTGTAAAGGGTTTCTAAAACCTTGTTTATGTTTAACGTTATTGTTGTTGGGTTGTTTTTTGTTAGGTTGGATAAGGTTTTTGTGTAGGTTGGTGTTACCCCTATTATTCTTTTCAGAAAATTTTCGTAGGATAGGGCTTTTTCTTTAAAGTCTTCTGGAAGCTCATTAAAAACCTCGTAGTTTTTTATGGACATGTTTGTTAAGCTTAAAAATTTTTTTGAGAGGTTTTCTTTGCTTGTTTTTGTTTGGAACCTTATTTTTAGGGTTGGGTTAGATGGTTTTCCTGTTGCTGTTAGGGTTTGGGTGGTTGTTAGGAGTAGGGTTAAAAGTATGGTTATGGTTAAGCTTAAAGCCAAAAATTTTTGTTTATTCACCTTATCAAACCCTAATTCCAGATTGATTTAAACCTGATTTTTTTAGGATTATGGTGTGATTCGTGGCAAAAATACTTTGTCAACAAAAAAATTGTTAACGTTTCCAGATTCAGATTTAAACAAAAACTTTAGGTTAAAGTTTAAGGAAGACCGTTCACCAAATATTTTTAGCTTGGTGAAATGTTATGGTTGAAAAGAAGTTTGAGTTTTTGGAGCATGTAAGCGACATTTATGTTGCGGCATACGGGGAAAACCTAGAAGAAGCTTTTGAAAACGTGGCTTTAGCCATGTTTGAATCTATGACAAACCTTAAAAACGTAGAGTCAAAGGTTAAGGTTGACTTTGTTGTTGAAGGTGAAGATAAAGGTTCACTACTCTACAACTGGCTTGAAGAACTTTTAGTCAAATTTGAGGTTGAAAACATTCTTTTCTCAAAGTTTAAGGTCCACAAAATTAAGAAGCTTAACGGTAGGTGGAGACTTGAGGGTGAAGCTTTAGGAGAACCCTACAACCCAGAAAAACATGTTTCAAAGGTTGGAATTAAAGCTGTAACCTACCATGGGATGGAAATAAAAAGGGAGGATGGAAAGGTAACAGTTAAAGTTCTTTTTGACATTTAAAGGGAGGGTTGTCAGAGAGTGTGCCTTTCATCAACCCTTGTGCATGACACTGCAATGCAGTGCATTACACGTTTTAAAGGGTTTTTCAGTTTCGTCGCCACTCATCATCCAAAATATAAATTTGTGGGGTTTGGGTTTTAAAGTTTGGGGGGTATTTTCTTTTGTTTGATGGTTCTGGTAGGGGTTGGAGGAGGAAAATTATTTTTCAGCCTATAGTTTTACCTCATTTTGTGGTTTTGGCTTTTTTAGCCTTCTTTTTCTTTCCTTCTTTCTTGTTTTTTTTGGGTCCTGTTTTTAGGTATGGTTTGGGTCTTCCGTGGTTTTTGGTTGTTTTGGTTGTTTGGTTTTCTTTGCTTGGTGGGGCTGTAAATTTTCCTGTTAAGGAGTTTGTTTCTGAAAGTCCTGTGATTGTTTCACGTGAGGTTTCTTTTTTTGGTTTTAGGTGGGTTGTTCCTGAGGTTGTTGAGAGGCAGAAAACTGTTTTGGCTGTTAATCTTGGTGGGGCTATAATTCCTATACTTGTATCCGCCTATCTTTTAGCCTACAGTATTCCCACGTTAGACCCGAATCCTTTTTTTGCCTACCTTAAAATTGTTGTTGTTACTTTTGTTGTTGCTGTGGTGGCTAAAAAAATGTCTAGGGTTATTCCAAGTTTGGGTATTGCTCTTCCAGGTTTTGTTCCACCAATTTTAACGGTTACTCTTACGTTGGCTGTTTTCCCCATCTATGTTTTAAACAACCCATATTTTATAGGGTATGTTTCTGGAACTATTGGAACTCTTATTGGTGCTGACATTTTAAACCTTGATAAGGTGGTTAAGGTTGGTGCTCCACTTGTAAGTATTGGTGGTGCTGGAACCTTTGACGGAATATATTTAACAGGAGTTATATCCGTGCTTCTTCTACTTCTTCTAGTTTAGCTTTAACCCATCCTAAAACTTATAAGGCTTTAAAATTGTAGGGGGATGGAGGCTATGAAACATAAACATGTGGTTAAGGTTTCAAACTACCCTGAAAACGAAGCCTTTATCTACTGTCCAAAAAAGAATCTTTTTGCTCTTATTAGGTTAGGTTTCCCCTTAACATGCCCAGTTTGTGGTGAAACTTTTAAGGCGAAAAACGAGATAAAAATTGTTTTAAGACAAAACCTTAAAGACTTCAAGTTTTAAAGGCTAGTTTTAGCCTTTACCCTAAACCTAAAAATATTAAAAAATTTTTGGGCTTAAATTTTTTTGGGTTTTTAGAGGTATGCTGGAAGCATCGTTATAATGAAGATTGCTACTATAAGTGCATAGATGGCGATTGCCTCAATAAACACGATGAAGATGAAGAATCTACCTATAATTTCAGGTCTTTCAGCACCAGCAGCAGCAATAGCTGAGGTAGCCATACCAAGACCAAAAGCAGCAGCAAGACCTGGTATAGCAATAGCTATAGCTGCACCTAAGGCTACCATCCCTAACGCTTGAGAGTCTGCTCCAGCAGCGTTTGCAAAGGTGAAGGTTGCACCTACACCTATGAAGAATGCTAGGGTTGCTGTTAATAGGAGAATTTTAAGTTTTGTCTCCAATCATCTCCACCCATGCTAGTTTTGGTTGATGGTTTAACTGTTTGTGTTATACGTGATTTAAAACTTTCGGTTAAAAAGATTTTAGATTGGGTGTGGTGGTTGATGGAGAACAAGCGAATACTCTATTTTGTCTGCTGGAAGACCAAAATATTTTCCTGTTAGGATTGATATAAGGTCTTTAACCTCATACATTTTTAGGTATAGGTAGGCTAAAGCCTCCCCAAAATGGAAGAAAGGCTGGAAAAATATCCTTTCACACTCTTTTGCATGGTAACGTTTTAATGCAACCTCAAGAAGTGATAGGTCTCTTCTAACCTCATATCCGCTTAAAAGTGGTGAAACAACATCCACATATTCTCCTGAAGCAAAAACCTTTAATGCGTCAGCATCGTTTGAAGCTGTAACAGCCCTTTTAACCTCCTTATCCTTCAACATGTAAAAAATAGGGATAAGAAAAGTCTCAATCTCGTCAGGTTTAAACTCAAGCTTTTTCAACCTTAAAACAGCCATAATGTTTAACGTGTCAATAGTGATACCAACAAGCTTAACAGCAAGCCTATCTCTCCCCTTTAACCTTAAAAGCTTCTCCCAAACCCTCTCCAACGCATACCTGTTTAAAGCTAATTCAACCATGTTTGCCTGTAAAATTGGGTCTTCAACCTCTCCAACAATTTTTTCAACTTCTTTTATGAGGTTTTCATCCTCAATAAACCCAAAAACATTTTTAACGTTTTTTTCCTCGATAAGCCTTTTACACGTTGAACTATCCAACCTGCCAAACGGAACCGTATATTCTAAGGCTTTCTCCCATCCAACACCAAGAACTATCGACCTAAATATTGAGGCTAAGGTTTTAAACTCGAAAAGACGGTTAAACTCACGGAAAAACTCTATGGCTCTCCTATTTTTTAGCTTTGAAAGAATAAAGTTAAAGTCGTCTAGGTATGCTTTAGTCAAGTTTTCTTCAGCCTTTCCAAGGTTAAACTCCTCTATTAGCATCTGGGAAATATAGGGTTGATATCTTGTCCCCTCAAGTCTTCTTAGGGCTGTTTGAATGTTTTCAGCACTAACCATAGCATCATAGTCGCTTTTCACAAGCATAAAAGACTTTTTTCCTCTAACCCTTACGGTTAATTCACCATACTCATAGATGGATTTTATCACTTCCTTTTTACCTCCGCATACCTTAATATTCTATTTGAAAAACGTATAAGTATAAATGTTCCAAAAGCAAAACCTGAAAAAGTCCATAGGAACGCAATCAAACATGCAATGTTTAGGGGAAGCCTAAAAGTCAAAGAAACATATATGCTTGAAAAAAGACCTAAAAAAACAAAAGCAGGTAAAATTAACCCCAAAACCATAATCTTTTTTAAGGAATACCCTTGAATATCAGCAGGTTTTGGAGGTATAAGCCTCCGAAAAAAATCTTTTTTAAACCTTAGCAACAGTAAACCTCCTTCTAATGGTAAAACCTTCGAATGGGATACCATCCCCCTTATAAAACTTGCTAAACCATTCAACCCAGTGAAGCCTAAGAGTATGGGCAAAAGTCAGCATACCCTCCAAAGCAATAATCATAAACAGTGTAACCATCAATAGGACAACCCAAAACATTGCAGGATTACCTGTCCCCATCAAACCTAACTCGCTAAATAGGGCGTGGGTTACACCCAAAGCCAAAATTCGTGCATAGGAAAACGTGTTTGAAAGAGACTCTATAGTTTTTGTTACAGCCTCAGAAAAAGCCTCCATAAAGTCTCCAACAGCAAACTTATGAAGCACAAGCATACCAACAAAAGGCACTATAAAAAACATTAGAATAAGGTTTTCAGCAGGAGGCTTAAACACAGAACCTATAACCTCAACCGGAGTTTTACCGTTTGGAATTATCGGTAAACCCGGAGACATCACAAGCAGGAATAGGTAGATTAGGCTTCCATAAAACCAAAGCCAAGAAGCTGGTGCTATAGCCTCCCTATACTCCCTTAGCCTAACCTTGTTAATAAGGTCCAAAACTATTCCAAAGGTAAGATGAATCATACCAACAAACAACGCTACCTCAAAAAAGTAGATTAGATTCTCAGTTGGACTAAACCATATTGGGCCTTCTAACCCTGTAAGCTGAGAATACCATGCTGGAGGAACAACTCCACCATGTTCAACAGCATGCCTAATATACTCATAGTTTGTTGGACCGAAAAGCTCACCATACATAAAACCAAAAAACGTTGCTGTTATCCCACATGCAACTATAAGGTTTCTACCCTGACGAATCGGATCCCAAATCTCACCTTTAAGGTTAAACTTATCCCAAATCTTGTTTAAAAGCAATCCTCCAATAAGCAAAATTAACCCATGACCAACATCACCAAACATCAAACCAAACAGTATCGGAAAAGTTATTAACGTGATAACCGTAGGGTCAAGCTCATGGTAGTTTGGAAACCCATAAGCCGCAACAAGCTTTTCAAAAGGCCATGCTATCTTAGGGTTTTCCATTTTGGTTGGCGGCTTGTCCCCCTCCTCCTCTTTCTCCTCAACGTTTACAACTGCTGTTGGACATGTCTCCCTTATAGCCTTCACAGCCCTATCAACATCAGATTTTCTAACCCAAACCTCAAAAATACATGTTTTACCTGTTTGCCTAAACTTTTTGTAGAGGTTTTCTATTGTAAGCTCAATTTCAACAATCTCGTTGTAGGCATGAATATGGTCAGCCTTTTTAGCTATTTCAACAACCCTTTCTTTTAGTTTCGTAGGCTCCTTTGTAAGCTCCTGAATCCTATTCTCCATAGCCAAAATGTTAAAAGCTCTTTCAACGGTTTCAAGGTGTCTAAGTGGAAGTTTAGCTAAAAGTGTTTTACTCTCCTCAAAAACAGTTTTTATGGATTCAACATCTCCCCCACGGGCTTCCTCTATAAGCCTTCTAACAGAATCCAAAGTCAAATATTTTTCAGCGTTTTCAAGAACCTCAAACCCTCTACGTATCTCATAAACCAAACCTGAAACTTTCCCTGTTAACTCCTCAACCTTAGGTGAACCTAAACTTAAAACTTCAACTTCTCCTACAAGGTTTAAGGCTTGTTTAAGGCTTAAACTGAAACCTTCACCAAGAAGACTAACAATCTCACCTGTTAACTCCTTTTCAACCTTTTCAACCTTTTCTTTGAGTTGGCTGGTTTTAGCCTTTAACTCCCTAATTTTTTCTATAGCCTCAACCTTCCTTCTAACAACCTCTTTTATCTCGTTAAGCATAGCCTCAACTCTACCTATCTCCTCAGCAGCCTCAGGAATATCCTTTTTAACCATCTGGTTGACTGCTAAAGTTTTTTCTAGGTCTTCACCAATTTTTTCTATTTCTTTTTCATCGTTTGGGATTGGCATATAGCTTGAAGCCATTTTTCCAGCGGTATCTATAAGGGCAAGGTTTCTCTGGATTTCAACCAAATCCTCGTAGAGGCTTCTAATACTATCCTTAACCTCTAAAGCTTTAAGGGGTATTTTTGGTAGGGTTGTAAGGTCAACCTTGTTTTCAGCCAAAAACCTTTTAACGTTTTCATATTCCTCGTATAGTTGGCGAACATCCCTTTCAAGGGAGGCTTTTTCCTCATTAAGCTCCTTCACCATATTCTCTATTTTTGCATATTCAACCTCTAGGCTTGCTACCTTCTCCTCAATTTCCTTTAAAACCTTTTCAGGCTCCTCTTCAACAGGTATAGGGTTTGGATATGGAACATTTTCAAGCTTTTTTATTAGGTTGTTTATCCTGTTTGAAAGCTGGAGAAGAAAGTTTTCTCTTTCAATTCTTCTTACTTCTCCAGCAACATCCCCATACTTTTTTTGTTTTGTTTTTGCAACATCTATAAAGTGGGCGATTCCTAGGTTTCCTATACCCCTAACAATTTTGTCAACCTTATCTATGGGAGCTACAACTTCAACCCTAACCATCCTTACTGGCTGTAGCACAAAACATCCCCTAGAAGCTTTGATTAGGGAATATTTTTTAAAAGCCTTATAAGCCTTACCACAGGAAAGATTTTAAGGCAAACTTTGAAAGTCCAAGCAAAAGTTTTGGCTCTTTAACCATCAACCCAAAAACCTTAACTTGGCTTTGGGAAGAACATTCCTTTTCAACCTTAGCCAAAAACTTTTTATTTTCACCAACAAGCCTAAACAAACCATCCAACTCGTCATCAGAAAACCTATCAAGAAGTCTACGTATAAAGGAGGTAAATTTTAGCCTCCAACCGTAGCTTCTCCAAAAAGCCTTCTCATAAAACCTTAAAGCCCCATATTTTCCACTCTCCAAAAAGTTTGAGATAGCTTCCCCAGCCAAATCCGAAGCCTTTAAACCAAAATATATACCACCACCAGTTGTAGACTTAACCTGTCCAGCAGAATCACCAACCAAAACAATCCTCCCAAAAACAAGCCTTTTTAATGGACCATGAATAGGAATAAACCCTCCAAAAACCTTTAACACTTTCCCCTCCCGAGTTTTCCTAAAAATTTCCTTGTTAAGTTTTAAGGCTTTTTTAAGATGGTAGGCTGGAGACCTTAAGGTTAAGTCTTTGTTTACACATAATCCAACCCTTGCTTTCCCATCCCCCAACGGTATAATCCAGCCAAAAAAACCTGGAAAAAATTTTTCTCCAAAATAGAGTTCAACAAACTCTTCATGGTTAAAGTTAACATTATCCATCTCGTATTGGAGACCCTTCAAATATTTTATGTTTCTCCATAAACCAGCCTTTTTAGCTATTATGGGATTCCAACCTTCAGCATCAACCAAAACCCTTGTTTTAACCTCAAACTTTTCATCTCCACGTTTTAGCTTAACAGTATACCATAACCTATTCTCACCCTCAAAACCGTAACATTTTGTTTTTAAACTTAAAACCGCCCCAACATTAGAAGCCTCCTCAGCCATCCTAAAGTCTAAAATTTCCCTATCAACAATATACGAGTCAATACTCCGCCTTAAAACCTTAAACATATAACCTTTAGGAGAGTAAAAGTAGGCTCCCCTAACCCTACCAACAATCGCCTCCCTTGGAAGATTAAACTCTTTAAAGGCTTCAACATAAATTTTCCCTGCACAATGTGAAGGTTTACCTGGAACCTTATGCTCCTCAACAAGCAAAGTTTTCCAGCCTTTTTTCGCTGTTAAATATGCAACCCTAGAACCTATAGGACCTGCCCCAACCACAACAACATCATAAGACTTCAAACAAACCCCAACCGAAAAGCCTCAAAGAATCATGTAGTGTTTTAAGCCTTCGACAATAAAGCCTATAGCTATAGCAGCTATAAATATAGCCATAACCCTTGCAATCACAGCAGAACCTGTTTTACCCAAAAAGTTGTGGATAGGGTCTATAAAGTAGAAGACAAGCCAAACAATAAGAGAAATAACAAAAACAGATAGAATGGTAACAACTAAACCTGAAGTTTGAAGAATTAGTATGGTTGTGGTTATTGCGCCAGGACCTGCAAGCAAGGGACATGCTATCGGCACCGCTCCAACACTTTCAGGTGAGATAGCTCTCTCCTCCCAACCTCCAAAAACAAGAATTTTAATGGCTATAACCATCAGCAAGATTCCCCCAGCAACCATAAAACTATAAATTGAAATCCCAAAAACCGATAGTAGTTGTTGTCCAAGAACAGCAAAAACCATTAAAAGAACAAAAGAAACAATAACAGCCACACGAAAAGTTTTTCTTCTTTCAGCAGGACTCATGTTCTCGGTTAAACTTATAAAGATTGGAACATTACCTAGGGGGTCAACTATTATAAATAGGGCTATTATGGCTTTCAGGATTTCGTGGAGGGAAGGCTGAACCAAAAATTTTCCCCAAACCCTAAGACTGACTATTATTTTAGGTTTAGCCTCCCAACCTTTTAGACTTTCGGTTAAAGCAATGTTTAATTAACAGATAATTCTGATAACTTAAAAGAAGCCTAAATGGGTGGATTGTTTGTCTAGCACCGATAAATGCCAAAAAATTATGGAGCTTGCTAGAAGAAGAGGATTCTTCTGGCAGTCCTACGAGATTTATGGTGGGGAAAGCGGTTTTATAGATTATGGTCCACTAGGAGCCCTACTAAAAAGAAAGATAGAGCAAAAGTGGATTGACGAGTTTGTGAGAAAAGAGGGTTTAATGCTTATAGATACACCAATAATAACACCAAGCATAGTTTTTGAGGCTTCAGGTCACACAACCTATTTTACAGACCCAGTTACAACATGTAAAAAATGTGGTAGGAAATGGCGTGCAGACCATCTGCTTGAAGAAAAAACAGGAGAATCTTTTGAAGGTTTAACCCTAGAAGAACTTTACAAAAAAATGTTGGAAAACAATGTTAGGTGTCCTGAATGTGGCGGAGAGCTTGAATCTCCAAAATTTTTTAACGAGCTTTTTAAGACAACCATAGGACCCTATAGTGAAAATGTTGGTTATGGCAGACCTGAAACAGCTCAAGGAATATTTTCAAACTTTAAAAGGCTTTATGAGCTTGCAAGAGGAAAACTGCCTTTTGGGGTTGCACAGGCAGGTAGATGTGTAAGAAACGAGATTTCACCTAGACAAGGTCCTATTAGGCTTAGGGAGCTAACAATAATGGAGATTGAGTTTTTCTTTGACCCTGAAAACCCTAAATGTGAAAAAATTTTTGAGGTTAAAAATGAGAAGCTTAGACTTCTACCTGAAAAACTTCTTTTGGATGGTGTAACCGAACCTATAGAGGTTACTGTTGAGGAGGCTTTAAAAAACGGCTATATAAAGTCTGAATGGAACGCCTACTTTATGGTTAAAGCCAAAAAGTTTGTTGAAATGTTGGGGATTCCCAGTGAAAAACAGTTTTTTAAGGAGAAGCTTCCAAACGAGAGGGCTCACTATTCCACCCAAACCTACGACCAGCTTGTTGAGCTTTCAAGGTGGGGGACTGTTGAGCTTTCAGGTCATGCTTGGCGTTCAAACTACGACCTAAAAATGCATATGGTTTATAGTGGTGAAGACCTTAGGGTTTTTGTTCCCTACAATAAGCCTCAAAAGGTTAGAAGGCTTTTGGTTGAGCCTAACAAAAAGGCTTTAACAAAAGATTTTGGTGAGGAGGCTTTAAGGGTTTCTAGGCTTTTAACCTTAACCCAACCTGAATTTATCCGTAAATCTTTAGATGAAAACGGTTTTTATGAGCTTAAGGGTGACGGTAAAACCTATAGGATAACCTTTGAACATGTAAACCTAAAAGAGGTTGAGGTTGAGGAGAAGGGTAAACGGATTATTCCAAACGTTGCTGAACCATCTTTTGGTTTAGATAGGCTTTTTTATGCAACCCTAGAATATGCGTATTCTGAGAAGGATGGTAGGGTTGTTTTAAAGCTTCCAAGAGAATTAGCCCCTATAGAGGTTGCTGTTTTCCCCCTAATGACTAAGGATGGTCTTCCTGAGAAGGCTAAGAAAGTTTACTGTATGCTTTTAGACCATGGTTTTATGGTTGAATATGATGAGTCTGGAAGTATAGGGAGAAGATACGCCAGAATGGATGAGGTTGGAACACCTATAGCTGTAACCATAGACCATCAAACACTCCAAGACAACACGGTAACCCTTAGAGATAGGGATACATGGGAGCAGATTAGGGTAAAAGTGGAAAAACTACCCTTAACCCTAGAAAAATACTTTAGGGAAAAAGTTGATTTTAAGGATTTAGCCAAACTTTGCTAGCCTTATTCACCTAAAACCTCAACCACAACTCTCCTATTTCTAGGTCCATCAGCCTCAACAAGAAAAACGTTTTGCCATGTCCCCCTTAAAATTCTTGAGTTTTTAACAGGGAAAATTCTTGAGGAGCCTATAAAAGCTGAAGCTAAATGTGCATGAGCATTATCATCTATCCTATCATGCTGGTATCCTGCCCCAATAGGAAAAACCTCCTCAACCTTTCTAACAATATCGTTAATAAGCCCATACTCGTTTTCGTTTGCAACAATGGCTGCTGTTGCATGTGGTGCATGAATTAAACATAAACCGTTTTTTACCCCAGATTTTGTTACAGCCTCCTCAACCTGTCTAGTTATATCCACAATCTCAATTCTTTGTCTTGTTGAAACTGAAATTTCATGGAAAAATATTTCCATAGGTTTCCCTCCAAACGTTTATAGGTTGCTGTTTATTGACTTAAACGCTAATTTTTTAAATAAGGCTTACCTATCTTGTTTTCAAGTCTTTAAGGCTTAAAAGGTTGGATTAATAGTGACTTTTCCTCAAGAAACAAGTGAACAGTTAAGACGTAGAATCCTTGAAATCTGCCAAGACCACATTAGAAAGGTTTTAGATACCCTACGTGAAGTATGCCTCCTAATATCCGCCTACCAAACAGGTGATGAAAACCAGGTTTACCAACACCATAATAATGTGGTTAAGTTTAATGAGGAGTCTGCTGCAAAAAAGAAAGCCTTAATGATGGAGGTTGCTGAGGTTGGAGCTGTTCTTTTAAGCAGAGACGACTTTATACGTTTATCCTCAGAGGTTTCAACCATATCAGACTATTGTACAGGAATCTCCTACAGAATTATGGAGTTAACAAAAAGAAGGCTTCCTGTTAAAATGGGGATGATGAAGGAGCTTGGAAACCTGGCTGAGGCTGTGCTTGACTGTGTTATTAGGCTTAGGGAAACAATTCTTGCACTTGTTTATGGTGGACCAAAAGTTTTTGAGGCTGCTGAAAACGTTGAGTCAGCTGAAAAAATTGTTGATAATATTTATCGGAAGGTTGATTTAACAATTCTTTCAAGCAAAATGAAGGTTTCAGTTATTCTTTTGCTTAGGGAGGTTGCTGAGTTCTTGGAGGGTATAGCCGACGTCTGTGAAAACGCAAGTGATATAGCAAGAATTCTTGCTATAACAACATGAGAAATTAAACCATGCAAAAAACAAAGTTTGAAGCGTATCTGGTTGAGAATAGGCTTATCGTCTGGAATCCTAAACATGGAAGTGAGCTTTATAGGCTTGGATACTATGGGAAACCGTTAGGGATACCTAAACCAAAAACACCAGAATTTAAGGTTCCCCTACTACTAGACCTCCTAGAAGGATTATATTTAAAGGAGAAGGGGCTACTAACCATCTACACAAACGGAAAAAAACTAACAAAAAGAGAGCTTATAAAAATAGCCAAAAAAACCTATGAAGATTTTCTTCTAAAATATATGGTTTATAAGGATTTAAGGGAGCATAATCTGGTTGTTCAGCCTGGAATAAAGTTTGGATGTGATTTTGCTGTTTATGAGCATGGTCCAGGTATAGACCATGCACCCTACCTAATCCAAGTGAAAAAACCAGAGGAAAACATAGATGCAACAGAGATTGTTAGAGCTGGAAGGCTTGCAACAACAGTGAGAAAAAGGTTTATTATAGCAACACCAAACCCTAAAACTAAAAAAATAGCCTATCTAATGTTTAGATGGTGGAAAGCCTAAAAAGTTTGGGGTGTATTAGAGAGTGGAGGAAGAATGTGTTTTTTGCAAAATTGTTGAGGGAAAACTTAAAGCTTGGAAAGTTTACGAAGATGATTCTACCCTAGCCATCCTTGACATTAAACCTGTAATGGATGCTAGAAACATAGGTCAATGTGTTGTTTTCCCCAAAAAACACGTTAGCAAATATTATGAGCTTGATGATGAGGAGCTTGCTAAACTATTTAAGGCTGTAAAAAGGGTTGCCATAAAAATTCTTGAAAAACTTAAACCAAAATATTTAACCACGTTTGTTAGGGGGATGAGGGTTCCAGGACATGCACACATCCTTCTAATTCCTTCAACAGGTGAAAGTGCTTGGGATATGATGTTGGAGGCAAGCTACCTATGCTGGTTAAAGATTCCCCCACTTTCAGAGGAGGAGATGGAGAAGGTTGCAAAACTGTTAGGAGCAACCAAAACATAATTATCTAAAGACTACGTATAAACTATTGGTGGATTTTATGCCTCTATACATAATGTTAACAACACTAACAGATGAGGGTAGAAAAACCATAAAAGTTAATCCTGAAAGGATAAAAGAGGTTAATAAGGAAGTTGAAGCAATGGGTGTAAAAATTTTGGCTCAATATGCACTTTTAGGACCCTATGATTTTGTTAACATTCTTGAAGCTCCAAACAACGAGGTTATAGCTAAAGTTGCAATAGAGCTTGGTTCAAGAGGAACAGTTCAAACCCTAACCATGGCAGCATTAACAGTCGACGACCTAATAAAATCCCTCAAAAAATAGTTTCAAAAACTTTTCCCTTATTCTACTTTTTGCTCCATGCCTCCTTAAGCTTCCTGTAGGTTTCGGTTAAGGCTTCAGGAATAACTTTTGTATCCGAGATAACAGGCATAAAGTTTGTGTCTCCAAGCCATCTTGGCACAATATGGGTGTGAATATGGTTTTCAACACCAGCTCCAGCTGTTTTTCCAAGGTTTATTCCAATGTTAAACCCATGAGGATTATAAACCTTCTTTAAAACCTCCACACTTTTTCTTACGATTAGAAAATGTTCATTAAGCTCCTCCATACTCATGTCTTCAAGGTTTTTTATGTGGCGGTAGGGTGCAACCATAAGATGTCCATTGTTGTATGGGTAATTGTTTAAAACAACAAAGTTTTTTTCAGCCCTAAAAACAACAAAATTTTTCTCATCGTTTTTCTTGTCCTTGGAAAACCTACAAAAAATACATCCTCTCTCCTTTTTCTCTTTTTTAAGCAGGATATAGTTTATTCTCCATGGAGCCCATAAATGCTTCATCATCCCACCAGTAAAGGCTAAACCACTTAGAATAAGATAAAACCCAAACAAAATAAAAAACTATTTTAGGCTGGTAAACCTAGTTTAGCGTGGTGAAAAATTTTGGAGGAGGAAATAGGTAGGGTTACCCACTACTACCCAAAAATAGGTGTTGCTGTTGTTGAGTTAAAGTCAACCCTAAAAGTTGGTGATAAAATTCTGGTTAAAGGTGCAACAACAAACTTTGAGCAGGTTGTTGAATCTATGCAGATTGAACATAAAAACGTTGAAAAAGCTGAGGCAGGACAGTCTGTAGGATTAAAAGTTAAAGAAAGGGTAAGAGAAAACGACAAGGTTTACAGGTTAACCTAAACCATAATTTTATTAGGGAAATTAAAGTTTTGTTTTTTAGTTTTGGAGGTGGCTTTTTATGGCTATAACCATAGGTATCAACGGTTTTGGAAGAATTGGAAGAATGTTTTTTAGAGCAGCCCTAAAAGATGAAGAGTTCAACAAAAAATTTGAGGTTGCTGCTGTAAACGATATTGTTGACGCAAAAACATTGGCACACCTACTAAAATATGACTCGATCCATGGAATATTGGATGCTGATATAGGATGGAAAGAAAACACTTTAATCGTTAACGGTAAAGAAATTAAGGTTTTAAACGTTTTAGACCCAGCCCAGCTACCATGGAAAGATTTGGGTGTTGAACTTGTTTTAGAGTCTACTGGAAGATTTACTGCAAGAGGGGATGCTGAAAAACATTTAAATGCTGGAGCTAAAAAGGTTATAATTTCTGCTCCTGCAAAAAACCCTGACACAACAATAGTTTTAGGTGTAAACGAGGAAACCTACGACAAAGAAAAACACAACATTATCTCTATGGCTTCATGTACAACAAACTGTTTAGCTGTGATGGTTAAGGTTTTACATA
Source organism: Candidatus Hecatellales archaeon (assembly GCA_003661965.1). Lineage (GTDB taxonomy): Archaea > Thermoproteota > Bathyarchaeia > Hecatellales > Hecatellaceae > EX4484-218. The sequence continues at coordinate 43,448 of QMXD01000001.1, forward strand.
AAGAGTTTGGTATAAAAAGAGGGTTTATGACCACATGCCACGCCTACACAAACGACCAAAGAATCCTAGATTTAGCCCATAGAGACCCTAGAAGAGCAAGAGCATGTGCAATATCAATAATTCCAACAACAACAGGTGCTGCTGTTGCTATAGGGCTTGTTATCCCAGAGTTGGCTGGTAAACTTAACGGTGTTGCTTTAAGGGTTCCTGTGGCAGACGGCTCAATAACAGACCTTGTTGCTGAACTAAAAAAAGAGGTTACAAGGGAAGAGGTGAATGAGGCGTTTAAAAGGTATGCTGAAGGTGAATTAAAAGGTATTCTTCAATACACCGAAGACCCTATAGTCTCAATGGATATTGTGAGAAACCCACACTCATGTATAATTGATGGTTTAAGCACGATGGTTATGGGTGAAAAAAGCAACTTTGTAAAGGTTTTTGGCTGGTATGACAACGAATGGGGTTTCTCATGTAGACTTGTAGACCTAATGAAGTTTATGGCTAAAAAATAATTTTCCAAAAACTATTTTTTATAGGATTGCTCCAAGAAAAACTCCTGCAACAATAGCAGAACCAATAACACCCGCAACATTAGGACCCATAGCATGCATTAAAAGAAAGTTTTGAGGATTTGCTTTTTGAGCCTCCCTTTGAACAACCCTAGCTGACATCGGTACTGCTGAAACACCTGCAGCACCAATCAAGGGGTTTATTTTTTCCTTTAAAAACAGGTTCATAAGTTTTGCGAAAAAAATACCTGTTGCTGTGCATGCTGTAAAGGCTATTATTCCTATTGCAAATATGAGGAGGGTTGAGGGTTTAAGAAAGTTTTCTGCAGTCATACTTGAACCTACAGCAATTCCCAAAAAAATTGTTAGAATGTTCATAAGCTCGTTTTGGGCTGTTTTACTTAGCCTCTCAACAACACCACTCTCCCTAAAAAGGTTTCCAAGCATAAACATTCCTATTAGTGGAGCAGCCTTCGGAACAAAAAGAATGGATACAATCCCAACAATAATCGGGAAAAGAATTTTTTGCTGTTTTGAAATTTTACGTAAAGGCTTCATAACAATTTTTCTTTCCTCAAGACTTGTCAAAACCCTAATTACCGGAGGCTGAATCAGCGGAACCATAGCCATATAAGAGTATGCCGCTACAGCAGTTCCACCAAGTAGATGTGGGGCAAGCTTTTGAGTCACATAGATGGTTGTTGGACCGTCAGCCCCACCTATAATCCCTATAGAACATGCTTCAGGAAGACTAAAACCTGCTAGTATGGCTAGTAAAAGCGAAATAAAGATTCCTATTTGAGCTGCAAAACCAAGCAGAAAGGTTTTTGGGTCTGCTAGAAGAGGTTCAAAGTCTGTTAATGCTCCAAGACCTAGAAAGATAAGTGGAGGGATAACCTCCCACTCTATACCATAACGAAAAATTATTTCTAGGAGTCCACCGTTTTCCGTTAAACCTGTAAGTGGAAGGTTTGCAAGAATCGCTCCAAAACCTATTGGGAGGAGGAGTAGAGGCTCCATCTCCTTTGAGATTGCAAGATAAATTAAAACCAGTCCAATACCTATCATTATAAGGTTTCCTAAGGTTAAACTTTCAAAGCCTGTCTCAAAAAAGCCAAACATAAATGCTCCCACATCAACCATTAAACGTTAAATTTTTCATTTTTAGAAAGTTTCTCAATTTTTGCTTTCTCCATCCAGCCAACCTTCTCATCTCTAAGTCTATCTGCAAACTTCCATAAAGAAATTTTTGGCTGAAAAACCGTTGAATACTGTTTTGGTGGGGAAGATAGGCTTCCAGTATGAACGGTTAGTGCTCCAAGAATCCCTGCAAAAATCTCGTTTTTAAACTCTGAAAAAAGCTTTTTCTCATATTTTCTTTCTTCTAGTTTGCTTGTTAACTCTATCATAACCTTTATTGTAACGGTCAGGATTAGCAGAACAACAAACACTGTAAGAATCCCTACAAGACAAAGTTCAACAACACTAACCATTCTTATCCACTCCTAACCAAGACTACCAATGTGTCTTCCGTGGAAACGCTTTCACCAACCCTCACCTTAACCTCTTTAACAACACCCTTAACTGGTGAACGTATTTCATTCTCCATTTTCATAGACTCCATAACCAGTAAAATATCACCCTGTAAAACCTCCTTACCAGGGGAAACTGAAACTGAAAGAATTTTTCCTGGTAAAGGACTTTTAACAATAAATTCTTTCCCGCTGGGTTTAACCTGAATTTTCTTCTTTTCCTCCTTGATGGATGGTGTTGTGGTCTCTCTACTTATACTAACATTGTATTTTTTTCCCTCAATTGTAACGGTCATGGAAATGTTTGTTGAGGATGTCCGGTTAATGGAAACCTCAACCTCATATGGTTTCTCCTCAAACCTTACCTTAAACCTTCTTTTAGGCAACCTTTTTTCTCATCCCCAACCTAAACAAAGTTTACCATATACGGATAACCTGCATTCTAATACGCTATATTTTTCCAAAGATTAATTCTTCCTTTAAATCATAACATTACATGGCTATATCTCTTTTGCTGTTATCTTCTAAAACTAAACATAGATGTTTATATTAAAGTTGTATTATGCATGAAAGATTTTATCTTGGCATAGAAAAATAGTTATAAAACTTTAAAAATAAATTCTAGGTTAACTGTGAGTGGTTAAGCTATGAGCGGTGAAAGAGAGATTAAAGAAAGAATGCTTGAGGAGCTTAAAGCAAAAAAACAAAAAGTTTTAGCGATGGGAGGACCGAAAGGGATAGAAAGACAAAAAAAGCTTGGGAAGCTGACGGCAAGAGAAAGAATAGAGCTTCTGCTTGATGAGGGAACCTTTGTAGAGATAGGTGCTCTTGTTAAACATAAAGGTAGAGAGTTTGGTTTGGATAAAAGAGAGATACCTGCTGACGGTGTGGTAACAGGGTTTGGGAAAATCGACGGAAGAAAGGTTTACGTTTTCTCCCAAGACTTTACAAGTCTAGGTGGAACCTTGGGTGAAGTGCATGCAAAAAAGATTTGTGAGGTTTTAGATAGGGCTGCAAAAGAAGGCTGTCCAGTCATAGGCATAAACGACTCTGGTGGTGCAAGAATTCAGGAGGGTGTTGATGCTTTAGCAGGTTATGGGCAAATATTCTTTAGAAACAGTATTTATTCAGGGGTTATCCCACAAATATGTGCTATTCTTGGACCGTGTGCTGGTGGAGCTGTATATTCTCCAGCTCTAATGGATTTTATTTTTATGGTTGAGGGGATAAGCTATGCGTTTATAACAGGTCCAAGGGTTATTAAACAGGTTATCGGTGAAGAAATAAGCGAAATGGAGCTTGGTGGACCTATACCCCAACAAGAAAAATCTGGTGTTGTTCATAGGGTTGAAAAAAGCGAGGAGGAGTGTTTAAGAAACATTAGGAGGCTTTTAAGCTATCTTCCATCAAACAACCTTGAAGACCCTCCAAGGGTTGATGTTGGAGATGATCCTAACAGGAGGGATGAAGGTCTTTTTGATATTGTTCCAGCAGACCCCATGAAACCATACGACATGTATGATATAATACGTAGGGTTTTTGATAGGTCTCCTGAAGGTGAAGAAGAAAACTATTTTGATATTCTTCCAAGGTTTGCACCAAACATTATAACATGTTTTGCAAGATTAAACGGTTACACTGTCGGAATAATTGCTAACCAGCCAAAGTTTAAGGCTGGATGTTTAGACATAGACGCCTCAGATAAGGCTTCAAGATTTATCAGATTTTGTGACGCTTTTAACATACCCCTAATCAACCTTGTTGACGTTCCAGGATACCTACCAGGAACAGAGCAGGAGTGGGGTGGAATAATCCGACATGGAGCCAAAATGCTTTACGCGTATTCTGAGGCTACCGTTCCAAAAATAACCTTGATAATAAGAAAGGCTTATGGAGGCTCATATTTGGCTATGTGTAGTAAGGATCTTGGTGCAGACATGGTTTTAGCTTGGCCTACAGCCGAACTTGCTGTTATGGGTCCTGAGGGTGCAGCTCAAATAATATTTAGGGAGGAGATAGCTAAGGCTGAGGATAAGGAGAAGGCTTTAAAAGAGAAAATTAAGCTTTACAGGGAGACTTTTGCAAACCCGTATAGGGCTGCAGAATCTCTCCATATTGATGATGTGATAGATCCTGCTGATACACGTCCTATGCTTATTAAAGCCTTAGAGGCTTCCCTAACAAAAAGGGAGCGGAGACCACCTAAAAAGCATAGTGTTCCTCCGGTGTAAAAAGGTTTGTCAACCCAAGTTTCAAGGGAGGAAGCTGCCATAATTTCGGCGGCTGTTCTTGCATATATTGCTAAACCTGTAAGTTTTCCACGTGTAAAGGTTTCTAGGGAGGATATTCAAGATATTCTTGAGGAGTTTGGTAGGGAGCTTACGGAAAAAATTTTGAGGGAGTTTAAGGATTCTCTTGGAAGACTTGAAAGAAGAATTAGTGTTCTTGAGAGGAATTTGGCGTCTTTTAGAAATAGGCTTACCGAGGTTGAGAAGGCTTTTCTTGGGAAGGGTGGTTTAAGGGTTGAGGCTGGTGGTGGTTTTGGGTTTTTATGGGGACTTGCTAGCAGACATGAGGTTGGCTCTCAAAGAGAGTTTATTAAAAATCTTCAAAAACCATCTTCTTTTTGGGGTTTAGTTAGTAAAGTTGAAAAACAACTTTCCCCACCTAATACACGTAAAAAGAGAACGGTTTTAGCTGGAGGTTAATGTTTTGGTTCAGATTCATGAGCTAATTTTTAGGGATGCTCACCAGTCACTTTTAGCAACAAGAATGAGAACTGAGGATATGCTTCCAATAGCCTCAATAATAGACCAGATTGGGTTTTTCTCTTTTGAGGTTTGGGGTGGTGCAACTTTTGATGCATGTTTAAGGTTTTTGGCTGAAGATCCTTGGGAGAGGCTTAAAAAGCTTAAGGAGGCTATGCCTAACACTCCAATGCAAATGTTGGAAAGAGCTATGAATATTGTAGCCTACAGAAACTTTCCAGACGACATTGTTATAAAGTTTATAGAGTTAGCCCATAAAAACGGTTGCGACTACTTTAGAATATTTGATGCTGTAAACGATTTAAGAAACATGGAGGTTCCGATTAAAACCGTTAAAAGGATAGGTGCTCATGCCCAAGGATGCTTATGTTATGCCATAAGCCCTGTCCACACAGTCGAATACTATGTGGAAAACTTTAAAAAGCTTGAAAAGATGGGTTGTGACTCCCTATGTATCAAGGATATGGCTGGTATGTGTTCACCCCAAAGAGCCTACGAAATTATCCGTAGATGTAAGGAGGAGGGAATAAAGATTCCCATAGACCTACACTGCCACACAACAAGCGGAATGACCATGATGACCTACATGAAGGCTTGTGAGGCTGGAGTTGACATAATAGACTGTGCAATCTCAGCAATCTCATGGGGAACAGGACATCCACCAACAGAATCAGTGGTAGCAGCCCTCCAAGGAACACCCTACGACCCAGGATACGACATGGAGTTGCTGATGAAATGTAGAGAATATTTTCTAAAGGTTTGGAAGAAGTATGCTCATCTACATAAGGATGAGGCTAGAATAGCAGACCCATCCGTAATCATGCATCAAATTCCCGGAGGTATGATGACAAACCTTATAGTTCAGCTTGAACAGCAGGGTGCAATCGATAAGCTTCCTGAGGTTTTGGTTGAAACTGCTAGGGTTCAAAAAGATTTTGGTTGGCCTCCACTTGTAACTCCAACCTCCCAGATTGTTGGAACTCAGGCTGTTTTAAATGTGCTTTTTGGCAGGTATAAGAGGGTGACAAGGGAGACTGTTGACTATATTAGGGGTATGTATGGTAAGCCTCCAGGTGAGATTCCAAAAGAGGTTTATGAGGCTGTTTTGGGTAAGGATTGGAAAGACAAAATTATTAATTGTAGACCAGCAGACCTTCTTGAGCCTATGTATAAAAAGTGTAAGGATGAGCTTGAAGCTAAAGGTTTTACACCTAGAGAAGAAGATGTAGTATCCTATGCCATCTATCCTCTTCAAACCGAGAAGTTTTTACGTGGGGAGGTTAAACCTGAGTTTACCTCTGATGAGCTTCCACTTGAAACCGAGATGAAGGGTAGAAGGTTTAGGGTTTCTTATGCTGGTGAAGAATATGAGGTAGCTATTAGAAAGTTGGCGGGTAAAAAATGAAAACAAGAAAATTTAGAATTTTATCTTCAAATAGGGAGTTTGAGGTTGAGGTTGAAGATTTAGGTGAGGGAGAATTAGAGGAGGAACTAAAACCCAAAACCAGTGTTGGAGATGAAGTCGAATTGATGGTTGGAAAAGAAGAATACAGTCTAAAAGTTGAAGATTTAACTGTTTTTCCTGTCTCCCCAACTCCAACCCTAAAACCTGAAGCCCCCAAAAAAGCTGAAACCGAAAAGGTTTTGGTTGAGGGGACACCTGTTAAAGCTCCTATGCGTGGCACAATAACAAAAATACTTGTTAAGGTTGGTGATAAAGTTAAAAAGGGAGATCCTGTGGTTGTTTTGGAGGCTATGAAAATGGAAAACCTTATAGAAACACCTGTTTCAGGTGTTGTTAAACAAATAGTTGTTTCTGTTGGAAGTACTGTTGCAACAGGAGAACCTCTTGTAATTGTGGGTGAGTAGGTTTGGCTGGGGAAAAGAGTAGTCTTAGGTTTTATTGTCGTAGGTGTAGGAAGATGGTTGATGTTTATGAGTGTTATAGGGAGGAGAAGGTTTTTCCAGAGCTAAAACCCGAGTTTGATGTGGTTACATGGTGTTGTTCTATCTGCCATTCACCAATAGTAGAAGTTTCAAAACTCCATAAGGAAGGTGGATAGGGGGAAGATAACTTTTGCCTGAAAGGATAATTCAAAGAGCAAGAAGCTTTCCACCAAACCTATACTTTATAGCTCCGTTTGAAACAAAAAGAAGGTTTGGAATTGTTAGAGGTTCAAAGCTTAACTGTTTTTTTCAAAGGGTTTTAGACTCTGATGGTAATGTTCTTCAAAGGATAGATAGGGAGGTTCTGTGTGAGGTAAGGGATAGAGATGGAAGATTTTATGTTCCACCAAAACTAATTCAGGAGCTAAACCTAACTGGTAGAGAATACTATGAAATTATTTTAAGAAAGCTGATAAAACCAAACAACGAGGAAGTTGAAATCTACCCAGGAGAAATGATTGAAAAAGAGGTAAGGGTAACTCCAAAAGAAAAATAACCTACTTTCCAACAACCCTAACCTTAGCCACCTTAACTGGTGGAGCAACCAGAAAACCCACCTTCCTAGGATTATCTGCAACCTCAACTACATTCTCAAGAACATCATAAATAACCCCTGTTAACATAACTCCTTTTAACGGGTAGGCTAATCCACCTTTTTCAACCATCCATGCTGGTGTGGCTACAACAGAAAACTCTCCACTTTCAGGATTACTACTATGTGCCCCTTGAAGATGTAAAACATAAATCCCTTTAACAGTTTCCTCAAACATTTTTTCAAGCGTATTTTTACCTGGTAGGATTGTAAAGTTTGTTGGTTCTATGTGGGGTGTTGAAGAGTAGGGTGGTATGGTTGTTCTTTGAGCGTTTCCAGTGCTTTCAACAAAGTCCTTGTCTGCTGTATACTTGTCGTACAGGAAGCCTTTTAAGATACCCTTCTCAACCAAAACAGTTTTTTTGCTTACTGTCCCCTCATCATCAAACCTCCATGTGTTTAACCCTCCATCCAGCAAGCCATCATCCACTATGGTTAAGTTTTCTGAGGCTATTTTTTCACCCAGCCTACCTTTTAGCTTAGATTTCCCTCTTTGAACGTTATCAGCCTTTAAAGCATTAACCAAAGTATAGTAGAGTAGGCTTTCAAGAGCATGGGGACTAAAAATAACCTCGTAGAATCCTGTTTCAAGGGTTTTTGCGTTTAAAGACAAAATAGCCTGTTTTGCAGCCTCAACACCAACTTTTTCAGGGTTTATTTTATAGGTTCTTTCATGTTCAAACTCAAAACATGTTGGGGTTGTTTCACCTTTATCTTTTGCAAGTGTGCTTAAAAGACACCCTATTCCTGTTCCCTTATCCGTATAGCTTACCCCATTCGAGTTTACCAGAATCTTTAGGGATTCTCCAGCAACAGTTAAACCTTCAAAAGCTAAAACTCTTTTGTCAAAGTTTAAGGCTGAGTTAAGCATTCTTGAGGTTATTTCCACAGCATCCTCTAAAGACGTTTCAGCCACCCTTTTATCGTAGGTGTTCTTTACCTCTGGAAGCTTAGATGGAGCTGGAAAACCTTTTCTATCCTTGTCTGGTTTTCCAGCCTTAGCCACCTTAACAGCCCTAGAAACTGTTTCCTCAAGACTTTTTAGGTTTGTATGGTTTGTATAGGAAAACCCTATAGAACGGTTGTAGATAACCCTAACACCAAAACCCTCATCACAAAACCTGTCAGCCTTAACAATCTGGTTACGTTCAACCTCAACCCTTACAGCCATACTTCTACTAAAATAAACCTCAACCTCATCAACACCAAAACCAGAAGCCAGCTTAACAGCCTTTTCACAAATTTCCATTAGGTTAACCTCTTCCCCCAACTCTAACCTCCCCAACACGAATAGAAGGTCCACCATCACAAACAAAAGCAAGCTGACCCTTACCACAACGTCCAGGCCAAAGCCTAAAATCTTTTCCAACAGCCTCAACCTTCATCAAGGTTTCAAGAGTGTTTCCGCTGATAGACATGTTTCTTACAGGTTCTCCAACCTCACCTTTAACTATCTCATAGGCTTCTTGAACCCCTACATGGAAGGTTCCATCTAGGTTTGCTTGTCCACCTCTAAAGGTTTTTAGGTAGTATCCAAACTTTATGGGTTCAAGTAACTCTTCAAACCTATGGTCTCTTGGTTCTAGGTAGGTGTTTCTCATCCTAATTATTGGTGTATACCTAAAGTTTTCAGCTCTAGCATTACCTGTTGGTTGACTGTTAAACTTTTTTGCTGTTTCTCTGTTATGCATAAGCCCAACAATAAAACCATCCTTGACAAGAAGTGTTTTTTGGGTTTTAACACCCTCATCATCATACATGAAGGAGCCAAAAGCACCTTCAACAGTCCCATCATCAAAAATTGTTACAACATCAGAAGCAATTTTCTTGCCAAGCTTATCCAAAACCACAGAACCTGAAAGGGTAAGGTCAGCTTCAGCAAGATGTCCAAAAGCCTCATGAACAAAAACACCCACAACGTTTGAACCTAAAACAGCTGGAAAAACTCCTCCTTTAGGTGTTTTAGCCTTTAACTGTTCCCCCAACCTTCTAGCAATCTCGACACCAACCTTTTCAGGGGGATTTTCATCAAAAACATCGTAGCCTGATGTTGAGCCAAACTCTTCTCCTGCTGAAGCGAAAACATCTGCTTCTGTCGCTGTTGCATAAACCCTAAACCAAACATAGATTTTGTTTTGTTCTACGTTTGCACCCTCACTATTAACATAAAACTCTTTTTGGAAAACATCTAGATAGTCTATTGTACAGCTTTTTGTTTGAGGGTTTAAACTAAAAACTGTTTTATCAACACCTAAAATGTCACCTATTTTTTGTTCTATGGGGATGTTTCTAGGGTCTTTTTTAGGTTTTAGGGTAACCTTATCCTTTACCTGTTTAACCTCAGCAAGCTTAACTTTTTCTTTAACTTTTTGGCTTAAGGCTAAGGCAAGCCTATAAGCATCCTCAACAGCCCTAAAAACACTCTGCCTATCCGTTTTCGATGTTGAAACAACCCCCCAAGCACCCCTAGCTAAAACCCTAACGTTAACACCTTTTTCAAAACCTTCTCTTACAACCTCAACCCCACCATCCTTGGTCGTGATTGAGGTTCTAAGGCTCTCCTCACACCTTAACTCAACAAACTCAACCCCAAGCTTTTCCCCAAGCTTAACAGCCTCTAAAAGCAAGTCATCCATAAAGCTTTTCCACCAGCCTAAACACTTTCTAAAACTTTTTTAGTCTCCCCTAAAATATACTGTCTAATCTTTTCAAGTCTTTCTTGGGTTTGAGCCTCAAACCTTAAAACTAGGGCTGGCTCGGTGTTTGAAGCTCTTACAAGCCCCCAACCATCCTCAAACTCAACCCTTACACCATCAATCGTTATCAGCTTATAGCCTTCCCTTTCAAACTTCTCCCTTAAAACATCAACAACCCTAAACTTTTTTTCGTCTGAACATGGGATACGAACCTCGGGTGAAGAGTAATATTTTGGAAGTTTTTCAACCATCTCAGAAAGTTTTAGGTTTGTTTTACCTAAAAGCTCAACCATTTTTACAGCAGCAAAAATTCCATCATCAAACCCATAATACTCCTTTGCAAAATAGTAGTGTCCACTAATTTCTCCAGCCAAAACAGCCTTCTCCTTTAGTAGGGCTTCATGAATATAGGAATGTCCAACCCTAGTCATTACAGGTATACCACCTAAAGCCTTAACCTCCTCAAACAAGGCTTTTGAACCTAAAACGTTAAAGATTATTTTTGAGTTTGGATAACGTTTTAAAGTCTCCCTAGCAAAAAGCATAAACGCCTGGTCTCCCCTCACAATCTGACCTTTCTCATCCACAAAACCAACCCTATCCCCATCCCCATCAAAAGCTATTCCAAGGTCTGCTTTTTCCTCAACAATTTTTTCACGTAAAGTTTTTAGGGTATCCTCCTTTAAAGGGTCTGGAATATGGTTTGGAAACCTTCCATCAGGTTCTCCAAATAAAACCTTAACCTCACAACCAAGAGCCTTAAAAATTTTTTCTGTAAAACCACAGGTTCCATTTCCAGCATCAACAATAACCTTTAACTTTCTCTCCAAAACCCTATCTTTTACCAGATAGTCCATGTAGTCTGAAAGAACATCTTGTACATTGATTTTACCAGTTTTTTCCCAGCTAACAAGCCTAAACCTTCCTTCTTCAACTATTTTTTCAACCTCTCCTATACCTGTCTCATAGGAGTAGGAGATTCCTCCCCTACAAAGCTTAAACCCGTTGTATTGGGGTGGGTTATGGGAGGCTGTAACCATTACACCTCCATTTTCACCATAATGGATTGATGCAAAGTATAGGGTTGGTGTTGGAACAAGACCTATATCAAAACAGTCACATCCTGTTGAGGCTAAACCAGCTACTATACAGCCTTTTAAGGTTGGGCTTGTTAGTCTTGAGTCTCCACCAACAAAAACTTTTCCACCGTTTAAAAAGGTTCCAAAAGCCATTCCTATCCTTAAGGCTAACTCTGGTGTTAAATCTTCACCGTAAACCCCTCTAATATCGTAGGCTCTAAAAACCTTTGCCATACCTTTCAATCCTCCACAACTACCTACTATTTTTAGGTAATGGTGGCTAAAATTTCTTAGCTTAACGTTTTTCCTCAAGCCAAATAAAACAAAACAGGCAAAAACCAGAAAAAACAAGCCCAGCAACCAATAGTCCAACCCTTAAAACCTTTAGCTCTGTGGGGAATACCTGAAAAAATCCCTCCAAAAACCAGTAAAGTGAAATAACCCCACAAAAAAGTTCTGATAATAGAAGTAGGCATAAGAGGAAAAGTTTTATTATCCATATAGGTTTTTTAAGCATTCCTTATCCTATACTCCAAAAAACGTTTTTAAGGCTATAAGGGTTAGGGTTGTGGAAAGAGGAACTGTAGCGTTATCTGAAACTTTTACTGGTAGGGTTTCAACAAGCATCCCAACACCAACACCCACAAAAGACATAGAAAAACTTTTGGTGATTAGAAGGGAGAAAAGAAAGGCAACAGTAAACCCTGACAAATGACCCTCAACAGTTTTTCTTTGATTATAAAAAATTTTGTGTTTTCCGAAGAGTATCCCTATGATTCCTGCAAAACCATCCCCCAAAATAACTGTGCAAGCCATTATGTATGCTATCCTAACATCTCCAACCAAAAAAGATAGAAGAGTGCATGTGCTAAGGGATAAGCCAAGCCAGCAAACATCCCAATAATATTTTCTTCCATTCAGGTCTTCTGGGCTTCCAAGCTTCCACCAAAGCTTTTTTATGTGGATAAGCTTAAAACCTAAAAACTTTAGAAGGTTGTAGGCTACATAAACACTCATCGAAAACATTGTTAGTGAAACAAGAAGAATGGAGGCTAAATAAAAACCATAGTTTAAAGTGAGAAACCAAACCCCAAAAATATAGAGGACTCCTGTAAGATGGGTAAGCTTTCTTCTAAGAGTATGTTTTTCTTCAGGTTTTAGTTTTCCAATAGTTAAGAACAAGATTCTTTCAGCCAAACTATAAGAGATTCTTTCTATGTTTTAACCTGTCTAATAGCTTCTTCGTATTGGCTAATATTAATTTTCCCCGCTTTAACAAGAAAACCTAAAACTTCCCTTATCCTAAGAAAACTATGCAACCTCACCCCTTTATCCCTAAGACTTTTTTCACCTCCCTCCTCCCTATCTATAAGCACCAAAGCATCCGTTACCATCCCACCCTCCTCCCTAACACAGTCAACAGCCTCAACCAAAGATTTGCCTGTTGTTATCAAGTCGTCTACAACCAAAACCCTAGCATCCCTATTTAAAACACCTTCAATTCTTCTTTTTTCACCCCAGCTTTTTGGCTCCTTTCTAACATAGAGAAAGGGTTTTTTAAGTGTGTAAGCAAGAACCGACGCATAAACCATGCCTGAAGTAGGTATCCCTGCAACAGCATCAAACCTTTTTAAGCCTATTTTTTTAGCCTCCTCAACATAAACCCTAACAATCCTTCTAAAAGTTTTTGGGTGGCTTGGAACAAGCCTAAGGTCGATATAGTAGCTGCTTTCTTTTCCGCTTGTAAGCTTAAACCTCCCAAACTTTATTGCTCCCAGTTCAGCTAAGGCTAAAGAAATTTCTTTTTTTAGGTTTTTAACCATTTTAAACGCTACCTAAAACTATTAGGCTTTTTTCTTTCATTAGGTTTTCTATGTTAACAGTTAGATTTTTGAGTTAAGATATGGTTAAAAAAGATTTAACGGTAGGGTGCTGTATATGGTTGAAGTTTGGCTTCCCTACGGAGACACAGAAGTCTGTTTAACAGTTCCACCTGAAAACCTTTTAGACATAGTTAACCCTAAACAGGAGCCTCAACCAATAAACCTTGAAGAAGAGTTAAAAAAAGCCTTAGAAAACCCCTTAAACACAAGTAAACTAGCTGAAACCATGAAACCTGAACAAAAAATAGCCATAGCCTTCAACAAAAGTGTAAACATGGATTTTATAAGCTTAGTTTTAGCTAAGCTAGCTGATGAGGTAAAAAAGGCTGATGTTCCTCTTTCCAACATTAGAGTAATTGTTGGGTGTAGAGAAGGTAAACCCATAACTCCTAACGAAGCTGAAAACCTTCTCTCCAAAATTCCTGAAGGTTTTGAAAAGAAGATTCATAATCCAAAGGTTGAGGAGGAGCTTGTTGAGGTTGGTGTTACAAGCTATAAGACAAGAGTTTTTTTAAATAAGAGTTTTTTTGAGGCTGACCTTAAAATTTTGGTTGGAGAGGTTAACCTAAACCCTTTAACTGGTTTTGGTGGTATAGATGCTGTTCTTTCCGTTTGCGGTTTAAAAACAATCCATCATAGTTATGGCTTATCTTTAAACCCAAAATCAAGAATAGGTTTTCTGGAGGAAAACCCAACCCATAAAAATTTGGTTGAAATAGCTGGTTTAGCTGGAGTTAACCACATCCTAAACCTTGTTGTAGGTTTGGATGGTAAAGTTTTAAGGGTGTTTTTTGGGAGTCTTGAAAAAACTTTTAAGGAGGCGGTAAACAGTTTTAAAACAATTTTTGGTGTTGAGGTTGAGGATAAAGCTGAAATTGTTGTTGTAAGTCCTGGTGGAAACCCTTTTGACCAAACCTTCTATGATGCTCAAGAAAGCCTTGAACGTGCATGTTTGGTTGTTAAGGATGGAGGTATCATAGTTTTGGTTGCTGAATGTTCTCAGGGGCTTGGAAACAGGGATTTTCAAAAGCTGGTAAACACCGTTAAAAGTGTTGAGGAGCTTAAAACTATCGCAAAAAAAGAGTTTAACCCCACTCTATACAAAATCTTTAGGCTAATGAATATTCTAAAAGATTTTAGGGTTGTTCTTGTTTCAACCCTCCCAAACACCATATCTGAGGTTTTAGGGTTTAAAACATCAAAAACGGTTAATAATGCTGTTGAATATGCTTTAAGAGTTCTTGGTAAAAAATCAAAAATTCTTGTTCTACCCTACGCAATGAAAATTTTCCCTATCCTTAAGACCAAAGAACCACAGCACTAAAAACAAGCATTACATAAGCCAAAACCCCTAAAACTTTTCTGCCAAAAGAAACTGAGGAAACATTATCTAAAGGCTCAACACTTCTTGCATGAAAAGAAAGAAGCATTATTAGCAACCCAAAAAACCAGAAACCCGTAGCAAATGTGACAAGTAAACCAATAAAAGATGCTATTTGACGCCCCCTCACCCCAAACAAGGCTGAAGCAATATGACCTCCATCCAGCTGCCAAATAGGTAAAAGGTTTAAAAAGGTGATTACAAAACCAAGCCAAGCAGCCCAACCTATAGGAGGCATCAACATCAACTGCTCCTCAGAAGCAGGTCTAATAAAATGGGTAAGTAAAGCCCAAGCCAAATTAACAGGAATAGTCATAATGGTGGTTTCCTTTAAAAGTTCTGGGGGGACAGGCTGCATCAGATTTATAGATATAGCTGCAACAACTAGGGAAACAACAAAACTTACCACAGGACCGCTAAACCCAAGATCAAAAAGTTCATCCCTATTTACCGGAGGCTCCTTCTGCATTATTACAGCTCCAAAGGTTCCAAAACCTATTGGGAATGGTGGTCCTGGAATAAAGTATGGTAAGCTTGCTTCTGTTCCTTTCAGCCAGCAAACAATTTTATGTCCAATTTCATGAAGCCCAACGATGGCTAAAAGAGCTATTGTAAAATAGGCTGCATGGGTGAAGGTGTTTCCACCGAAAGTTTTTACCCAAGCTATAGAGTTAAAGTATCCGCTTAAAAATATGGTTATGGTTGTGACTATGAGAAGGATAAGGTTTGTTCTTATTCTTCCAACCTTAATTTTTGGTTTTGGAACAACGTATAGGGCTATTTTGTCTTTATCTCTTTCTCTTAGCATTGGGGTAAGGTTGTAAGGCTTCATTTTTTTAACAAGATTTTCAAAAGACTTTTTAGGTGTATCCGTAAACCTAACAAAAAACGTTATAACCCCAAACTCCATCCTAGTTTCTTCAATAATAAACTCTGATTCAACCAAACTTCTTATCTCGTTAAAGCTAAGGGTAAAACCTAGATTTTCCGTGTTTTGAGTTTCAGCAGCCACAACAACCACTCTAACTTTAATCTAATTATTCTTTATGAATAGGTTAAGTTTAAGTTTATGGCAAACATGTTGAAAGAACAGTTAAATATTTCTTAGGAATGTAAAAAAGTTAGCGTTTAAAGCATACATGTATGGTTTAGGGTTATGGAAAACAAGCCTTTAACCGTTAAGGGAGACTACAAGTTTAGAAAATTTAGGGAGGAAGACCTTTTAAGAGTAGTTGAGATAAATAGGCTTTGTCTACCTGAAAACTATTCACCCTTCTTTTTTCTTGAACTCCACAAAAGCTATCCTGAAACCTTTATTGTTGCTGAATATGAAAACAACATTGTAGGCTATGTGATGGTTAGAGTTGAAACAGGTTTCTCAGATTTTCATAGGTTTAAGATAACAAGAAAAGGTCATATTGTGTCGATTGCTG
The DNA here is from genome assembly GCA_003661965.1 of Candidatus Hecatellales archaeon. Lineage (GTDB taxonomy): Archaea > Thermoproteota > Bathyarchaeia > Hecatellales > Hecatellaceae > EX4484-218. Next base: position 59,268 of record QMXD01000001.1, read on the forward strand.
TTATACCAGAGCATAGGTTAAAGGGTGTAGGTTTAACCCTAATGCTTACAACACTTAAAAACATGGTTCAGTATTATAGGTGTCAAGAAACCTATCTTGAGGTTAGAGTTAGTAACACAAGCGCAATAAACCTTTATAGGAAGCTTGGCTACCGTCAAATCAGAATAATACCACACTACTATCTAGATGGTGAAGACGCCCTACTAATGAGTAGAGAATTAAAACCCTCAGAAGAAATTTTTAGAGTTTAGTTGAGGCTTAAACCTTGAAATACATTCTAATCATAGGGGATGGGATGGCAGACTATCCAAACGAAAAGTTTAACGGAAAAACCCCGCTTGAGGCTGCTCATCATCCAAACATGGATAAAATTGCTTCCATGGGTTTTTGTGGAACTCTTAAAACAATACCCGAAGACATGGAGCCAGGCTCAGATGTTGCTATCCTCTCAATTTTAGGTTATAACCCGAAAAAATACCATACGGGGAGAGGAGCTTTTGAGGCTGCTGCTTCAGGTGTAAAACTTGGGAAAAAAGACTTAGCCTTTAGATGTAACCTTATAACAGTGGAAAACGGTTTTCTTGCGGATTATTCTGCTGGGCATATATCGACAGAGGAGGCTTGGAAGCTTATAACCAGCCTAAAAAGAAAGCTAAAACTGGGTGGAGACATAGCCTTCTATAGGGGGGTTAGCTATAGACATATCCTAGTTTTAAACGGAAAAAAGTTTTCTGGAAAACTTAAATGTACTCCTCCTCATGATGCTGTGGGGAAAAAAATTTCTGAAATTCTGATTAAACCAGCCTCAAAATCTGCTATAAAAACAGCTGAGTTTCTTAATAGGCTTATGCTTGAGTCAAAAAAGATTCTTTCAAACCATCCAATAAATCTTAGAAGGGTTGCTGAGGGTAAAAAGCCTGCAAACATGGTTTGGTTTTGGGGTGTGGGAGGAAAACCTCGTACACCAAGTTTTAGGAAAAGGTTTGGTGTTAAAGGTGCAATAATTTCGGCTGTAAACATAGTTAAAGGTATAGGGATTCTTCTAGGTATGGATGTTGTTAAGGTTCCTGGTGTAACAGGCTTTATCGATACAAACTATGAGGGTAAGGCTGACTACGCCTTAAAAGCTCTTAAAAACCACGACCTAGTTGTAATTCATGTTGAAGCTCCGGATGAGGCTGGTCATCTTGGTGATTTTAGGCTTAAGGTTAAAGCCATAGAAGATATGGATAAAAGGCTTATTGGAAGAATTCTTGAAAGGCTTAGGGGAGAATACACAATTTCTATTCTTTCAGACCATCCAACACCAATAAAAATTAAAACTCATGTAAGAGACCCTACACCCTTCACCGTCTACTCAACATGTCTTAAACAAAAACCTTCAACAAAAAAACATTTTTGTGAGAAGGAAGCTGAAAAGTCTGGTTTTCATCTTGAGGGAGCAAGGTTTATGTCTTTCTTTTTAAAGCTTGGAAGATGTGGTGTGGTATCTAAAAAATGAAGGATAAGGATGGGTGGCTTTCAGCATCATTAACCCTAACCCTAGCTTCAGCAATCCTATGGTTTATAGAAAAATTTTTTGTAAAAATTTTTACATCGGATTTTGAGGTTATGGTTCTTTATTTTCCAACAATCCTTTCAATCCTAATCTACGTTTTTCTTGTAAAAAAGGAGGGAAGGTTTAAGGTTAAAGAAAAACCTGCATAGGCTTCCCCTATATTCTTTTCCTCTTTTTTGCTTCTTTTTCAAGTTTTAGGAGGGTTTGAAGAGAGATGTAGGCGTAGGTTCCGTCTGGAAGTTTTCTTCTTATCGTAATTGGTAAAATTCCTTTTTCAAACTCAAGCATAGCTATTTCTGTTGGTCTTGTAATGTTTGGTGGTGGAGTAATTAGAACAGGAGCTCCAAGAGCAATTTGGAGCGCTCTAGCTCCAACAATTCTTGCCTTCTCAAATCTTGTTAATCTTGGAGGTCCTATAAGTGATGATGTTTCGATGTTTAAATCAACCTCCCAATAATTCTCTTTCTCCAAAATTTTTAAAGCTATAATTTTTCACCAAAACTCCTTAAACATTTTTTTATTCTAAAAGTCAAAATGCCTTTTTTAGGTTTTTCTTGGCAAAAACTATAGGTTTTACTTTTCCTCAAAGCTTCCACCTTACAACCTAGAAAAGAAGTTGATGCTAAAAGCATCTAAATCCAACAATATATAAGCTTTATTGTTTATAAAGCCCTAAAACCAACGGTTTTAACCCTATTTTCTCCGATATTAGGGCTAGGGTTAAACCATACAACCCATAACCCACAACATGATGATTTCCCGTTTCCTCAAAAAACCTTTTAACATCACCATCAAGCCTAACATAAGCCTGACTCCTACACTCGTTTTTTAAGCCAAGCTGAGACCTTAAAATTTCCCCCTCAACAACAATAAGCGTTGGAGGTTTCAACCTTAAATGTGCTAACGTTACAAACCCCCTACCCAAAGGCACATCCAAGGAAACCCCTAAACCAGACTCAAAATGAGGTTTAAGTATCACTTTTCCATCTTTCCCGGAAAGTTTTGTTGCTGCTGTGCAGTGTGTAAGCAAAACAGTATTATTTTGAAAGTCGACTTTTGCAAGATTAGCAAGCCAAACAGGTTTCCCTGAAATTTCTCTCATAATAAACATTAAAGGTGCATAGGAAACCTCATTTTCGCAAACACCAAGAAAGTTTTCATCGTTTAAAAGGGAAAATGGGAGACATGGTGTTCCACCTAAACTTTTCAGGTATTTAAAACAGTCAAAAGTAATACAGTCTAAACCCTCTTCTTCCATAACCTTTTTCATGGCTAAATAAAACCTAAAAGCCTTAACCAAATCCTCCCTTGAAACTTTACACACCCATTTTTCCCCTAATCTACGCTTTAACTCATCCTCAACATTTTCAGCTAACTTTTCTTTTAATGTTGAAAAAAGTTTTTTGAGGGGGAAAACCTTAACTTTAACCCCAAAATATTTTTTGGTAAACTTTATTTTTTCCCATGTGTTTTTTCCAGCACCAAAAACTCCAATCCTAACTTTTTTAAGCGTTTTTAGGGCTTTAAATCCGTAGGCAGCATAAACAACATCTTTAGGTTCCTCCTGAAGGTTTGTATAAACAATTTTCCCCCTCCATTTACCCATAGAAACCATTTTTTCTTTTGCACTTAAAGCTGAAGGTAAACTGTTGTTTTCATCATAAGCAACTATAAACCAATCCTTGTTTGAGGCTATGTTGGTTATGGTTTTGCTTGCGCCACCACTCCCAACAAAAACAACACCCAAATCAAAATCTTTAACCTTAACCCTAGAAAAATCTTTTAAGCTTAAAACAAGTTTTTTAGGACCTAAAACATCCAGCTTTCTTTCAAGAATTTTTCTCATTTCTAGGGTGGCTTTAAAAATTTTTTTCTCATGAAGTTTAGATGCTACTGGAACAAACAAAATTTTTGGTTTTTCTTTCAATAAGATTCCCACTAAAACTTTTGTAAATAAATTTAAAAACCCTAAACTACAAATAAATTACTATCCAGAAGCCTAAATATCCCACTTCTACTTTTAAAGCGGGGAAAACAAGGTTGAGAAAAGTTATCCCAATCGCCCAACCTATGATTAACAAGGAGGAAATAGAGGCTGTTGTTGCTGTTTTAAAAAGCGGTGTTTTAACATCCCAGTTTGGAGATGGACCATACACAAAAAAATTTGAGGAAAGTTTTGCTAAATATGTTGGTGCAAGATATGCTGTAACGGTAAACTCTGGAACAGCCGCTCTTCATGCAGCCCTACTTGCAGCTGAAATTGGTGAGGGGGATGAGGTTATTGTTCCAAGCTTTACTTTTGTAGCGACTGTTGAGGCTGTTGTTTTAATTGGTGCTAAACCTGTTTTTGTGGATATAGACCCAAAAACCTACACTATCGACCCTGCTGCTGTTGAGGAGGCTATAACAAGCCGAACAGCAGCAATAATACCTGTCCATCTTTACGGTTTGATGGCTGACATGGAAAAAATTATGAAGATTGCAAGGGAGCACGACTTGGTTGTTATTGAGGATGCTGCTCAAGCTGTCGGTGCTGAGTTTGCAGGTAAAAAAGCAGGTTCTTTTGGAGATTTTGGATGTTTTAGCTTTTATGGCTCTAAAATAATTACAACTGGTGAGGGTGGAATGGTTACAACCAATAGAAGGGATAATGCTGAAGCCCTCTATGCTATAAGAAGCCATGGGTTTGGAAGACATCATTCAAGTGAAAGACTTGGACACAACTATAGAATGTCTGAAATAGCTTCTGCTATGGGATACTATCAGCTTTTAAAGCTTCCAAGACTTTTAGAGGCTAGAAGAAAAAACGCAAACATGCTTACAAACATGCTTGAAGACATTGGAAGACTTGAGCTTCCCTTTGAACCTAAAGGCTACAAGCATTCATGGTATGTTTATACGGTTAGGCTTAGGGGTTGTAGGGCTGGTGAAAGAAATAAGGTTGTGGCAAAACTTGTAAATGCTGGTATTCAGGCTGAAGTCTACTATCCAACACCAGTCCATATGGCACCATACTACAGAAGAAAGTTTGGGTTTAAGCCAAGATCCCTTCCAAAAACAGAGGCTGCAGCAAGACAGGTTTTTTCGCTTCCCTCTCATTCTGGTTTAACTGAGGAGGATATAAGGTATATAAGCCAAAAACTTAGAAAAATTATTGGATAAAAACCTGTTTTCCTACTTCTTCCCTCACCTTTCTAAGGGGTTTACCTGTTTCAGATGCTATCCTTTTTAGGTCTTCGTATTCAGGTTTAGCTTGAAAAACTTTTCCAGTTTTGTCTTTTGCTTTTTTAACTCTAACCTCAAATGTTTTATCGTCTATTTTAACCTTAGCCGTAAAAATTTCTCTTTCAAGGGTAAACCGTTTACAAGGATAAACTCTTACACCAAGAGTTCCTGTTTCACTAAAAATTAGGTTAATGGTTTTTTCCATGTTTTCCATGCTTGTTAAAGCTTTAACGTTTAAAACAACCCTACTCTTCTTACCAACTGCTGGAATAACATAAGCATCTTTCACACCAGACTCTATTAGCTTTTCAATCAGGTAGCCTACAGTTTCACCATCAACATCATCAACATTAGTTTCAACCACATAAATTTCCTCCCCAAAACTAACGGTATCCTCTCTTTTTTCTCCAAGGATTACCCTTAAAAGGTTTGGTATAGCCTCTAAATCTTTTTTTCCAGCACCATAACCCACCTTACCCCCATAGGTTAAAGGATAACTTTCAACAGGTTTAGCAAGACTGGTAAGCAAGGCAACCCCTGTTGGTGTTGCTAACTCCTCCCCAATTTTTACTCCGAAAAAAGGAAACCTTTTTGAGGTGAGAATTTCGAGTGTTGCAGGTGCTGGCACAGCCAAAACCCCGTGGGATGTTATGGTTTTCCCTCCACCAACACAAACAGGAAGCGAAAAAACCTCCATGTTTTCCTTAAAAACTTTTAGGTTTTCTAGGGCTGCTGCAACACCAATAAGGTCTGCTAAGGTGTCAATAGAGCCTGTCTCATGTAAACGTAGCTTGTTAATTTGTGAACCATGTATTTTTGCTTCAGCCTTAAGCAAAGTTAAAAGAGATTCTAAAACAAAGTTTTTTGCTTTTTTTGAAAGGCTACTCTCATCCAAAAACTTTTCCGCGATACTTTTTAATTCTCCTCCTGTTCTATGTGTATGTTTTTCCTCGGCTTTTATTGTTGCTTTAACACCTCTAATCCCATGCTTAACTGTCTCTTCCACAGCCAACTCCAAGCTTTTGCATGTATCCACATAATTTGAAAGTTTAGCTATAGTTTCTCCAACAATTTTTTTATCTGCTCCTAAACCTAAAAGTGCACCTAAAAACATATCACCAGAAATTCCTGCTTGTTGAGGGTCAATAACCATTATTTTCCTCGAGAAAACCATAAGAGTTTCCTCAAAAATCTTAATCTTGGTTAGAGACTATATCTATTTCTGTAAAAACTACATTTACACAAAAATCTTTTTGGGGTAAGGTTTGGCTAGTATTAGAGGTGTCTTAGAAGAGGTTAGGAGGAAAAAAATTTCTGTTGAAGAAGCTGAGAAAAAGCTAAAGCTTCTTACACTAAAAAACGTTGAAAATTTTGCTAGGCTTGACATTGGAAGAAGTTTAAGAAAAAAGGTTCCTGAAATTGTTTATGCTGAAAATAAAACCCCAATTGAAACCGTAAAAATTGTTGAGGAGATGGTAAAAAATGTTGGTGAAGCTATTGTTAGCAGGGTGAAAAAAGAGCACGTTAAAGAGTTAAAAAAACGGTTTGAAAAAAATTTTGAGGTTAAAGTTTATGATAAGGCTAAAATTGTTGTTGTGAGTAAAAGAGGGTTTAAAGTTGAGAAAACTGGGGGGAAAATTGGGGTTTTAACTGCTGGAACGGCTGATGTCCATGTTGCTGAGGAGGCTGTTGTTGTGGCTGAAAGGATGGGTTGTAAGGTTTTAAAGGCTTATGATGTTGGGGTTGCTGGACTACATAGACTTTTTCAGCCTCTCAAAAAAATGGTTAGAGAGGGTGTTGATGTTTTTGTTGTTGTTGCTGGAATGGAGGGTGCTTTACCCTCTGTTGTTACAAGTCTTGTTGATTGTCCTGTTATAGGTGTTCCTGTTTCAACTGGTTATGGGTATGGAGGTGGAGGAGAGACAGCTTTGATGGCTATGCTTCAGTCTTGTAGTCTCGGTTTGGCTGTGGTTAACATAGATAATGGTGTGGGGGCGGGTGTTTTAGCAGCGCTTATAGCAAATAGGATTGCTGAGGCTAGAAAAAACAGAAAACATAATATTAGGTATAAATCTGTTTTGTAGGGGTAAGCTTATGCTTAAAATATGGTCTTAATGTTATTTTTTTATAGTAGCTGTTTAGGGTTGGGTTATGAAAATTCTCTTGGTTAACCCTCCAATACCCCATGAAATAGAGCTTTACTCAACAGCAGGTATTGTTGCTCCACCTATGGGTTTAACCTATCTTGCTGCTGTTCTTGAAAAGTATGGTTATCATGTGGAAATTCTGGATGCTCCTGTTTTAAGTTTATCCCATGAGCAGATTGAGGAGGAGATAAAAAAACGTGAACCGGATATCGTTGGTATAACTGCAACAACAGCCATGATAAACAGCGCTTTACAGGTGGCAAAAACAGCTAAAACTGTTCTGCCTGAGTCTATTGTTGTTTTGGGTGGGATTCATGTCACATTCTCCTATGAGTCTATAATGAGGGAAAACCCGTTTGTTGATATTGCATGTATTGGTGAGGGTGAATATACGCTTCTTGAGCTTGTCCAAACCTTGGAGAAGGAGGGTGACCTAAAAAACGTTAAGGGTATAGTTTATAGGAAAAACGGTGAACTAGTAAAAAATCAGCCTAGACCTTTAATAGAAAACCTTGATGAGCTTCCTTTTCCAGCAAGACATTTGCTTCCAATGCATAAGTATAAGGCTTTTGGGGAAAACATGATTCTTGGAACAATTTTAACTAGTAGGGGTTGCCCCTTTAACTGTATTTTTTGTTCTTCCTCCCTACTTTTTGGTAAAAAGTTTAGGGCTAGAAGCCCAAAAAACGTTGTTGATGAGGTTGAACAGTTTCAGGAAGCCTACAAAACAAGGTATGTAGAGTTTGTTGATGACACCTTCACGTTTGACAGAAAAAGGGCTGAAGCAATATGTAAAGAAATTATTGACAGAAAACTTGACACAAGATGGGTTTGCTCATGTAGGGTTGACCTAATAGATAAGGAGCTTATGCAAACCTTGAAGAAGGCTGGATGTGTAATGATTTATTTTGGTGTTGAGTCTGGTGTTCAAAGGATTATAAACCTTATGAGGAAGGGTATAAAACTTGAGCAGGCTGAACGTGTAATGAAGTGGGCTAGGGAGGTAGGTATAGAAACTGTAGCATCGTTTGTTTTCGGTATTCCTGGTGAAACATGGGAAGATGCCATGCAAACCATAAAGTTTGCTAAAAAGCTTAACCCAGACTATGTTCAGTTTTCTATAGCTACACCCTTCCCTGGGACAGAGCTTTACCAGATAGCAAAAAGGGAGGGTTTACTTTTAACTGAGGATTGGTCTAAATATACTGTTTTAAAGCCTGTTATGAGGACAAAAGAGCTTTCTGTTGAACAGCTTCAAAGGCTTATAAAAAAGGCTTATTTCAGCTTTTACCTAAGACCTAGTGTTGTTTTTAGGTATTTGAAAAAGGGTCATTTTAAAGAGTTAATGGTAAATGTTCTTGGTAGGTATGTTTGGCGAAGGATTAAGTCAAAAATACATTTTTAGGGGGTTCTTCTTTCCCTAGTTTTTCCTGAAACAAAAAGCTGGGCGCAAAACGGTATTATTTCCCCATCTCTCTCCTCATACTGGATGACAAAGGATTTTGCGTTTGGATAAACCTCTTTTATATATTCTCCTATCTCCTCTGAGCTTAAGTTTAGAATGTTTTTTGGTAGGTTTATGCTTGTTCTTCTAACCTGTAAATGTTCTATTTGGAGGGTAAAACTGTTGTCACGTTTTAGGACTGTATGGATGATTAGTGGAACACGGATAAACTTTGTTTCCAGCCTAATCTTTTTTTCTCCTTCAAGCTTCAAAACGCTTCCTCCTAGTTAAGGTATTTTTCTGGGTTTGGTTTTATAAAGTAATTTAGGATTAGAGGTTATATAACCTTGTTGAAAACAATCATGGTTAACCGTTTAAACTTTTCTGTTTTTAGCCTCCCTAAACCATGATTAAGGGGAAAACCTCCTCCCTAACATAGGCTAAAAAATCTTTTACCGAGATTTGGTTAAAAACTGTTACTATACCGTTTCCGGTTAAACCAACAACATACCCATACCTTTTAGAGGTTACAACAACATACCACATGTTTCCATGGGAAAGAAAATCTTTGTAGAGGGTTGAGTTTTTAAGGTCTGCTCCGTAAAGGGAAAGCTTTTTAACGTTTGGGAGGTTTACATCGTTAAAAAATATTACTTTTGTCCCTTCAGGGTTTTCCTCATGATACTTTTTAAGGTTTTCAGGTGGAATCCTAACCTCTAAAACAAACCCCATAAAACCAAAAATTTTTTCGCTAAAAAGGTTTGCAAGACTGTTTGCTTTCCACTTTTTACCCAGAATAGTCATTAGGATTGTGTTTTTACATTCGTGGAGGGTGAAGGGGGCTTCAACAGTTTTTGGGAACGGTTTAATTTGGTCTTTTTGACGTAGATGGATAATTTCGTCTCTTAAAATTTTTCCTTCAATAAGGTTTTCTTTATGGTTTAATTCTTTGATTTCGGTTGTAAGGGTAAGCTGAAAACCGTTTTCCCTATAGGTTTCCTCAACCTTAAAACCCTTAAGTTTTTCAGCTAAATCCTTTAGGCTTACTTTTTCTTTTAACCTAAAAATTTTGCCAGCTAAAACCATTTTCTCATCTGAATTTTTAAATGTTAGACTATAAAACTTCTTTGACGGTAGGTTTAAGTCTTCTCTTAAACTTTAAAAGAAGAGAAAAAGAAACTTCTTGTGGTTAAAATGAGTGAAGAATCTGCTGTAATGTGGGTTGAAAAGTATAGACCAAAAACCTTGGATGAGGTTGTAAACCATAAACAGATAATAGAAAGCCTAAAAGGCTTTTTAAAAAACCCCCTTACCATGCCACACCTACTTTTTGCAGGACCACCAGGAAACGGAAAAACAACAGTTGCTTTATGTTTAGCAAGACATTTGCTTGGTGAAAACTGGAGAAACTATACCTTAGAGCTTAACGCTTCAGATGAGAGAGGTATTCAAATGGTTAGGGAGCGTATAAAAAACTTTACTAGACATTTGATGGGTAGTATGGCTAATGTTCCCTATGGTTTGGTTATTCTTGATGAAAGCGACCAGATGACTGCTGAAGCTCAAACAGCTCTTCGTAGGATTATGGAGGCTAACTCAAGAACCTCAAGGTTTATCCTTATCTGCAACTATTCAGGTAAAATTATTGAGCCTATCCAGAGTAGATGTGCAATTTTTAGGTTTTCACCTTTAAAAAGGGAGGATGTTATTGGTTACCTTCACCGTATAGCAAAAAACGAGGGTGTAAACCTTACAGATAGTGGTGCTGAAGCAATAATAGAACAGTGTGGTGGCGACCTAAGAAGAGCTATAAACACTCTACAAGCCGCATCCACCATAAGTAAAACTGTTGATAAAAAGGTTGTTCTTCAGGTTGTTGGTAGGGCTGGAGCTGAGGAGGTTCGTAGCCTACTTGAAAAAGCTTTAAAAGGAGACTTTTTAAAGGCTAGGGAGATGCTTTACGAGCTTATGGTAACCTACGGTCTTTCTGGAAGCGACATTATTAGACAGATTCACCGTGAAATTTTTAACCTAAACCTTCCCCAGAAAACCCAGATAGAGCTTGCAAACCTTATTGGTGAATATGATTTTCGCTTGGTTGAGGGTGCTAACGAGGATATTCAGCTTAGCGCTTTACTCGCCCAGCTTACAAGGTTTGGTCTTCAAAAATCCTCCTAGAGGCTTACCCTATGTCTACCAGTCTAATGTGGACTGAAAAGTATAGACCCCAAACAGTAGGTGAAATTATAGGTAACGATGAGGCTAAAAAAAGCTTTATCTCTTGGCTTAAAACATGGAAGCCAGGGGTTAAAGCAGCCCTACTTTATGGTCCCCCAGGTGTGGGTAAAACAACCCTTGTTCAGGCTGCAGCAAAAACTTTTTCTTATGACCTAATAGAAATGAATGCAAGTGATACTAGGACTGCTGAAAAAATTATGAGGGTTGCTGGTCATGCAGCCTCTGAAGACTCTCTTTTAACCCATTTTTCAGGTTCAAGGGGGACTCTTATTCTGCTTGATGAGGTTGATGGGATTTATGGGAGAGAAGACCAAGGTGGTATTGGGGCGATTTTAAGGCTTATTAGGGAGTCGAAGGTTCCTATTGTTTTGGTTGCTAACGATATTTCTGATGTTAGACTTAGAGATCTTAAAAACGAATGTTTACTTATACCCTTCCACCATGTAAGACCACCCCTACTTTTAGCCTTACTCAAGGAGCTTTGTAGAAGGGAAGGTTTGGAGGCTGAGGATGAAGCTTTAAAAATTTTGGTTAACCGTTGTGAGGGTGATGTTAGGTCTGCCATAAACGACCTACAGTCGATTGCTGAAAGAACAAAACATATAAAGGTTGAGGATGTTGAAAGGCTTCTTCCAAGAGACAAACAAATAACGGTTCAAGAAGCCCTAAAAAAAATATTTTTGGCTGACCCCCCCTCAGAGGCAAGAAAAGCCTTAGCTGAGGTTAACATAGATTTTGAGCTTCTCCACCAAGCTATCCATGATAATCTACCCTACCAGTATAAGGACCCTGAAGACCTTGCATCAGCTTATGATGCATTATCCCGTGCAGACCTATATTTTGGAAGAATTAAACGTACAAAAGATTGGGGTTTTTTAAGTTATGCTTTAGAACAGATGACTGTTGGGGTTGCTGCTTCACGTAAAAAAAGCTATTATCCTGTTGGTTATAGGTTTCCACCTTCAAAGCTAATATTGTTGAGTAAGAGTAAGGCTGAACGTGAGCTTAAAGATAAAATTTGTTCGTTGATAGCTGAAAAATGTCATGTTTCACGTAGACGTGCTACTATGGATTTTCTACCCTTCCTTAAAGCTATTTTTTCAAGCAACCTTGAGGAGGCTAAAAAGATTGCTTCATGGCTTAACCTGACAGACGAGATGGTGGATTATCTTTCAAGTGGAAAGGTGTCAAAAGCTAAAAAGAGGTGATAGAAGACTGGTTGTTGTTATCACAAAAAAGGGTATAAAGCTTCCATACGTTGGAAAAGAAAAGTTTGCTGAGCTTATGCGTGTAGGTTTAAGGTACGATAAACAGACAAGAATGTTTAGGATAGAAAAAACAGAGTATTTAGAGCAGATAAAAAACGTTTTAACGGAAATTTTAAAAGAACCTATAACCTTTGCTCAAACATGTATTATTTGTGGAAGAGAGTTTCCATGTACAGAATGCCCCTACGAAAAAATATGTAGGAGTAAAGATTTTCCATCCTACTGTATCTGTAAAAACTGTTTAGGTAAACCTGAACTTTACAGGCTTTATCTTGAAAAATCAGGTAAACTTGTTGGTTTATAGGTTTAGGGAGGGGTTAGGAAGGGATGGTTAACAATGTTTTTAAAACGTCAGATTTTAAGTTTAGCCATCAAAAGGTTAAGCTTGTTGCGACAAGAACAATTCCAAAAATAAGTTTGGCTGGGGAGGAGTTTGGACCTGTAGAGGAGGATGAGTATTTTGAGGTTAGAGGGTGGGTTGCAGATGAGCTTATAAAAAACGGTTATGCAAAAATTGTTGATGAGGAGGAAAAGCTGAGGATAGTTGATATTCAGAAGGCTCAGGTTGTGGAGGCTATTCAAAGTCCAAGAAGTCTTTCAATCCTACCAAAAAACTTTTACCCTAAACTAAGAAAACTTTTAAAGGAGCTTGAAGAAAAAAGCCTTTCCAACCCTGAAAAAAAGGCTGAGTTTCAAAAGGCTGTCCAGATAGCAACAGACATAGTTACAAGCAGGATAAACAAAATTTTAATTTTGTCTTCTGTTAGGGAAAAAGATGAGAATCTGCTTAAAAACCTAACCTTGGAAGAGAGAATCTTATATGAGAAGCTTTACCAAACAGTAAATGAGTGGAGAAACTCCCTTTTTAAAAGCTAGTTAGGGTTGTAGGTATTGGTTGAGGTTTCAGAGGTAAACGTTCAAGAAAAATTTGAGGAGTTTTTTAAGCAGGAAAAATATCGTAACCTAATTAAGCAGATGGCTGTAGCTGGAAAAAACTCTATTGTTGTTGATTTTCTCGACCTATCCCTTTTTGACAGTAAACTTGCAATAGAGCTTCAAAACAACCCAGAAAAATATCTTCAAGAATACATGATTCCAGCGCTTAAAGCCCAGCTAAGAATAGAGGATAAACAGTATGCTGAAATTGTTGATAGGCTTTATGTTAGAATTAAAGGTTTACCTGAAAAGGTTTCCCTAAGAGCCATAGGAGCAAAACATATCGGTAAACTAATCTCTTTTGATGGGATTGTTGTTAGGTCAACACCAGTTCGCCCCCTACTCCTAGAAGCCACATTTAAATGTAAAAAGTGTGGAGCGGAGGTTTCTGTCCCCCAACATGGAACGTTTATAAAAGCGCCTAAAGAATGTCCAAACCCATCATGTAGGATGGGGAAAGAGTCAGGTTTTGAGCTTGAACCTGAAAAGTCTAAGTTTATAGATTCTCAAGAGTTAAGGGTTCAGGAGAAGCCTGAAGACCTTCCCCCAGGTCAGCTTCCAAGATATATTGAGGTTTTTGTTGTTGATGAGCTTGTTGATGTTGCAAGACCTGGTGATAGGGTTGTTATAACAGGTGTTGTTAAAGCAAGACCTGAAACAGTTCCGGGTAAGGGAAAGTTAAGGTCTTTCCTAACCTATGTTGAAGCAAACCATATAGAAACCTTGGGTAAAGAACTTGAAACTGTTGAAATTTCTCCTGAGGATGAAAAAAAGATTTTGGAGATAGCTAAAAGAGATTTTGTTCATAGGGACATTATGGATTCTATTGCACCCTCAATTTATGGTTATGACGACATTAAAGAAGCCATAATGTATCTGCTTTTTGGTGGTGTTCCAAAGGTTACAGCTGAAGGTATCCCTATCCGAGGTGACATCCATGTTTTGCTTGTTGGAGACCCTGGAACAGCAAAATCCCAAATCTTAAAGTATGTGGCTAAGATAGCGCCTAGAGGGCTTTATACTAGTGGACGTGGAACAACAGCGGCGGGGTTAACTGCTGCTGTTTTAAGGGAGAAGGCTGGTGGGATGGTTTTGGAGGCTGGAGCCTTGGTTTTGGCGGATAAGGGTGTTGCCTGTATAGATGAGATTGATAAGATGAGGGATGAGGATAGGGTTGCTATGCATGAGATGATGGAACAACAGTCTTATCATCCACTGGTAGAAATAATGTTAGCTAATGGCTCTAAGATTAAGATTGGAGATTATGTTGAGAATCTCTTTAAAAAGTTTAGTAATGAAGTTATTAAAGGGGTAAACTGTGAGATCCTACCCTTAAAGTTCTCTGATGAGATTTATTCGGTAAATCCTTTAAAAAAGATTGTCATACGCACTAAGATCAATAGAGTAAGTAGACATAAAGCTCCGGATAAATTTGTTAAAATTAGGTTTTCTAACGGTCGTGAAATACTTGTAACTCCAGAACATCCAGTATACGTCTGCAGAGATGGAAAAATCAAGACTATAGATGCATTAAACATAAAAGTTGGTGATTTTGTTCCAGCCCCAAGAGAGCTACCCAATTCTTCTATCCCAGTTGAGCTTAAACAAGTTCCTCAAACTTTTAGGAATGAAAAAACTGTGAATTTACCAAAAAAGCTTACAGCCGAAATTGCAAAAATTCTAGGTTATCTTGTAACCGAGGGACACTTTTATAAGGGAGTAACTTGTGAGATAGGATTTGCAAATACTAATAATAAATTCTTATCTGAGTTTTCCCATCTATTTACCACGACTTTTGACATAAAGCCATATATAAGCATAAATAAGGATGGTGTTACGATTCAACGATATGTTTCTCAGAGACTATATACCTGGCTTCTATCAAACTTTCCAGAGATTATTCAACCATCAAGGTTTAGAAGGGTTCCTAGCAAAATTTTTGCTTCATCAAAGAAAGTTATAGCAGAATTTTTAAAGTCAGCTTTTTTTGGTGATGGTAGTGTAGAATCAACAGCTATCTGTTATAGAACATCTTCTAGGGGACTTGCTGAGGATTATCAAGATCTACTCTTAAAGCTTGGTATATCATCAAGACTTGTTCACGATAGGACAAGTAACTCGTACAAAGTTTACATTTGCGGAGATTCTGCTGAAAAATTCTTTAAGTATGTTGTAAGCCCAAAAGACCCTCGGTATGAAAAGATAAAATCCTTAGTTAGGTGCAGTAAGAAAACTAATCGTCATCACGACATCCTACCAACGAGTGTCACACAAACCATAATTAAACTCTTAAAAGATTTAGGCTTACCATATAATGGATATTTTAATGAGCATTTAAAGAAGGGTTATGGTGTAACCGTTCAAACTTTTAGAAGATATCTTAGCCTACTTACAACTCGTGCTAGAGAACTTCAAAACCTCCTTATTAATCTTAAGTTTTCCTCTATTAAAGAGTTAAGAAATAAACTTAACTTCTCCCAGAGAAAACTTGCGGAGATTGTTGGAGTTAGAAGGTCTGTAATAGACTATGTTGAAAGGGGAGGTTACAGCGAAGAAAAAAGAAGCAGAATCCTATTTAAAGCTATAACAAAGATTAAAGAACACCTTCTAAGAGTCAACAGTACCCTCTCTGAGCTAGAGTTTCTTTTAAGGTTTAGGTTTTTAAGGGTTTCTTCCGTGGAAATTGTTCTTAATGAGGGTGAGTATAAAACAGAGTGGGTTTATGATGTCACAGTTGAACCTTTTCATAACTTTGTTTCTCATGGTGTCCTTTTACATAACACCGTTAGTGTGGCTAAGGGTGGGATTGTTGCAACTCTTAATGCTAGAGCCTCTATTTTGGCTGCTGCAAACCCGAAGTTTGGGAGGTATGAGGATAGGCTTTCTGTTGCTGAAAACATAGATATACCGATAGTTATCCTTTCAAGGTTTGACCTGATATTTATCCAGAAAGATTATCCTGAGAAGACTGTTGATGAAAAGCTTTCAGACCATATTCTGACTGTTCATAGGACTGGAGGTTCAGCTTCTAAACCTCCAATCCAACCTGAGCTTCTCAGAAAATATATTACCTATGCTAGGTCTAGGGTTAACCCTAGGTTAACTGAGGAGGCTATAAACCATCTTAGAGAATTCTATCTTAAAATGAGGGAGATGTCTGGGAGTGGTGAGGGAACACCTGTAGCCATAACTCCAAGACAGCTTGAAGCCTTGATTAGGATTGCTGAGGCTAGGGCTAGAGCAGCCTTAAGGGAGGAGGTGACAAAAATGGATGCTGAGGCTGCTATAAGGATTATGAGAAGGTCTCTTAGGGATGTTGGTGCTTTAAGGGAGGAGGTTGCTGACATAGACGTAATAATGACTGGTAAACCTGCAACCTTAAGAGAGGGTTTAACTGCTGTTTTAAAGCTTGTTGGAGAAATGGAAAAAGAAAGTGGGGAGGCTGAGCTTGAAGAGCTTTATTCAAGACTTGAGTCTGAGTATGGGATTGATAGGGGGAAGGCTGAAGGTTACGTTAGACAGCTTATAAAGGATGGCTCCCTATACTTCTCGGACACGGAACATAAACATGTAAGAAGAACTAAAGGTTAGGTTGTTTGGTGGATTTTTTGCATCTTAAAGAGGTTGATATTCCTTCTGAGGCTAAAAGGCTTTTAGCAGACCTTGGCTATGGGAAGCTTTATCCTCCACAGGAGGAGGCTATACGTAAAGGTGTTTTAGACGGTAAAAAACTTGTTTTAGCAAGTCCAACAGCCTCAGGTAAAACCTTGATTGCTGAGTTTTGTGCTTTAAAACATATTTTGGAGAAGGGTGGAAAAGTTCTTTATCTTGTTCCACTTAGAGCTTTAGCCTCAGAAAAATATGAGGAGTTTTTAAAGTATGAAAAGCTTAAAAAGCCTAACGGTGAAAAGGTTAGGGTTGCTGTTTCAACAGGAGACTATGATAGTAGCGACCCATACCTTGAACGTTACGACCTAATAATTACAACAAACGAGAAGGCTGACAGTCTGCTTAGACATAGGGCAAGATGGCTAAACGATGTTACACTTGTTGTTGCTGATGAGGTTCATCTGCTTCAAGATGTTGACCGTGGTCCAACCTTAGAGGTTGCTCTTACAAGGCTTAGACAGTTAAACCCAAACATTCAGGTTTTGGCTTTAAGTGCAACAATAAAAAATGTTGAGGAGGTTGCTGGATGGCTTGAGGCTGATTATGTGGCTATGGATTGGAGACCTGTGCCTTTAAGGGAGGGTGTTATGTTTGACTGTGAAATTGTTTTTAAGGATGGTGGCTCAAGAAAGGTTGAAAAGCTTCATCCAAACCCAACCATAAGTTTGGCTGCTGAAACTGTTAAGGGTGGAGGTCAAACACTAATTTTTGTTGAGGCTAGAAGAACAGCTGTTTCCCTAGCCCAAAAGGTTGCACCCGTTATTAGGAAGTTTCTTTCTAAGTCTGACCTAAGAGCCTTAAAAAGTGTTTCTGAAAGGATTTTGGGTTTTGGGGAAAAAACAAGTTTAAGCGAAGTTTTGGCTGGTCTTGTTAGGGATGGTGTTGCTGCTCATCATGCTGGTATTCATGCTGCTCATAGAAAAATTATTGAGGATGGTTTTAGGAGGGGTATTATTAAGGTTGTTGTTGCAACCCCAACTTTGGCTGCTGGAGTGAATCTTCCAGCAAGAACCGTCATAATTAATAGTCATGTTCGTTATGAGCCTGGTTATGGTAGGATGGAGATTCCTATTCTTGAGTATAAGCAGATGGCTGGGAGGGCTGGTAGACCAAAATATGATAGGTTTGGGGAGGCTGTTCTTGTTGCCTCCTCCTCTGATGAGCAGGAATATTTGATGGAGTATTATGTTTGTTCAAAGCCTGAAAGAATTTGGTCTAAGCTTGCTGTTGAAAGAACTTTAAGGTCTCATGTGCTTTCAGCTATAGCCTCAGACTTTGTTAAAACTGAGCAGGGTCTCCTAGAATTTTTTGGTAAAACTTTTTATGCTTACCAGTATGGTGGAAGGGTTATTGAGAGACCCATCTATTCAGCCTTAAAATATCTTGTTGAAAACGGTATGGTTTTGTATGATGGTAGGAGGGTTGAGGCAACAGGTTTTGGGAGAAGGGTTTCTGAGCTTTACATAGACCCTGAAACTGGTGTTATTATTAGGGATGGTCTTATCGGTAGACCTAAAAACCTGACAGAGATAAGTTTTCTCCATCTAATTTCTCATACACCAGACCTTACACCTAAACTTTATCCTTATAGGAGGGAGATGGATAGGCTTAAGGTTTTTTTGGAGGAGCATAGGGAGGAGTTTATGTTTAGGGTTCCAGACCCATGGGAAAACCCTATAGAGTATGAGGCTTTTCTTGGTGAGCTTAAATGTGTAAATGTTCTTTACAGTTGGATTGAGGAGGTTAGGGAGAATGATATGTTTGAAAAGTTTAAGGTTGAACCTGGAGACCTTTATAGGCTTGTTGAGGTTGCTGAATGGCTTCTTTATGCAACCTATGAGCTTGCTAAACTTTTTGGTTGGGGGGAGGTTTTACCTTTGGTTAACGAGTTAAGGTTTAGGGTTAGGCATGGTGTTAAATCTGAGCTTATTCCCCTTGTTTCTTTGGAGGGTGTTGGTAGGGTTAGGGCTAGAGCCTTGTTTAATGCTGGTTATAGGTCTCTTGAAGCCTTAAAACGTGCCTCTATAACTGAGCTTATAAGGGTTCCTGGTGTTGGTCAAAAGCTTGCTAGGAGGATTAAGGAGGAGGTTGGTGGGAAGATTAGGGTTGAAGAGTTGAAAGGGAAGAGTTTGGAGGAGGTTGGTGTTCAGGAGTCTCTTGAGGCTTATGCTGGAGATGAGGAGTAAAAACTTTTATTTTTGTAGAAAGATTTTTTTAGGAGGTTAAGGTTTGTTGGTGGATGGGTTTGCCTAACTGGGGTTACTCGATTAAAGGTTTAAACCCTGAAAAAACGGCTATTGCTAGTGGTAGAGACCTTAGAATATCGGCTAAGGCTGCTAGAGAAATTTGTTTAACGATAAAAAATATGAGGCTTGAGGATGCTAAAAGGCTTCTTGAGGATGTTATTGCTGGAAAAAAACCTATACCTTTTAGGAGGCATAAAAAGGAGGTTCCCCACCGGAAAGGTTTGGAGGGTTGGTATGCTGGACGCTACCCAAAAAAGGCTTCAAAAGAAATTTTAAGGGTTTTGGATGCTTTGGAGGCTAATGCTGAACAAAAAGGTCTTGATGTTGAAAGGCTTTGGATAATTCATGCTGCAGCCCAACGTGGAACAAAAATTAGGAAATATATTCCTAGGGCTTTTGGTAGAAGCAGCCCATACTTTCAACAGTTAACCCATGTCGAGTTTGCTGTTGAAGAAAGATAACAAAGTTTTTCCTGCCTTTATATGTGTGCATTACAGTGCATTGCACTGCATTACACGTTTAAAAATCCATTCTAAAGACACTTAACTTTTGACTCCCTCTTTGGGATTTTTTATTGCAAGATCTGCCTCTGGAACATAGACCTTACCTCTTCTCTTCTCACTTTCAATTCACTCTTTTGGGATTTTTTATTGCAAGGGGAGAAAAGTGGATGAGTTGACGCTAGAAGAGGTATTAGACTTTCAATTCACTCTTTTGGGATTTTTTATTGCAAGCATTCCTTATCGTTTCCATGTTCAACTATGACAGGCTTATTTACTTTCAATTCACTCTTTTGGGATTTTTTATTGCAAGACCATGTTGAGGTTGTAGTTGACGAATTCACCGACATAGACTTTCAATTCACTCTTTTGGGATTTTTTATTGCAAGTGAAAATGCCTTTGCATAAGCCTGGAGAAAGGGGATATAACTTTCAATTCACTCTTTTGGGATTTTTTATTGCAAGACTGAGGGTATAGCGTTCACACGGAAGCTCCAAACAGACTTTCAATTCACTCTTTTGGGATTTTTTATTGCAAGTAACCCTAACAAATTTACGTGTATCCCCAAAATGCAAAC
>QMXD01000002.1 GCA_003661965.1 Candidatus Hecatellales archaeon
ACAGAAACCATCCAAGAAGCTGTTGGAAACCCTAAAAAGAAACTTGAAAAAATAGCTCAGGAGCTTGGAATAAGCTTTGATGGGAAGTCTGAGGGTGAGTTAAGGGAAGAAATTATTAGGTTTCTTCAGCAGGAGAAGTCTTAGGTTAGAGGATTTAAAGTTTTAGTTGATTCTTTTGAAAGCTAGTTTTAGCTAGCTTTATTATCAAGTTTAACCTTAAACATTTTTGTGAAGAAACCGCTACACCCTGACAAAGGGATGATGAGGGTTCAAAGCTCAGATTCCCATTTTTTAGTCAAAAACTATTGCTTTAAACCCTGTAGGCTTCCATATTTCCAGAAGAATTTTAGGGTTTGTTTTAAGGTAGGGTCCTATTGCTGGGTCATGAATATACAAGTTTTCTTTGTCGTATCCTACCACAACAACACTATGAAGGTTTCTTCCCACCAAAACCCTTATTATTACAGGTTTTCCTTTGTCAATTTCCTTTTTTAGGTTTTTAAGGCTAAGTGAAGCATAACGGCTTTTAACGTATTTTTGGAGGATTGGTAGCATGTTTTCAAACCTATCGTATCCTGCGTCGTGAACTTGGTCTTGGCTAACATTATAGCCAAAATACTGTAAAACCATGCTTGCTGAAGCCTCAGAACAATACCATGGTTTTTGTAAAACATAGGGAACATCTAATACTCTTCCAGCCTTTAAAGTCCTATTTTCTGGTAGTTGTCCAACATAAAGTTGCTCTGGAACCTTTTGGGTTAAAAGATAGTTTAGGCTTGTATAGTAGGTGGTTATGGTGACAGCAACCACTAACACTATAAGTGTTAAAATAAGCTTATTCCTGTTGGTTAGGAAGGTTAAATTTTTCAATGCTTCATAGTTAGCCTAAGACTAAACTAGGATAAAACGTTTTTTTGAAGAATCTTTTTGATTAGCTGGTTTGCAGCTGAATATGGGTCTATTTCCCCCCCAGATGTTTTTTTAACTAAAACCTTAAACTCCTCTGTTTCTTTAACCCTTGTTAAAACATAGTCTTGTAGTATGCTTGTTAGGGCGTCTAAAACCTCTGTTTCACTTTTTTCCTCTTTAAACCTTTCAATTAAACCAGACTTTAAAAGGTATTCTTTATGCTCCTCTATTTTTTCCACGAGTTTGCTTATCCCTTCACCAGTTAAGGCTACAGTTTTTAGGACTGGTTTTTCCCATTCTGGGATTATTTTTTCTTTAATCTTTCCCTTTTCAAGTTTAAGCATATCCTCGATAAGCATAACAGTTTTGTCAGCATCCTCTTGGTCAGCCTTATTTACAACAAAAATGTCTCCAATCTCATAAAACCCTGTTTTCATAGCTTGAATCTCATCACCCATTTTTGGCATAAGAACTATGATTACCGTGTGAGCATATTTTACTATGTCAACCTGTGTTTGACCTATCCCTATTGTCTCAACGATTATAAGGTCTTTACCTGAAGCATCTAAAACTTTTATGGTGTTTCCAGCTGCTCTTGATAAACCTCCAAGTGAGCCTCTACTCCCCATACTTCTAATAAAAACTCCTTTGTCGAGTGTATGTTCACCCATCCTAATCCTGTCACCAAGAATTGCTCCACCAGTAAATGGGCTTGTTGGATCTACAGCAACAACCCCAACAGTCTTATTTTTCCGTCTGTATTCTCCTATAAGCCTACTGATTAAACAGCTTTTACCCACACCTGGAGGTCCTGTTACACCTATGATGTGGGCTTTTCCTGTATACTTGTGGAGTTTGCTAACTATTTTTATGGCTTTTGGGTTTTCATCCTCGATTAGGGTTATAAGTCTTGCTATTGTTTTAAAGTCTCCATCTAAAACCTTTTTAACTATTGTTTCGTTCTCCAAGCCTTTTTCTTCTCTCCAAACAAAGACTTTTATGCTTCATATTTTTTTGGGTTGTCTAATATAAAAAGTCTAAACCCTTAGTTATTCTTTTCTTATTGAGACATCTCCACTAACAACCCTTTTAACGGTTCCATCTTTAAGCCTAACCAAAAGATAGCCATCCTCATCAACATCTAAAGCCTCACCAGTAAAAACCTCTTTTTGGGAGATAACCTTAACCCTACAACCTAAGGTTTCAGAAAGCTTTCTCCATTCAGCCAAAATCTGGTTAAACCTGTTTTTGGTTAGGGTTATGTAGGCTTTTTCCATTTCAAACAAAAATTCACGTATAAACTCAACCCTTGAAACCTTTCTTCCAAGAATTTGGCTTATTGAGGTTGCGGTTTTAGATAGGTTTGGTTTAACCATTGAAAAATCAACGTTAAGGTTTACCCCAACACCAACAACCATATAGTTTATTCTGTCAGCCTCACCACTAGCCTCAACAAGAACACCACAAACCTTATACCCATCAACCAAAACATCGTTAGGCCACTTAATCTTAGCGTTTAAACCATAAAGCCTCCTAACAGTTTTTGCAACAGCAACACTAGTGGTTAAAGTTATTCTTTGAGCATATTGGGGTGGAAGATTAGGTCTTAAAACTATTGAAAGCCAAACACCACCCAAAGGTGAAACCCATTCACGTCCAATTCTCCCCCTACCCCTAGTTTGTTTTTCAGCAACAACAACAGTTCCCTCAACACAATCTTGAACAGCAAGTTTTTTTGCAATCTCCTGGGTTGAGGTTACCTCCTTAAAACAAAAAATTTTACAGCCAAGAATTTTTGACTTTAACCCGCTACCAATTTCGAAGGGTGATAGGATGTCTGGTGTTTCTATAAGCCTATAACCAACCTTTGGTTTTGCCTCAATCCTATAGCCTCCCCTTTTTAAAGCCTCTATATGTTTCCAAACCGCTGTTCTTGAAACCTCAGCCTTTTTTGCTAAATCTTCACCAGAAACATATTTTTTACTCTTTTTTAGTATGCTAAGAATTTTTGTTTTCGTCAAACGTTAACCCCTAAAAAGCTGCAAGTTAACATTTTTTCCACTCTAAAATAGTAAACGTTTTTAAGGTATAAGTTTATTCCAAAAATAAACTAGAAATGGCTTTTGAAGAGGCGAAAAATTTAGGGAAGATTAAGTTGATACCTAAAGAAGCTAAAACTGGAAAAGTTAACAGTAGGTTTGCTGAAGATGTGATTAATAGAGGCTCAATATTTTTTCCAAGAAAAGACATGGAAACTTTAAAGGCTTGTATGCAATGTGGAGTTTGTGTTGGAGGATGTCCATCTGGTAGGAGAACTGCTTGGCGTATTAGAAGAATATTTTTGAAGGTTTTAAGGGGTTTTGAGGATGATGCCTTAAAAGATGAAAGCCTATGGGAATGTACAACCTGCTACACATGCCAAGAAAGATGTTTAAGAAAAGTTATGACAACAGATATTGTTAGAATTTTAAGAAACCTTGCTGTTGAAAAAGGCTATATGAACGAAAACCATGTTAGGGTTTGTATGCTTCTTTTTAAATATGGGCATGCTGTACCAATAAACGAAAAAATTAAAACAGTAAGAAAAGAGCTTGGTTTAGATGAAATCCCCCCAACAGTCCACAAGTATCCTGAAGCCTTAAACGAGGTTTCTCTTCTTGTTAAAGAAACAGGTTTTAGGTTAAAAGTTGAAAGGAGCTAAAAAGATGAAAGCCTATGCATATTTTCTTGGCTGTATAACACCAAACAGGTATCCAGGAATAGAATATTCAACAATAGAGGTTTTTAGACTTTTTGGGGTTGAGCTTAAACCTATGCATGGAACCTCATGTTGTCCAGCTCCAGGTGTTTTCGGCTCTTTTGACCTATGGAATTGGCTTGTTTTAGCTGCTAGAAACCTAAGTATAGCTGAGGATATGGGTTTAGATGTAACGGTTACATGTAACGGTTGTTATGCGACACTTCAAGAAGCAAACCATATGCTTCAACATGATGTGGGGTTAAAAGAGAAGGTTAATAGTCTTCTTGGGAAGGTGAATAGGGTTTATAGGGGGACTATTAAGGTTATCCATGTTACAGAAATTTTGTATGATGTTGTTGGGTTGGAAACGATAAAAGATAGGGTTGTAAAACCTTTAAAGGATGTTAGGGTTGCAGTCCACTATGGATGCCATTTTCTTAAGCCAAGCGATATTAGAGGTCATGGTTCACCTGAAAACCCAACCATGCTTGATGAGCTTGTTGAGGTTTTAGGTGCTGAAAGTGTGGAATATAAGGATAAGCTTATGTGTTGTGGTGCTGGTGGGGGTGTAAGAGCTGGAAGACCTGAAACAGCCCTAGAAATAACAAGGGAAAAGGTTGAGGCTATGCTTGATGCTGGAGCTGATTGTGTTGTAACACCATGTGCCTTCTGCCATCTACAGTTTGATAGGGGGCAGGCGGAACTAACAGCAAAAACGAAACATGAATACGATTTACCGGTTGTTTTTATAACCCAGCTTTTAGGTTTGGCTTTAGGTTTACCCCCTGAAAGGCTTGGACTACTAAAAAATGAGACTAGGTCTGATAGGCTTCTAGGTAAGCTTAACTTTTAGCCTTAACCTATTCAAACTCTAAAACTTTTCCAACACCACATTTTACATGTTTCTCAGGAAAAATTTTTTCTATCTCTTTTTTGGCTACCGTGCAATGGCATGGGCAAACCAAGGATACCTTTTCTAAAGCCTTATAGTTTCTAAACCCGTGAAAACCACCAATAACCCCGTAAACCTCACCAAATTTTGAGGCTTCCCCTATAATGTTTTCTAAGCCTGGATGGGAGCATCCTGTAACCAAAACTAAGCCTTTACCTGTTTTAACAAGGAGAGACTGTTCTATGTTCATTAGCTCCCCCAAAATATAGGTATCCTCAGATAGCCTAATAGGGTTTTTAACCCTAACAGTTTTTACTCCCATAATTTCTGTTGGGAAGCATTGTGGAACATAAAGTGTAACGTTTGGGTTTACCCTAAGAAAATCTGCTAATCCACCAGTATGGTCTAGGTGTGGATGGGAAATAACAACAACATCTATGTTTTTGGGTGATATTTCAAGTTTTTTCATGTTGTGGAAAAGTATTGAGGGGTCGTAGCCTGTGTCAAACAAAATTTTTAGGGTTTTGGTTTCAACTAGACAGGAGAAACCCCAATCTGGTTTTAGGTCTTCCCTTAGGGAAACATTATCGTAGATAACGGTTAGCTTCAAAACTTTTACCTCCTACAGAAGATAAACATTTTTTAGTCGTATAGAAAAAACGTTTTATATGCTAAAAATCTTCCCATAAAACGTTTCCACTCATATGGGGAGTGAAATTTTCTTTTTAGCCTTTCTTTTTACCTCAACACCACAAACCGGACAAACTTTTTCTGGTGGCTGGATAGAAAATTTTCTTTTACAACCTGGACAATACCAAACCCATCTAACCCTACTTTTTATACTTCCAACTAGTGAAGCATAGTTTATTTTAAGGTGGCTTGCAACGTTTTGGATTGAATAATCGTCTGTTATGATTGTTGGATTAAACTTTTTATTTTTTAATTCTAGGGCTAAAGCCAAAACACTTAAATCTGTTTTTGAAAGTTTAGGTTTATCTCCAGTCTTTCTTGAACATTTTTCCACTAGGTCTAAAAACTCTTTTTTTGGGGGGATAATTGCTAGTTTTTTAAGGTTAACAGCCACCGAATACTTAATTTGAAGCCAAAAACTACTAATTTCACCAACAACCTCTGGTGTTGTAAAAAGTTTTAGGTTTGTGTAGAAGGGGTCTAAACCCATTATAAAGGCTGAACTATCCAAAACCAAAACCTTTTCTTTCGCTCTAGACATAACAACCAAAACCTTGTGAAGACAAGATTTATTTACTAACATGTGAATGGCTTAATTTAAGGGGTCTCTAAAATAAATTTAGGGTTAACCCTTACTAATGTTTCTGGCAGGTAAGGAGAGCAAAACTTGTTTAGAAAGGTTGTGGTTGTTTCAAGGGTGGACCGTGAAGACGCTGTTAAGCTTTCAAGCCAGATAATAGACTTTATTCGTGGGAAAGGTTTAACTGTAACTCCTGAAAACCGGTTAGCATCAAAACTTGGGGTTGAGGGTGAATCTTTAAACAGGGTTAAGGGAGACCTTGTGGTTGTTGTTGGTGGAGATGGAACAGTTTTATGGACTATCCATAACATGGCTACCCAAATACCCCTGTTTGTTATCAAGTTTGGTAGGGTTGGCTTTTTTGCGGATGTAACTCCTGAGGAGGCTTTTTCAGCCCTAGAAAAAGTTTTTCATGGTAACTATATGCTTGAAGAATGTTTAATGCTTAAAACAAGTCTAGACCTACCTGAAGCCTTAAACGAGGTTAGGATAGGAACTCTTGTTCCCCAGCAAATGGTTGATATAAGTGTTTTTGTTGAGGGTGAAAGGGTTGCTAAGGATAGGGTTGATGCTATTGTTGTTGCAACCCCTGTAGGCTCCTCTGCCTATGCTTTAAGTGCAGGTGCAAACATAGTTGACCCAAACCTTGAAGCGTTTCTTATTGTTCCAATATGTCCTCTCTCCTCAAATTTTAAGCCACATGTTATCCCTACAAACTTTACAGTTACCATTAAACCTGAAAGCCAAACAGAATACCTTGTTTTGGTTGATGGTCAGATTAAAAAAACTTTTACCCAACCCTTAACGATTAAAATATGGAAGTCTGAAAGGAAAACTGTTTTTGTAAGAACAAGAAAAAACTTTTATGAGAGGTTAAGAAGAAGACTTAATGTTTCTTGTGTAGACTTTTAAGAAAAAAATTTAATTAGGCTTGGGTTTAACCTTAAAATTTAAAGTGAGAAAAAATGAGTAAGCCTGTTGATGTCGGCTCAATAAAAGAGGGTCAATATATAGTTATAGACAATGAGCCATGTAGGGTTGTTGAATGTGAAAAGTCTAAACCTGGAAAACATGGCTCTGCAAAAGCTAGGATTGTGGCTATAGGTGTTTTTGACAACGTTAAAAGAAGTATAGTAAGCCCTGTAGACTCAAAAATAGATGTTCCAATAATCGAGAAGAAAACAGGTCAGGTGATTTCAATATCTCCAACAAGTGTTCAGTTAATGGATTTAGAAACCTATGAAACCTTTGAAACATCAATACCAAGCGAGGAGGAGATAAAGTCTAAGCTTTCAAACGGTGTTGAGGTTGAGTATTGGAAGATTCTTGGGAGGGTTAAGATAGTTAGGGTTAAGGGGTAGGTTAGCATTCCAAAAAGGAAAAACCCTCAAACAAACCATGTTAAACAGATGGAGGTTTCCCCAAACATTAGTGTGTCAAAGCTTGTTAAAGAGATGGGTTTGTGTGGTGTTTTAGGTGCTGGAAGGGTTGCTAAAGCCTCAGAAATTCTAAAGGAAATGTTTTTTAACCCAGATTACACGGTTTATATTTCTTTGGCAGGACCTGTTGTTGCTGGTGGTTTAAGAAACATTGTTTCTAGGCTTATAGCAGAAAAACTTGTTGATGTTGTTGTTAGTAATGGGGGAAACCTAACCCACGACCTAATAGAGGCTTTAGGGTTTAAACATTTACGTGGTGAAAACCATCCAAACGATGTTAACCTAAACAAGAAAAAAATCGGTAGGATTGGAGATGTTTATGTTAAACAAAACGCTTTCCAAACACTTGAAAAAGAAGTTTATAGGATGCTTGATAGGCTTATAAAAGAACATGGGGAAACAAAAATTTTTCCTGTTTATAGGGTTCTTGAAGCTTTTGGGTTTATGGTTAAAGACGAAAACTCTATTTTGGCTTTAGCCTCAAAAATGGGTGTTCCTGTTTTTTCACCCGGCATCTACGACTCTATGCTTGGCTACCATTTATGGACTTATGGGAGGCTTAAAGGCTTAAAATTTGATTTTTCACTCGACATGGAAAAAATGGCTGAAACTGTTTTTAAGTCAAAAAAGATTGGTGCTATTATTTTGGGTGGGGGGCTTCCAAAACATTTTGTTTTGGGTGCAAGCATGTTAAAAGGTGGGGTTGATGCTGCAATCCAAATCACCATGGATAGACCTGAAACAGGAAGTCTTTCAGGAGCACCCTTAGAGGAGGCAATTTCATGGGGGAAGGCTAAAGCTAAAAGTAGACTTGTTAACGTTATCGGAGACTACACTGTTCTTTTCCCCTTAATTGTGGCTTCGGTTTTTAGCTAGCCTTAAACATGAGAAGAAGAATAATATTTTTTGGGTAGGCTGGGAAAAACAGTGACACTTGAAAAGCTTAGCTCAACCCTTCAAGAATCCCTAAAAAAGATTCTTAGGCTTAGTATAGTTGATGAGGCAACTGTAAAAGAGCTTGTTAAAGATATTCAAAGAGCCCTACTCCAATCCGATGTAAACGTTCAGCTTGTTCTTAACCTATCAAAAAAAATTGAGGATAGAGCCTTACACGAAAAAATTCCTCCAGGTTTTTCAAGAAAAGAACATTTAATAAAAATTGTTTATGATGAGTTAACAAGTTTTCTTGGTGAAAAACCAGCTAAACTTCCTGTTGAACCTGGAAAAACAAACGTTTTAATGCTTGTAGGGATTCAAGGTTCAGGTAAAACAACAACAACCATTAAAATAGCAAGGTTTTTGAGGAAAAGAGGGATAAGGTCTGCTGTTGTTTGTGCTGACACCTATAGACCAGGAGCCTACGCCCAGCTTAAACAGCTAGCAAACCTTGCAGGTATACCTGTTTATGGGGATGAGTCTCTTAAGGATCCTGTAAAAATAGCGTTGGAGGGTGTTAAAAGGTTTAGGGAGGAAGGTTATGAGGCAATAATTGTTGATACTGCTGGAAGACATAAAGACGAGAAAAGTTTGATAGGGGAGATGAAGGTTTTAGCTGAAACAGTTAAGCCAGACCATATAATGCTTGTTGTTGATGGGACGATAGGTCAGCAAGCTATGGTTCAGGCTAAAGCCTTTAACGAGGCTACAAGAATAGGCTCTATAGTTGTAACAAAGCTTGATGGTTCAGCACGTGGTGGTGGGGCTCTTTCAGCTGTGGCTGCTGTAAACGCTCCGATAACCTTCATAGGGACTGGTGAAAAAATTGAGGATATTGAGCTTTTTGACCCTCCAAGGTTTGTTGGACGTTTGCTTGGGATGGGTGACCTTAAATGGCTTATTGAAAAGGCAAAAGAGGCTGAAATAACGGTTTCGGAGAAGAAGGTTAAATCTATTTTGAGTGGAAAGTTTACTTTGGAAGACCTTTATGAGGAGATTGAAAGGATTAGGAAGCTTGGCTCCCTAGGAAAAATTCTTAAAATGATTCCTGGTTTTGGTTTACCGTTGGATGATTCTATGCTTAAGCTTACAGAGGAGAGGATGGAGGGTTGGAAAGCCATAATCCAGTCTATGACAAAGGAGGAACGTGAAAACCCAAAAATTTTGAATGCTTCAAGGATTAGAAGGATTGCAAGAGGTTCTGGGAGAAGCGAAAAAGAGGTTAAGGAGCTTATCCAACATTTTGAGACAACCAAAAAAATGTTAAAAACCCTAAAAAGAAGACATCTCCCAGTTAAAATGTTTGGTAAAGAAATGTTTTAGGGTTGATTAGGTTGGCTTCCCCATCAAGAATCCCCATAAAAATTTTTGTTGAGGATGTTGGTGAAAGTAGAGGTGAGCTTATCCTTTTTCTCGCACCAAAAACAGTTAACATGATAGTTAAAGCTTTACCCTTAGAAGGTAAAATAGTAAAACTTGAAGGTGAAATCTATTTTTTAACCCCAATCAAAACTGGTGTTGAAAAAGGTAAGGATACAGTTGAACCTGGAACAATAGCATATTGGCCTCAGGCAAACGCAATCTGTATTTTTTATGAGGGAATGAGGCTTTATGGTAAAGTGAATATTATTGGAAAAATTTTGGAAAACCTTGAGGTTTTTAGGGAGGCTAAAAATAGTGGCATAATTAGGGTTGAAAAAGGGTGATGTTTAGGCTGCTGAAACTGTTGGCTTATAGATTTTTATGCGTTTACATCCTGTAACTAGGCTTACAATTCCTCTTCTTCTAAGCTCCTCAAGAAAATCTTTGGCTACGCTAACACGAACCCCATAGGTTGAAGCGATGGTTGAGGGTGTTATTGCCTTCATTTTTACAAGTTGGTTTAGAAGCTCTTTATCGTCAAAGGCTGGAAGCCCAACCTTTAAAACCTTTTTTTCAACAACAGTTTTAGCTTTTCTTTTTGCAGCTCTTTCTCTCTCCTCTCTTAGTCTTTGAGCCTTTTCCATTGCACTTATACTTTTCCTCTTCTGACCACCCAAAAGAAAACCTCCACATATAGTCTAAAAACGGGGATTATTTTAAGGTTATGCGTCCACAACAAAAAAATTTTGAGTTTAAGCTTGAAAAAAATAAATAAAACAATTAATATCTTAAAAAATTCAACTTCCCTTTTAGGATTGCCCTCGGTAATGAAAATTATTACTGTTAAGCTTCCAGACGCCCTAGTCCAAGGAATGGATGAGCTTGTTAGGGCAGGTATGTATCCAAGTCGAAGTGCCATAGTTAGAGCGGCTGTTAGAGACCTTCTAAAAAACGAGCTTTGGCAACAGCAAAACCAAAGGTAAAATGACTGTTTAACCGTATAACATTCTTATTCTTTCAGCCTCTTTTATAGGGTTTTTTGCGTTAATGATCTTTCTTCCAACAATTAGAAAGCTTGAACCCATTTTTAATGCTTTTTCAGCTTTTCCACCTTGAACACCTATCCCAGGAGAATAGATTGGAATTTTTTCTCCAAGAACCTTTTTTATTTCACCTATTTTTCTTGGTTTTGTTGCACCTACAACAACACCATCAACCTTCCATCTTAAACTTTTTTCAGCAAAAAGAATGTATTGGGGTTTTGGCTTCCCCCCATCTAAAACCTTCCTCTCATAAAACTCTTTAGCACCTTTATGGCTCATGTAGACAACGGTTATGACTCCCTTCCCGTTTTTATGGGCTAAGCTAAGAACAGGTTTTAATCCATCCTCAAAACCTATTATAGGGTTTACTGTTAAAGCATCAAAACCTGCCCTAAAATAGTTTTTAGCTATTATAAGGTTTGTCGAACCAATATCGTTTATTTTACAATCCATTATGGCTGGAAGCCCAAACCTATGAATAAAACCAACAATTTTTTTAACCCCATCAAAAAGACCTAAGGGAAGAACAAGATGCCTATTAATCTTTACCGCACAAATAAGGTTTGAGAGGTTTTCAAGCAAACTAAAACTTTTTCTTAAAAGTTTTTCCCTACTAGCCTCTACAAGGTCTAAAGCTAAAACTATCCTTGACCTATTTTTTTCTGAAGCCTTCCCAATTTTATCCTTAAACATTCCTATCCCTTTAACCTATAAAGCTAATCTGGGAAAAGTGGCATCTCCTTTACATCCACAATTTTTGCATAAAAAAACTTTGTGTCAGCAGTGTTTTTACAGTATTCCACGTTTTCACCACCAATTTTTGATGTATTATATCTTATGAAGGGTTCAAGTGGAGGGTTCCTCTCCCTAACATAGAAAAAGACCGGTAAAGCATTAGCCTCATAATAACGTTCAAAAGGAATACAAACCCCAAGAATATACCTCCTATCCTTTTTAAACCTCCAAATAGGGAAAGAAGTATACTCCTTTATAGAAACAAGGTATAAAAGCCTAACCATAGACTTAATCCCATCAAGCTCTATCCCAATAGGCTTTTTAAAGTTTGGAGGCTTTTTTTCAAAAGCATCCTGAAAAATTTTTGGAGGCTTTTTTAAATTAATTATTGGAGCATAAGTATACCTTGTATCCTCAACGTTATCCGTAAACAAAAACTCCTCCCTCTCCAAATCACTTTTATAAGCCAAAAACGAGCCTAAACTACCCTTCACCCTTATATAGGCAAAAATAGGCAAATCACCCTTCCAAGAAACATAAACAGAAAAAGCTCCAAGAAACCTTTTACCATCATGTTTAAAATACCAAAGAAGCGGAGGATTATCCGTTAAAGCCAAAGCAAACCTAGAAAAACTTTCAATGTTTTTTATACTCAACAAAATTGGTGGTTTAGGCTTCATCCCCTACCACAAACACCCTAAAAACAATTAAACCCATCTACCTATATGAAGATTAAACCCCCACCAAACCTCAAATAAACCAGTTTAAAACATGTAATGCAGTGCAATGCACTGTAATGCACACCCTCTAAACCAAAAATCTTTAGTTTTATTCCCCACAAATCTAGAATCTAGAGGGTTAAACATGCCCATAAAAATTGGGTGTTGTGGTTTTCCAGTTTCAAAAACAAAGTATTATAGGGAGCTTCCACTTGTCGAGATTAACTCAACCTTCTACAATTATCCAAAACAGTCTATCCTGTTAAAATGGAGAAGGGAGGCTCCTGAAAACTTTGAGTTTACCGTTAAAGCCCATCAGGACATAAGCCATACACATAGGTTTAACCCAAACAACGAATGTATTAAAGCCTTAAACCTAATGGTTGAAATATGTAAAACCCTAAACTCAAAAATACTTTTAATCCAAACACCAGCCTCCTTCAAACCTGAAGAATCAAACCTTAAAAAAGTTAAAGAATTTTTTGGGAAAATAGGTAAACATAAAATTTTTTGGGTTTGGGAAACAAGAGGAGATGAATGGTTTAAACCAGAAACCAAAAAAACCCTAAAAAAAATTTTTGATGAGTATGGGATAATCCACTGTACAGACCCTTTTATCAGCCAACCAGCCAGAGTTGGAGAAATAGCATATTTTAGGCTTCATGGTTTAGGTAAACGCCTATACTACTACCAGTATTCTGATGATGAACTTAAAAAACTGCTAGAAACGGTTAAAAAGTTTAACAAAAAACGTGAGGTTTATGTCCTATTTAACAATTTAACAATGTTTACCGATGCCTTAAGGTTTAAAAGTCTTGTTGAAAAAGGGGAACTCCCAAGCCTAACAGGATGTTTCGGCTTAGAATCCTTTAAAAAGGTTGTTGAAAAAACAAAATTTCCAACCTCAAAACCAAAACTTCTTAAGATGCATGGGTGGAAGCTTTTCGACCTTAAACATGGGAAACAAATATTGGTGGAATCTGTTTTAGAGCAGATACCCACAAAAACCTACAATAGTCTTGATGAGCTTCTTAGTGAGGCTAAAAAAGTTTTGGGAGGTTAAGCTGAAATTAAGGTTACAGTCCTAATAATTCCTGGAATCTTACGCATCATCGTCACAATTTCATCCAACTCTTTAAGTGTTGGTGTTTCAAGTCTTGCAACAACATCATACTCCCCATAAACAGTTTTAGCCTCAGTAACACCCTTAATCTTTTCAAGAGCTGTTTTTACCTCAGACTCCTTACCAATCTCGGTAACTATTAAAACATAGATTACCACTGGCAAACCAAACACCACTAACGCTAACTTAAATGTTTATGTCTGTTTTAAATTTTACTACAATAAAAAGTTTTTTAAAGCAAAACCTAGCAGAAAAGTTTAAATCTAAAATTTTCTTCTTCAAAAGAAGGGCTTCACCTTTTCCAGTAGGTAACCTTAAACCAGAAAAAAAGGCTGTTTTAGCCTTAGCAGACGGAACAACTATTGTTGGTTATGGTTTTGGGGCTACTGGTAAAACCTCTGGCGAGGTTGTTTTTAACACAGGTATGGTTGGCTATGTTGAATCTATAACAGACCCCTCCTACAATGGTCAAATTCTGGTTCAAACCTACCCACTCATAGGTAATTATGGGGTTTGCCCAGAACATTTTGAGTCTGGCGGTCCCAAAATAAGGGGGTATGTGGTTAGGGAGCTTTGTGTTGAACCCAGCCATTGGACCTCAAAAAAAACCTTGGATGAGTGGCTTAAAGAAAACGGTGTTCCAGCCATTTACGGTGTTGATACAAGAATGCTTACAAAAAAGCTTAGGATTTTTGGGGTTATGCTTGGTGTTCTCCACGTTTATCCTCCCGGGGAGGAGCCTAACCTAGAGGAGATTAAAGAGGAGATTAAATATGTTCCAGACCCAAACCAGACAGATTTGGCTAGAGAGGTTTCAACAAGAAAAATTGTTAGATATGAAACCGACGGAAAATATAGGGTTGTGTTGGTGGATTGTGGAGTAAAAAAAAGTATAATAAGAAACCTTTTAGCTAGAAAGGTTAACGTTGTTCAGGTTCCAATAGACACCACAACAGATAAAATTCTTTCAGAAAAACCTGACGGAATAGTTTTATCAAACGGTCCTGGAAACCCAAAAATGGTTCCATACCTCATAAAAACGGTTAAACAGCTATTAGAGGTTAAAATCCCTGTTTTTGGTATATGTTTAGGCTGTCAGGTTTTGGCTTTAGCTCTTGGAGGAGACACCTATAAGCTAAAGTTTGGTCATAGGGGTCAAAACCATCCAGCAATAGACCTAAAAACCCAAAGATGCTATATTACAAGCCAAAACCATGGTTACGCTATAAATCCAGACTCCCTACCAGAAGATGTTGAAGTAACCTTTCTAAACGCAAACGATAAAACTGTTGAAGGTATAAAACATAAAAAACTACCTTTTACCGCTGTCCAATTTCATCCTGAGGCTGCTCCAGGACCTGTAGATACAGACT
Organism: Candidatus Hecatellales archaeon; assembly: GCA_003661965.1. Lineage (GTDB taxonomy): Archaea > Thermoproteota > Bathyarchaeia > Hecatellales > Hecatellaceae > EX4484-218. The sequence goes on from QMXD01000002.1 coordinate 14,542, forward strand.
TTCTTTTTGACCTGTTTTTAAGGGATATGGAAAAGTTTAGGGGAGGTTAAAGGGTTTGGCTTCCCGTAGGGAAACTGTTAAAAGGGTTTTGGTTGTTGGGAGTGGTGGTATAGTTATCGGTCAGGCTGCAGAATTTGATTATAGCGGCTCCCAAGCCTTAAAAGCCTTACGTGAAGAGGGAATAGAAACAATACTTGTAAACCCTAACGTTGCAACAATTCAAACAAGTTTAAGGATGGCTGACAAGGTTTACCTTGAACCTGCTGTTCCAAACATTGTTGCTGAAATTATTAGAAAGGAAAAACCTGATGGGATTCTGCTTAGCTTTGGAGGGCAAACAGCGCTTAATGTTGGGGTTGAGCTTAAACGTATGGGTGTTTTGGAAAGTGAGGATGTTAAGGTTCTTGGAACATCAATAGAGACTATAGAGGCTACAGAGGATAGAGACCTTTTCCGTAAAGCAATGTTGGAGGCGAACGTTCCAATCCCCCCAAGCCAAGCAGCCTACTCGCTTACAGAGTCTCTTAGGATAGCTGAAGAAATAGGTTATCCTGTGATTGTTAGGGTTGCGTATACGCTTGGTGGTGGAGGTTCAGGTGTAGCCTATAATGAGGCTGAGTTAAGAGACCTTGTTCCAAAAGCTTTAGAGCTTAGTCCAGCCCATCAAGTCCTTATTGAAAAGTATCTTGGAAACTGGAAGGAGATAGAGTATGAGGTTATGCGTGACTCTGCTGACAACACGATTACCGTTGCTGCACTAGAAAACTTTGACCCTCTAGGTATCCACACAGGAGACAGTATTGTTGTCGCTCCAACCCAAACCCTAACAAACCGTGAATACCATATGCTAAGAAGTGCTTCTCTAAGAGTTATCCGTAGCCTAAAGGTTGTTGGTGAATGTAACATCCAGTTTGGGCTTGACCCCCAAAGCGAAAACTATGTTGTTATTGAGGTTAATGCAAGAATGTCTAGGTCTAGTGCTTTAGCCTCAAAAGCTACGGGGTATCCCTTAGCCTACATAGCTGCTAAACTTGCTTTAGGTTATACTCTTCCAGAGCTTATAAACAAGGTTACAGGTGTAACAACAGCATGTTTTGAGCCTGCGTTAGACTATGTTGTTGTAAAGATTCCAAGATGGGATTTTCAAAAGTTTCCAGGACCTGTAGACCCCCATCTTGGTTCTCAAATGAAGTCTGTTGGGGAGGTTATGGCTATTGCACGTTCTTTTGAGGAGGCTCTTCAAAAAGCAATTAGATGTCTTGAGGTTGGGAAGATTGGGCTTGTGGCAAACCCAAACCATCAATATGAGTTTTTGTCTGATGATAGGGTTAAGGAGCTGCTTAAAAATCCTACGGATGAAAGAATATTTATTATTGCTGAGGCTATTAGAAGAGGTTTTTCCATCCAAGAGATTAATAGGCTTACAGGGATTGACTGCTGGTTTCTTTACAAGATAAGAAACATAGTTGAAATGGAAAAGGTTTTAAGAAATCTGTCTTTGGAGGATAAGGATGCCTCGGAAATCATACGTAAAGCAAAAATGCTTGGTTTTTCTGATAGGCAGATAGCCCTATGTATGGGTTTGGATGAAGATGAGGTTAGAGCTTTCAGGAAAAAGTTTGGAATAAAACCCTCATTCAAAATTATTGATACTATGGCTGCTGAGTGGGCTTCAAAAACAAACTACTGTTATTTAACCTACGGTGACACCGAGGATGATGTTGATTTTTCACCCAAAAAGAAGGTTCTTATTCTTGGTGCAGGATGTATAAGGATAGGTAGCAGTGTAGAATTTGACTATTGTACAATGAATACTGCTTGGTCTTTAAAGGAGGAAGGAATAGATGAAATAATAGTTTTAAATAACAACCCTGAAACAGTTTCAACAGACTATGATATGTCGGATAAGCTTTACTTTGAAGAGATAACTCTTGAAAGGGTTCTTGACATAGTTGAAGCTGAAAATCCTTTAGGTGTTGTGGTTAACGTTGGAGGTCAAACACCAAACAACCTAGCCTTACCACTAAAAAAGCATGGAGTTAAACTTTTAGGAACCCTAGCTGAAAACATTGATAGGGCTGAGGATAGGGCAAAGTTTAGCTCTCTTCTTGACAAGCTTAAGATTCCCCAGCCACCATGGAACAATGTAACAAGCCTAGAGTCAGCTAAAGAGTTTGCTAGGAAGGTTGGTTATCCTGTCCTAGTTAGACCCTCCTATGTTCTTTCAGGAGCGGCTATGAGGGTTGCAACAACAGAAAAAGAGCTTCTTGAATATATAGAGAGGGCTACAAAAATTTCTCCAGAGCATCCTGTTGTTATAAGTAAGTTTATTGAGGATGCTAAGGAGGTTGAGGTTGATGCTGTTTCTGATGGTGAGGATGTTTTGATAGGTGCCATAATTGAGCATGTTGAGCTTGCTGGAACCCATAGTGGAGATGCAACAATGATTATCCCGCCACAAACCCTAACCAAGGAGGAAATAGAAAAAATTGAAGACTATACGGTAAAAATAGCTAAAGAAATTCAGGTTATAGGACCTTTTAACATCCAGTTTCTTGTTAAAAACGGTGAAGTTTACATTATTGAGCTTAACCTTAGAGCAAGCCGAAGTATGCCCTACACAAGCAAATGTACAGGTGTTCCCTTAATCTATATTGGTGGAAAAGTTATGATGGGAAAACGAATCAGAGAGTTTAAGGATAGCATTATAAACAGTAGGAGTATAAGCCACTTTGGTGTTAAAACCCCAACATTTTCCTTCCTTAGACTTAAGGGTGCAGACCCACTTTTAGGTGTAGAAATGACTTCAACAGGTGAGGTTGCATGTTTAGACTATACGGTTGAGGGTGCAATGTTAAAAGCTTTTTTGGCTTCAGGGTTAAACTTCCCAGACCAGAAAAAATTCATCCTTATCACCGTTAGAAAAGAGGATAGAAAAACAGCCCTTGAAATTGCTAAAGATATTCAGGCTATGGGTTACCCGATACTTGCCACAGGTGGAACAGCAAAATTCCTTCAAGAACATGGAATAGAGGTTCTTGGGCTTGGTAAAATAAGTGATGGTATTAGAAGCATACCAAAAATGATTTCAGCTGGAGATATTGGACTTGTTATAAACACACCAACACCAACCAAAGAAAAAACGATAGACGACAGCTACATCATCAGACGTACAGCTGTAGAGTTTTCTGTTCCTGTTTTAACAAGGATAGAGACAAGTAAAGCCTTTATTAGAGCCTTAAAAGAGAAAGGTAGAACAGCCTTCCAAGTAAAATCTTTAAACGAGTATCATAAGGAGAATCCTTGGCTAAAATACATCTAAAATAAGCAAAAATTTTTGTTTAAAGAGCCATCTTTAAAAAGTATTGGTGTAACCTTCTATCCTCTGTAAGCTCTGGGTGAAAAGCTGCCACCAGAAGATTTTCCTCCTGCGCAGCAACAATTTTCCCCTCAAACTCAGCTAAAACTTTGGTTTTACCCCAAACCTTTTCTATGACTGGGGCTCGAATAAAAACAGCTGGAAAAGGTTTTTCACCCAGAACAGGAATATTTAGGTCAACCTCAAAAGACTCTCTTTGTCTTCCGAAAGCGTTTCTAACAACCTTTATATCCATCAACCCCAACAATGGCTGTCTAACAACACCAACCTTTAAATCATAAACCTCCTTCGCAAGCAAAATAAGACCAGCACAAGTGCCAAAGATAGGTGTTCCATCCTTAGCCTTCCTAACAATCTCATCCATTAAACCTCTTTCCTTAGCAACCCTACCAATTGTTGTGCTTTCCCCACCTGGAATTATTAACGCATCAACCTCTTTAAGCTGGTTTAGGTTTTTAACGGTTTCACATACACCATTAATCCCCATAATTTTTAGAGTATCGTTTACAACTTCAACATGCTCAGAAACAGCTCCCTGAACCCCTAAAACACCTACCCTAAGACTTTTCAAGACTTCTACAAGCCTCTAAACTGCATAAGCTGTTCAGGCTTTAAAGTTTTAATATCAACACCAACCATAGACTTTTTCTCAGTAACCATCCTTGAAGCCTCAGCAACCACCGTAGGGTCTTCCCAATGGGTTGTAGCTAAAACTATTGCTTTACCCCTCTCCAAGGGATCCTCAGACTTAAAAATTCCTGAGCCTACAAAAATTCCGTCTGCACCAAGCCACATCATTAAAGCTGCATCTGCAGGTGTTGCTATACCACCAGCAGCAAAATTAACCACAGGTAATCTTCCAAGTTTAGCTGTCTCCTTTACAAGCTCAAAAGGAACCTTATATTCTCTCGCAACATCAAGCAACTGTTCATCGTTTGCTTTTTGAAGCTCCCTAATTTTCCCCATAACAGCCTTCATATGTTTTACAGCCTCAGCAACATTCCCAGTTCCAGCCTCACCTTTAGTTCTAATCATAGCTGCACCCTCAGCTATACGTCTTAAGGCTTCCCCAAGGTCTCTTGCACCATTAACAAATGGAACCGTAAACTCCCACTTGTTAATATGGTGATGCTCATCAGCCGGGGTTAAAACCTCACTTTCATCTATCATGTCAACCCCTATACTCTCCAAAACTTTTGCCTCCATATAGTGTCCTATCCTACATTTAGCCATAACAGGTATGGTAATATGGTCCATAACCTCCTCAATAATTTTAATGTCACACATCCTTGCAACTCCACCAGCCTTTCTAACGTCTGCTGGAAGCTTATCCAAAACCATGACAGCAACAGCCCCAGCATCCTCAGCGATTTGTGCCTGTTCAACGTTTGTAACATCCATGATAACTCCGCCTTTCTGCATTTTTGCAAAACCACGTTTTAAGACTACTGTACCATGAACAGGTTTTTGTCTTAGCCTAATCTGGGTGAAGGTTTCTTCCATGAAAAACACCACTAAAAAGTAAAGCGAAGAAGAATAAAAACTTTTTAGCATTTAAATTTAGAGAAAAATTTTTTGTTTCTATGTTAGACTACTTTTTCTTTTTTGTTGATTTCTTCTTTTTTGTTGATTTTCCTTTAGCCATTTTCTTTCATCCCCCAACAATAAAAAATTAGACTTTTCTATTTAAAATTTTTTTGTTTTAAAGCCTTCTCTTTCCGCCTCTATGAGTATGGGGGCTAACCATCAACCTTACCGACTGATAATTCTTTTTACCAATCCAGCTTGAAAGAACAACCCTACCGTTTATCCTCTCCCTAAACGAGGGATAGCTAACTATTAGAGCAATTCTTCCGTTTTCAGGTTTATAGGAAAGAATTTTTGCATGGTGTTTTAGTCTACCTAAAAGCCTATAAAACTCAGATTTACCTATCGTGGGGATAATTTCCTTCCAAACTTCTATTTTCTCTCTTATTCTTTTTATCGTATGTTTTTTTGGCATGGTGTCAACTACTTATTAGGTTTTAAACTATATAAACTGGTATTTAACACACATAAAATATTTTAAACCAGCAAACTAACCAAAAAATTTAAAAGTGTAATGTTAGAGTAGTATAGGAAGGATTTTCGTAAAACAGTTTTTTGAGGTTCGTTTGCCTTGAAAGATTTGGCTGAAAGAGGAAAACTTATCGAAAGACCTGCTCACAGAGCCATAAGAGACTATGCTGCAAAACTAGGATACCGTGACCTAATATATTTAAATGTAGGTGAACCTGACTTTTCAACACCAAAAAACATAGTTAATGCTGCAAAAAAAGCGATGGAAAAAGGTTTTACCCATTATACCGAGGAAAGAGGTCTTGTTAAGCTTAGGGAAAGTTTAGCATCAAAAATAAGGGCGGAAAGAAAGGTTGAAGTTGAAAAGGATGGGATTCTTATAACCAATGGGAGCGCTGAGGCAATATTCATTGCCTTAATGAGTTTAATCAATCCTGGTGATGAGGTTATTCTTTTTAAACCATATTATCCACCCTATCTTTCCTGTGTTAGGATAGCTGGAGGCAAACCTGTATTTATCCCCTTCAACACTGAAACTTTAACACCAAACATTGAAGCCTTAAAAGAGGTTGTAAACGAAAAAACTAAGGCTATCATTGTTAATAGTCCATGTAACCCTTCAGGTGTTGTCTACGATAAAGATGTTTTAAAGACTATCGCCGAAATTGCGGTAGATAAAGATCTATACGTCTTATCTGACGAGGTATATGACAGGTTCATCTATAATGGAAGCTTTTACAGCATCTCCTCCTTCGACAAAAACCTTGAAAGAACAATCATTATTAACAGTTTTTCAAAAACCTATGCTATGACAGGTTGGAGGATAGGCTATCTCGCAGGAAACAAGGAGCTTGTTTCAAACATCCTTAAAATGAGAGGTGCTGTAAACGTTTGTGTAAACGCAATCTCACAAATAGCTGCCTTAGAAGCCCTAAAAAAGTCTTCCGAAAAACATGTTAAAAAAATGTTGGCTGAATATGCTAAAAGAAGAAAGTTTGTTTTGGATATGCTTTCCAAGGTTCCTGAGCTTAAATGTCCAAAACCAGATGGAGCATTCTATATTTTTCCTAATGTTTCAGCTATAGAAAAGGATTCTTTAAAGTTTACGATGTATCTGTTGGAGAAGGCTCATGTGGTTGTAAGTCCTGGAAACTCTTTCGGCTCCAACGAACATATAAGAATATCCTATTCATGTTCAATGGAAAACCTGAGAAAAGCCTTTAACAGGATAGTTAAGGCTGTTAAAGAGTATAAGGCTAAAACATAAAATTTTTTACTGTGGGAGGTTAGATTAAAAATCAGAAGAATTCTAGTTCTTAACAACAGTAGTGAAACCTTAGATAAGCTTGTTAACTTCCTTAAAAGCTTTAACGAGGTTAAAGTTGACGTTAAAAAACCTGGAGAGATTCTTCAACCCAACAACTATCATGGAGTAGTTATTTCAGGTGGTTTTCTCCCAAACGAAAGATACAGAGAGCTTCTTATCTGGTATAAGAATTTTCTTAGTGAGGTTCAATGTCCAGTTTTGGGGATATGTTTAGGGCTTAGAATATTTGGCTATTGTTATGGTGCTAGGATAAGAAAAATGGAGAAGGAGGAAAACGGGATAGTAAAAATATTTTTCCATAGGGAGTATCCTCTTGCCCCTGGAAGAAAAGAGTTAACGGTTTATGAAACCCACCTATACGAGCTTATTTCTACTGGTGAATATCTTGAAAACTATGGTAGTTCAACTGTATGCAGAATTCAGGCGGTAAAACATAAAAGTAAACCTCATTATGCTGTTCAGTTTCATCCTGAAGTTGGTGAAAACAACGAGGGACCGCTTATCCTAGAAAATTTTGTTAGGCTTTGTGTAAAACAGTCATAATAGTTTCTATAAGTTTTAGACAAGCTTAAAGGTTTTTAGGTAGAATTTAGGTTAGGTGGTTTTCTTTTGGAGGTTATTGTGGAAAACTCTGATGTTCTACTCTACCTTGATAATAAAAGAAAGTATTTGGTTAAGGCTAGAAAAGGAGAAGTTCTTCATACACATAAAGGGTTTATTAGGGTTGATAACCTAATAGGTAAACCTTTTGGAGTTAAGATTAAAAGTAGTATGGATGTTGAGTTTGTTGCATTAAAACCAACCCTAAAAGACTATCTGCAAAAAATCGCTAGAAAAACCCAAATAATCTATCCAAAGGATGCTGGGTTAATCCTCCTATACACAAACATAGGTCCAGGTTCAAGGGTTGTTGAGGGTGGAACTGGGAGTGGTGCTTTAGCAGGTTTGCTTGCCTCATATGTAAAGCCAGATGGGAAAGTTTACAGTTATGAGACAAGAGAAGAATTCTTAAAAACAGCTGAAAAAAACCTTAGAAGGATGGGTATTTCAGAATTTATTGTTTTAAAGAAGGCTGACCTAACCCAAGGTATAGAGGAAAAAGATGTTGATGCTGTTGTGCTTGACATGCCAACCCCATGGCTTGTTGTCCCCCACGCATACAACGCACTAAAAAATACGGGCACCCTAGCCTCCTTCAGCCCTACAATAGAGCAAGTTATAAAAACCGTTGAAGCTATGCGTAAAAACGGGTTTTTAAACATAGAAACCTTTGAATGTTTGGTTAGAAGGTATCAGGTTGAGGCTGGCAAAACAAGACCTGAAACTTTAACAGTAAGCCATACAGGCTACTTAACCTTTGGTAGAAAGTTTCTTCTTTAAGCCTAACCTACTTTTCCCCATACCTATTTACAAAAAGAATTTCCTCAAGACTTTTTCTTGGTTTTGCTGTTAGTGTTTCAGCAGGGAAACCTAGCGAAATAATAGAGACTAAAAATTTTTCTTTTGGCACATTAAGAATCTCCTTAATTTTTTCCTCATAAACACCACCGTAAACTCCAAGCCAACATGCACCCAAACCTAAGGCGTGAGCTGCTAAAAGCATGTTTTGAGCTGCAGCAGCCCCATCCTCCACAGCATGGTTTGAGGTTTTAGGGTCTGTTACAACAGCAATCCCACATGCAGCATCAGCCAAAAACCTTCCAGAGGGAAAGACTTCAGCAATTTTACGTTTTATTTCCTCATCCTTTAAAACTATAAAATTCCATAGTTGACTGTTTTTAGCTGAGGGTGCCCATCTACCAGCCTCTAAAACCTTTAACAAAACTTCTTCTGGTATGGGTTCTTTACGGTATCTTCTAATACTTCTCCTAGTTTTTATGGCTTCAAACACATCCAACCTATAACCATCCAAAAAAAGTTTATTCGGCAAAAAGAATTTTTGCAATCTCCTTTTTTATAGCTTTCTCAGCAGCAGCAACTCTAGCCTCAAAAGTTTCATCAATCCTTATCTTTCCATCCAAGGTTTCAAGAATACATCCTCCAACAGTGTTTATCGGAGTGTTATCCACAGTTATTTTTAGGTTTGATGGAAGCTTAAGGTTTTTAAGAATCTCGTTTTTACGTTTAAGGTCTTTACTGTTCAGTCTTACCCTAACCTCAGCCTCCCCAAGTTGGAGTGCTGTTGTCTCAATAATGGAGCAGAGACTTTTAATATAAGCCTCACTCTCAACAGTTTTTTCAAGCTTTTTTAAGGCTTCTTGGAAAGCTTTCCCAATTAGGTTGTTTTTCTCCTCTAACATTTTTATTGATGCTACACGTCTAGCCTCACTAAGCCTTCTTCCCTCCAAAGTTTTTATCTCTTCTAGGGCTTTTGCTTTTACCGTTTCAGCCTCCTTTTCAGCCTCAACCTTTACCTTCTCAATTTTTTCTTTCGCCTCTTTTTCAGCTTCCTCTATCCTTCTTTTAGCCTCAGCCTGAGCTTCAGCCAAAATTTCTTCTCCAATCTTTGGGATTAGGGTGCTCATGGTTTAACCCCCAAAACAACCTCAATTATCCTATCTACAGCCTTACCCATATTTTTGGAAGACTTTTTCTTAAGCTCATTAATTTTAGCCTCATTTTCTTTTTGAATCTCCTTTACCTTTTTTTCAACCTCTTTTTCAGCCTTTTTTACCATTTCCTCACTTTCACTTTTTGCTTTTTCAATAACCTCACGTTTAACCTTTTCAGCCTCAGCCTCAGCATCAACAACAATTTTTCTAGCCTTAGCTTCAGCCTCCTCTATTATTTTGCGTGCCTCCTCCTCTATCTCACGTATTTTTTTGATTACTTCAACCGATGACAAGCCTCACCGCCACTAAAACCTCAAATCCTAAATTAAACATTTTTGAGGTTAGTTCACTATATAAATACTTCCACCAACCAGCCTACATAAAATCCTGAAGACTTAAACTTTTCTTGGATGGTTTTCCAGTTTCCTCTTTTTTCTCGTCTATGATGAGTTTCCCATATACACCATCATATCCAGGTTCAACCTTCACCCTATCCTCCCTAACATCCACTATCACCTTTGCAGCCTCCTTCCCAACAACCTCAGCAATCTCCTCAAACCTTGCCTCAAGCAAAACCTTATACTCGTTCCCAAACCTGTTTACAAGCCTACCGTAAACCTCCCATGTTTTCCTGTTTGATGGGCTTCCAAAACCAAAAACCCATGCTAAAATCTCAGATAAAGGTAAAAGATGAACATAGCCAGGTCTGTTTGGAGGTTTATATCCTTCAGGTCTGTCAGCCAACTCTTCAACCCTCTCCTCAACACCCTTAGTCATCCTCCTACCACATACGGGGCATATTCCCCCATGTTTTATAGCCTCAGATGCTGGCATAGAAACACCACAACCTCTATGTCCAGTCCAATGGTATTTTCCGTAGGCAGGGTTTACCTCTACCGTAAAAAGAATTTTTTCAGGGTTTCCAGACCTAACAGCCTCAACAATCTCACGATAACTAAAATTTTTAACCTCTAAAACGTTTGCCTCCCTTCCAAGTCTCCAAGGCCAATAGCTATGGCTGTCGGAGTTTGATATTATTGTTACTTTGTCAAGTTCACTGATTCTCCAGTTCATTGGTGGGTCTGAGGATAGTCCTGTTTCTAAAGCAAAAATTTTGTTTGATTTGTCTTGGTAGCATTCTTTTAGGCTGTTAAATCCGCTAAAGGCTCCAAAAAGACTAAACCATGGTGTCCATGCGTGGGCTGGGAAAACAACGTTTTCTTTTGACACTTCTAGGGTTACTTCAACAAGTTCTGGTGGTGTTGTTTTTAGGGTTGGTCTTCCATCAGCCTCTAAAGAGCCGTATTTGGCTAAAACCTCGTTAACCTGTTCTGCTGTTTCAAGGGATGGTGTCCATATTACATGGTGTATTCTTTTTGTTTTTCCCTCATAGTCAAAAACGGTGTTGACCTCTGTTGTTACCATAAAAAAGACTTTAGAATCTTTTTGGTTTCTGACAACATATAATCCACTATCGTTAAACTCAGCAAGGTTTTCTTTTAACTCTTTAAGCCATAACGGATGGGTAAAATCTCCTGTTCCAACAACGTTTAACCCTTTAATTTGGGCGTAGTAGGCTATGTTTTTAACGTTCATATCTTGGCTTGTAGCCCTACTATACCTTGAATGGAGGTGGGCATCCATAAAAACCCTCAAACCTAAAACACCAAACCCAAGAAAAAAGGGAGAATAATAAAGCTAAAAATTTTTAGATTCTTCGTCTACCAAAACCAAAATTAAAACTAAACCCACAAAAGAAACAGCAAGAATAAGGTTTAGGGTAACATCTGTTAAAGCTAAAGGTTGAATTTGGCTGGAGGTAACCTCAAACTCCACAGTTTTAACATTCTCCCCATTCACCTTAAAAATAAAGGTGTAGTGTCCAGGCCTAAGAAACCCTAAATTATAGGTTGAGGATTCTACAGTTATTACTTGGATTGCTGGTCCCTCCCAAGCTTCAACTTTTGCATCCACACTAAACACAGAGTTTTCTTTTTTAAGTGTTCCCCAGTCAACATGAAAATCTCCACTTTTAAAGGTTATGGAAACCTTAGCTAGGGTTTCTCCGTTTTTGGTTTTTTCTATGGATATTTTAACTTGTTCTGGGTTTGGCTTGTATAGGGTCCATTTCCAAGCCTTAAGAAGGAGGTCTTCTTTGAGGTTTTGGAGGCTTCCCCTATAGGTGATAACTGAAAACCTTATGGTTTGGTTTGGCTGGAATAGGTTTGCTATTCTTTTGTCTGCTTCAGCAACAACTTTTAACGGTATAATTTTGTTTCTCATTACCACCATGTAGTTGTTGGCTGGTAGGGTTGCTGGAAACCTTATCCTATCACTTGTTAAAAGAAAAACTGTGATGCTGGTTTTTCCTTTGGCTATAGAGGAAATTTTTAGTGGGAAGTATGCCTCCTTAGAGTCGAATTTATACATTAAAGGTTTAACTGTTTTAATGTTTTCTCCAACGTTTACAAGGTCAAAAACAAAATATTCAAATCCACGTTTAGTGTAGTCGTTAACAAGGCTTAAAACCTTCTCAAGGTTTGGTTTTGGAAGCCCATGTTTCCCTGTAAAATCTTCAACCCAACGAATAAAGTCTTTTGTATCCTTAACCCTAACCACCGTAACATCATGAACACCTATCTTCTCATGGAAAACTACCTCTACACCCTCAACACCAGCTAAACCCTTCCCATAAACAACCCTTTTAGACCTAAAATACCTTAACAAAACATCAAAAGACTTGGGTGAAGCCTCCTCAATTTCTGGTTTTGAGGGTAGGGGGAGAACCTCTAAAACAGGAGTTTTACCCTTAAGGGTTTTTAAATCAACCGAAAGAATAAGAATCTCCTTTTCACCGTTCCATGCAACTATAGCTTTTTGGCTTGGCTCATAGATTGGTATGTCACCTATTGGAATAACACCCTTATCAGCATAGGCTAAAAAACATGTTTGGCTAAGCAGGAAAACTGAAAATATTAACGTTAGTAGAAGCTTTTTTGTCAAGCTTTTCAACCAAGTTAACATAGCTTGGCTTGTATCCTATTAATCTTTTGAAAATGTTCGATAAAAACCGAACAGTCTAACAAAACACTAAAATTTTTTCTTTGGTAAATACTTATGCTAGGTTATTAAAGATGGGTTTAGGAGACTATGTAAAAGAAATTAAAAACTGTCTTGAATGTTACGCATGCCACGAGGTTTGTCCAACCTATCTAACAACAAAAAACGATTTTCACTCTCCAACCTCAAGACTTAAAGTTGCTAAAACCATTTTAGCGGATGAACCAATCCAAGAATGGATGGTTGAATCATCCTATTTTTGCACCCAGTGTGAGGCATGTGAAAAGGTTTGCCCCTCAAACATAAGAATTTCAAAGATTGTTGGTGAAGTTAGGGTTGAGCTTTTTAAGAGGGGTTTTGCACCTCTTGAACCCCATAAAAAAATTTTGGATTCTATCCTAAAAAACCAAAATTCTGTTGGTGGGGCTCCTGAAAAAAGGTGGGATTGGCTTCCTGAACAATACAAGCAAAAGTTTGAAAACAACTCTTCAACCATGTTTTTTGTTGGCTGTCTTGCATCCTATCTAACAAGGGATGCTGCAATTTCAACTGTAAAGGTTTTAGAAAAGGTTGGAGTTGATTTTAGGCTTGTTAAAGATGAGGGTTGTTGTGGTGCTCCCTTCATAAACTTTGGTGACATGGAGAACGCTGAAAAAACCGTTAAAGAAAAACTTGACCTATTCGATGATTTAGGAGTAAAAAGGGTTTTGGTTATTTGTGCTGGATGCTACCGAACCTTTAAAGAATTCTACCCAAAAATTTCTGGAGAAAACAAGGTTAAGTTTCAGCATGTGGTTGAGGTTTTAGATGAGCTTTATAGGAATGGAAAACTAAAAATGGGTAAATCTAAAAAAACCTTTATCTACCATGACCCATGCCATCTTGGAAGACTTTTTGGGGTTTATGAGGAGCCTAGAAGACTTTTAAAGGCTGCTGGAAACCTTGTAGAATTCGACGAGAATAGGGAAAACGTTTTTTGTTGTGGCGCAGATTCGGGTGTTAGAGCAGCCTTTAAAGACCCCTCAGTCCAAATGGCTCTAAAAAGGGTTAATGAAGCATCAAAAAAGGCTGACATTTTAACAACAGCATGCTCCTTTTGTCTTTTCAACCTTAACTATGCATCAATAAAGTCTGGTAGAAAGCTTCCGGTAAAATATTTGACAGAAATAGTTTTGGAGGCTTTGGAAGACTAATGGTGGAAAATCTGATTGAAGACAAAAAACTTTTAAAATCAAAGTTTCTTGGAGCTTTGGTTGGAACCGCTGTAGGTGACGCTTTAGGTATGCCTTTTGAAGGCTACGACCCAAAATATATCCAGTCAAGGTATGGAGAAGTTAAAGATATGTTTCCCGGTAAACTTCCAGCAGGCTCCTATACCGATGATACTGAAATGATGATTGGGGTTGCGGAGTCGCTTATTGAAAATTGTGGGTTTAACGGTGAACACATGGCTAAAACATTCATAAAAAATTTTAATTCAAGTAGAGGTTATGGTTTTGGTGTTCAAATAGTTTTAAAGCTAATATCAGAAGGGGAATCATGGGAAAACGCTGCTGAAAATCTTTTTGGCGGTATAGGCTCCTATGGGAATGGGGCTGCTATGAGGATTGCACCAGTAAGCATATTCTACTACGACAATTTTGATGAGCTTATAAAAATAGCTGTTAAAACCGCAAAAATAACCCATACCCATCCACTTGGGGTTGAAGGTGCTGTTCTTCAAGCCTACGCTATAGCTTTAGCCTTAAACCAGCATCCACTAAAAAACCTAAACATAGAAAACTTTTTACAATCCCTCCAAAACCTTGCCAAAAGCGAAACCTACAAAAACAAAATCAAAAAAATAAAAATTTTACTCAACAAAAAAACAAGCAAATGGGAAGTTATTTTTTTGCTTGGAAACGGAATAGAAGCCTTTAACTCCGTCCCAACAGCAATCTACTCCTTCCTAGCCAACCATAAAAACTTTGAGGATGCCGTAACCTACGCAGTAAACCTAGGTGTAGACACAGACACCATAGGAGCCATGACAGGAGCAATAAGCGGAGCCTACCACGGATTTGAAGCCATACCAAAAAAATGGCTAAACAAACTTGAAAACCTAAACCACATAAAAAACCTAGCCGAAAAAATATGGGAAATCAAAACAACCCAAACACAGCCTAAACCAAACATATAATGCACTACACCGCAGTGTAATGCACAGCCTTATCCTAGCCTCCCACAGGATAAAACATCAAACCAACAAAAGTTTTAAGTTTTGGCTTCAGAAATTTAAAATATAAAATTTGTTTGGTTTGGCTGATGTGGAAAGGTGTGTTTTGGTGGTTTTAGAGGACCGAAAACTCCTAGAGAAAATTAAGGAGCTTAGCGGTATAGATCTTAGTGTTTGTATGCAGTGTGGTATATGTTCTGGAAGCTGTCCTGCAGTCGACCAGATGGATATAACACCAAGAATGATGGTTAGACTTATCCAGCTTGGACGTGAAAAAGAGGTTTTAGATTCTAAGGCTATGTGGATTTGTCTTTCATGTTTTACCTGTTATGCTCGTTGTCCACGTGAAATAGATTTTGCTAAGCTTGGTGAAGCCTTAAGACAGGTAAGACTTAGAAAAGGTTTAGACTATATCCGTATCTCAGAAATCCCTGAAGAAGAGTTTAAAAAGCTTCCTCAAATAGCCCTTGTAAGCTGTTTCCGTAAATTCACCTCCTAAAGGGTGAAAACTTTGAAAATTCCATATTATCCAGGTTGCACCCTAAAAACCTCAGCCAAAAACCTTGAGGTTTCAGCCTTAGAGTCTGCTAAGGTTTTAGGTGTAGAGCTTGTTGAACTTCCAAGATGGAATTGTTGTGGTGCTGTTTTTTCTATGGCTACCGACGACCTAATACATCAGCTTGCCCCGATAAGAAACCTTATAAGAGTTCAGGAGATGAATGAGAAGGGTATTGTTGAAAACGAGAATCGTGTTGTGGTTTTATGTTCAATGTGTTTTAACACCCTAAAAAGAAGTAACATGTTTGTAAAGGAGGATAAGGAGAGACTAGAAAAAATTAACAATTTTTTGTCTGATACCGAGGAGCCATATCAGGGAAACATTGAGGTTATCCACTTTTTGGAGCTTTTAAAAAACGATATAGGATTTGATAGGGTGGCTGAAAAGGTAAAAAAACCTTTAAAAAACCTTAAGATTGCACCGTATTATGGCTGTCTACTTTTAAGACCTGAGGAAATCGCCATAGACAACCCTCAATCACCAAAAGTTCTTGAGAATCTTCTTGAGGCTTTAGGTGCTACTGTTGTTGACACCCAGTTTAAAACTAGGTGTTGTGGAAGCTATCAGACGGTTAACCGTAAAGAGCTTGTTGCTGAACTTGCATATGACATCCTTAACCAAGTAAAGATTAGTGGTGCTGATTGTGTTGTTACAAGCTGTCCTCTTTGCATGTTTAATCTTGACACTAGACAGGAGGAGGTTAAAAAGGCTCACCCAGAATTTAAAACAATTCCAGTTTTCTACTTTACCCAGCTTATGGCTTTAGCCTTTGATTTAGGAGAAAGCTTTTATAGGTTTGATTTAAACTATGTGAATCCGAAACCGTTACTATCTGAAAAAATCTTTTAAAGACCTAGAAAATGTTAAGGTTAGTTTGGAAATAGCCTTTTATGTGTTAGGATGGGTGGGAAGTTGGTGGAAAAAACTCTGGAAGAAAAAACCTCAGAAAGGTTCTTGGATATTATGGAGAGAATAAAAGAGTCAAACAAGTCTGTCACCACTGGTATTGATGAGAAGGAGATTAAACATTGGGTAACAATCTACATTATGGGTAAAGCTTACAAGGTTCCAGCAGACCTAACACTTATGCAGGCAATGGAGTTTGCTGGTTACAGGTTTATTAGGGGAGCAGGTTGTAGAGCAGGATTTTGTGGGGCATGCGCAACAATCTACAGGAAAAAGGGTGAATATAAGCTTAGAACAGCCTTAGCATGTCAAACAAGAGTTGAGGATGGAATGTATCTTGTACAGATACCTTTTGCTCCAGCAGAAAAACCTGTTTACAACCTTGACAAGGAGGGTGGGGGTTTAGATGTTGTTTTTAAACATTTTCCAGAGGTTGCTAGATGTGTCTCCTGTAACACATGCACCAAAGCATGCCCCCAAACCTTAGAAGTTATGGATTGTATTCAGGCAATTCTTCGTGGAGATTTTAAGTTTGCAGCTGAAAACTCCTTTGACTGTATTCAGTGTGGCTTATGTTCAATTAGATGTCCAGCTGAAATAATTCATTATCACCTTTTCCAGATGGTTAGAAGAATTCATGGAAAGTTTGGTGTCCCCCCAGAACCAAACCTAGAAAAAAGAATTAAAGAGATAGAAGAGGGAAAGTTTAACGAAGAATTTGAAAAGCTCCTTAAACTCAGCCCAGAGGAGCTTAAAGAAATCTACAGGAAGAGAGAAATAAAGCTTGACTAGTCTTTTGGAGGTGAATAGTAATGTCTGAACTAAAATTTATTGAAGGATACCCGGAATACATGTATAAGCTTATAGAAATTGTTCATGAGACAAGAAGCGCTAGACTAAAAGAAAAACCACGTTTTATGACTCTTGAGGAAAGAGAGGAAGTATTAAAAATACATCCAGACTATGCTCCTGGAGGTAAAAGAGAAATTAGGATTGGACCTAACAAGGGGGATGTAGCCCCAAACGAGGTTGTAGATCTGCTTGAAGCTTACCCCCTTATTAACCCAAACGAGATAGACCTAAACAATGTTGACTATGAGCCTGACATACTTATAATAGGTGGAGGTTTAGCAGGCACAACAGCCGCCTTATGGGCTAACGATAACGGTATCCCTGCAGAAAATATTTTACTTGTTACAAAGCTTAGACATGGAGACTCTAACTCCGTTATGGCTCAGGGTGGAACTCAGGCTGCTGATAGACCTGACGACTCCCCAATAATCCACTTTATCGATACGATGGGTGGAGGACATTTTGCTAATAAGCCTGATGTTGTTAGAGCTCTTGTTGAAGATGCTCCAAGCATTATTAAGTGGCTGGTTGAGCTTGGAGCGATGTTTGATAGGGATGAAAACGGATACTTCTTAGAGCTTTCTGGTGGAGGTGCTTCAAGAAGAAGAATGCATGCTGCTGGAGACTATACAGGGCTTGAGGAGATGAGGGTTGTTAGAGATGAGTTTAGGAATAGGGGTATCCCATGTCTTGAGTTTAACCCTGCTATAGAGCTTCTTACGGATAATGATGGAAAAGTTGTAGGTGCGGTTTTATGGAATATGGAAACAAGAGAGTATAAGATTGTTAAGGCTAAAGCAACAATACTTGCAACAGGAGGTTTTGGAAGACTCCATATTAGAGGTTTCCCAACAACAAACCATTATGGAGCCACGTGTGACGGTGTTGTTTTAGCCTACAGGGCTGGAGCAAAACTTAGAGATATGGATACAGTCCAATACCATCCTACAGGTGCAGCCTACCCACAACAGATAATAGGTCTTCTTCTAACCGAAAAGTTAAGAACTGCTGGTGCTCAAGTTGTAAACGTTGATGGTGAAGCTTTCGTTAACCCTCTTGAACCTAGGGATGTTGAAGCATCAGCAATCATAAGAGAATGCTACATAAGAAACAAGGGAATCACAACACCAACAGGAATTAGAGGTGTATGGTTAGATATTCCAATGATAGACTTGGTTAGAGGTGAAGGCTCAATAAAAAAGCTTTTCCCAGGTATGGTTAGAATGTATAACAGGTTTGGAATAAACATAACAAAAAATCCTGTGCTTGTTTTTCCAACACTCCACTACCAAAACGGTGGTGTTGAAACAGACCCCTACGGTCAAACAAACGTTAAAGGGTTGTTTGTTGCTGGTGAAGTTTCCGGAGGAGTTCATGGGAAGAATAGGCTTATGGGAAACTCAACCCTAGACTGCTTGGTTTTTGGTAGGAGAGCAGGAATAACAGCTGCAAACTATGTTAAAAGCGGAGTAAAAATTGGTAAATTAACCCTAAACCATGTGGAAAAATATGTTAAAGAGCTTGAAAACACTGGAATAAAAACGAGTAGAAGGTCTCCGATTCTCCTACCAGACTATAGGGGGAAGGCAGTTCTAGCCAGAATGATTGATGTCTTCTAGTAGGGCTAATCTTTTATCTCTTTAAGAATTTGCTCTATACTTTTTTCAACCTCACCTATACTTTTGTTTCCATCAACATCAACAAGAATCCCCTTTTTACGGTAATATTCAATTAAAGGTTTTGTTTGCTCCAAGTAAACTTTTAGTCTTCTTTTTATGGCTTCCTCCCTATCATCATCCCTCTGATAAAGCTCACCACCACACTTATCACACCTACCCTGAACCTTTGGAGGGTTAAAAATCAAATGGTAAACAGCACCACAAACCCTGCAAACTCTTCTATTTGAAAGCCTCCTAATAATTTCCTCCTCACCAACCTCAAGGTTTATTACAGCATCAACCTTTCTATTAAGCCTCTCCAAAATCCTATCTAAAACCTCAGCCTGAAAAACCGTTCTTGGAAAACCATCCAAAAGAAAACCTTTTTCACAGTCAGACTGTTTTAGTCTTTCCTCAACAACCCTAACAACTATATCGTCAGGAACAAGCTCACCTTTATCCATATACTCCTTAACCTTAAAACCAAGCTCAGTCTTTTTTGCAGCAGCCTCACGAAACATATCCCCTGTTGAAATATGTGGAATACCCATTTTTTTGGCTATTCTTTCAGCCTGAGTTCCTTTACCTGCTCCTGGAGGACCAAAAAGTATAAGATGCATTTTTAGCCACCCTTTTTTCGCCTTTATTGTGGTTAGGTCGGACCTTTCAAGCTTCCTCATCCACATGTCAGAATAGCCTTTCCCTCATCCCCTTTTATACGTATCCCAAATAGGGGAAATAACTGTTTCCATGGTTACCTTTAAAAGTCTTTTTGTCTAACCGAAAAGAGCAAAAGGTGGCATTGGTTAGCCAATCAGTAAAGCTTGCTAGGAATGTTGGTATAACAACAAGATGGATTCTACTTCAAAGACTTAAACAAAAAACTTTTTGAAGAATTAAAAGACCAATTTGAGACTGTGTTAAACCAAGAAAAATTTTTAGATGCTATACATGAGGGATTTAAAGGTTGGAAACAAAATCTAAAAACTAAAATTATTTAGTTAGGAGTATGTTTTAAGATAGTAGGGCGGCGGTGGCCGAGTCAGGTCAAAGGCGGAGGACTCAAGATCCTCTCCCGTAGGGGTTCGCAGGTTCAAATCCTGCCCGCCGCACCATTCCTCTTTTTTGGAAGGTTTAAACAGACTTTAGACTTCTGCTTTTACTGTTAACTTTATTAATGTTATCTGGGGATATGATAGGTTGTTGAAGGGAATTTTATGGGTGAAGATTTAACTGAGAGACAGAAGGCTCTTAAGGAGAGATTCATTAAGGAGAGAGGGTATTGGTCTGAGGGTCTTTGGGGTGAGGTTCTTAAGCTAGACCCTGACTTTTTTGAAGCCTACCTAAATTTTTCAGCTGTACCATGGAAAAAGGGTGTTCTTCCACCAAAGGTTAAGGAGCTTATCTATATAGCCATCGACGCTTCAACAACCCACCTGTATGAGCCTGGTCTTAGACAACATATTCGGAACGCCTTAAAATATGGTGCAACCAAGGAGGAGATTATGGAGGTTTTTGAGCTTGTGAGTGTTCTTGGAATTCACACATGCACTTTGGGTGTTCCTGTGTTGGTTGAAGAAGTTAAAAGGTTTGAGGAGGAAAAGAAGGGGAAAACCTAATCTAACATACCTCTTTTTATTTTTGTTGACATAAAAAATGGTGGGTATAAATTTAGAGAGGATTGTTAAGAAGGTTGTAGAGGATTTAAAGGATAAAGGAAGGGTTGCTGTTGCTTTTTCTGGTGGTGTTGATTCTGCTGTTGTTACAGCTTTAGCCTATAAAGCCTTAGCTGAAAACTCTTTAGCTGTAACCATAGATTCTCCTTTACTTCCCTCAGGAGAACTTTTTGACGCAAAAAAGGTTGCGAAAAGTGTTGGAATAAAACATTTGGTTGTTAAGTTTGATGAGTTTAAGATTTCTAGATTTGCAGAAAACCCGTTAAACCGTTGTTACCTATGCAAAAAACACCGTTTTATTTTTTTAAAAAAGTTTTTGGAGAGGAGGGGGTTTAAAGTTATTGTTGATGGGACGAGTTTAAGCGACCTAAAAGAGTATCGTCCAGGGGTTTTTGCCTTAAAAGAGGAGGGAATTTATAGTCCACTTTTAAAGCATAAGATAGATAAAAATTTAGCAAGAAAAATTGCGGTTTTTCTTGGGCTTCCAAACCATGATAAACCACCTAATACATGTTTAGCTACAAGGTTCCCCTACGGTTGTAAGTTAACCCCGGAAAAGCTAAAACGTGTGGATAAAGCTGAAAAATATCTTCGTGAACGTTTTGGTGTTAGGGTTGTTAGGGTTAGAGACCATGATGGGTTAGCAAGAATAGAGGTTGGAAAAAAGGATTTTAGGCTTCTTCTAAAAAGGGAAGCTATGGATAAAATTTCTGTTAGATTTAAAAAGCTTGGTTTTAGGTTTGTAACCTTAGACCTTGAAGGGTATAGGTTTGGAAGTTTTGATAGAGTAGCCTTAAAACGTTAACCATAAGCTTTTATTATCTGGTAGGTTGTGGTTCTTTCTGCAGGAATTCTTCCAGCATCTTTAATTACTCTCACTATTTCTTCTACAGGAAGGTTTTGACCTGTGGTTGCCCCAGCAGCCCTAGAAATATTTTCCTCCATCAGAGTTCCACCAAAATCGTTTGCGCCAGCATTTAAGGCTACCTGAGCAAACTTTACCCCAAGCTTAACCCATGAAACCTGAATATTATCTATTAAACCGTTAAAAAATATTCTTGAAACAGCATACATTTTTAGGTCTTCAAAGCCTGTTGCTCCAGGTTTTGATTTCCCCTCCAAATAGATTGGGGTGTTCCAATGGACAAAGGTTAATGGGACAAACTCTGTAAAGCCATGTGTTTCCCTCTGGATTTCTTTTAGCATGGATAGGTGGACTGCCCAATCTTCAGGTTTATCTATATGTCCATACATGATGGTTGAGGTTGAAGGTATACCAAGCCTATGTGCAGTTTTAACGGTTTCAACCCACTCTTTACAGGTTATCTTTTTAGGGCAAATTTCTCTTCTAACCTCATCAACCAAAATTTCAGCTGAGGTTCCAGGGATACTTCCAAGCCCAGCCTCCTTTAACATTTTTAAAGTTTCTTTTACGGTTAACCCTGCTTTACGGCTACCATAAACAATTTCCATGGGTGAAAATCCATGGATATGGATTTTTGGTGTATAAGCCTTAATACTTTTAACGATTTCCTCGTAGTAGTAGGCGTCGATTTTTGGGTGAAGCCCCCCCTGAACACAAACCTCCGTTGCTCCCATAAGCCAAGCCTCTTTAGCCTTTAACCCTACCTCTTCAGGTTTTAGCAGGTAGGCTTCAGGGTCCCCTATTTTTTTGCTGAAAGCACAAAAGCCACAGTCGTTATAGCATACGTTTGTAAAGTTTATGTTTCTGTTACAAACATAGGTAACTATGTCTCCAACCTTTTTACGTCTTAACCAGTCAGCAACAAGAATTAAAGCTTGAAAATCCAGGTTTTTTGTTTTAAAAAGTTCTAGGGCTTCCCCTCTAGAAACCTCTTTTCCATCTAGGGCTTTATCTAAAATTTTTGCAACTATAGGGTCTAAAGCCTTAAAAAACTCCTCTTTAAATGTCTCCATTTTTCACGTAACCTTCCGAATCAACCCTCTCAAAAACCGTATCCTTAAATTTTTCCGGAATAAACCAAGGTTTTTCTTTTACATATTCTGGGTAAATAGGTAAACGTTGCTTTAAAACAAACCCACAATTTTGGGTGATTTCTTTTAACTCGTAAAGTTTAGGCCAAGGTTTTTCTGGGTTTATATGGTCTGGGGTTATGGGTGAAACTCCACCCCAATCGTTTATTCCAGCGTAGGGGAGTAGGTCTATTATGGGTTTTGTTAGGTTTGGTGGAACCTGAATATTCATGTTTGAACCAAAAAATATTCTTGCAACAGCAACTGTTTTAAGTAGGGTAAACCATGAGGGTTCAGGATGGTTTTCCATTGGTGTGCCTTTTTTAGCCATAAAAGGCTGAATAATAATTTCTTGTAGATGCTGATATTTTTCATGAATTTCTCTTAAAACGTTAAAAGAGTCTATAATTTCTTCTGGTGTTTCACCAATACCAAGCAGAATCCCTGTGGTAAAAGCTATATTTAGTTTTCCAGCATTCTCTATTGTTTCTAAACGTATTTTTGGGTTTTTCCCAGGACTAAACTCATGCGGTCCACCTTTTTCGCAAAGTCTACTGCTAACGTTTTCAAGCATCAAGCCTAAGCTTAGGTTAACCTCTCTTAAATCCCTTAAATCTTCGATGGTTAAAACTCCAGGGTTGCTGTGGGGTAGGAGTCCTGTTTTTTCAAAAACGGTTTTACACATGTCGTATAGGTATTCTATGGTTGTGTTGTAGCCTAACCTTTTTAGCTGGATTTTTGCTTCCCCGTATTTTTCTTCAGGTTTTTCTCCTAATGTGAAGAGAGCCTCGTTACATCCCATTTTTTTTCCTTTTTCAGCTATTTCTAAAACTTGTTTGGGGGTTAGAAAACCAGCCTTTTTGTTTGAGGGTTCTAGTCGAAAACCACAATATTTACATGCGTTTCTACATAGGTTTGTTAACGGTATAAAAACCTTTTTTGAGAAACTTACTTTATCTTTTTTCCCCTTAAACTTTAGGAGGTTTGCTGTAGCCATTAAAACTGGTAGATGTTTAAAGTCTAGGTTTATTAGCTGATATGCCTCTTCAACGTTTATCTTTTTTCCTTCTAAGGCTTTAGCTAAAATTTCGCCTATGTTAGCTTCAAAGTCACCAATAGTCGGTTTTTGCTTGTCTTCTAAATCCTTTTTAAGGTTTTGAAGGTTTAGTTTTCCCACTTTAACCCTTCCTTTTATAGGTTAAAACTAGGTCTTCTCCAGCTTTTTCCACCTTAACAAGTTTAAGCTTTAATCCTTCTCTCACCCTTGTATATCCCTCACCCTCCACAAGTGTTATGGCTTTTTTTCCTCCAACAATAACTGGGGCTATTGCAACCCTAACCTCGTCAACAAGGTTTGCTTTAACCATACCCCAGTTAAGGTTTCCCCCACCCTCAACCATAAGTGTTTTAATTTTCATTCTCCAAAGTTTTTTAAGTAAAAGTTTTAGGTTAACTTTTCTCCCTGAACCCGAAACAACAATTTTTGCTCCTGCCTTTTTTAGGGCTTTAAGCTTCTTTTTTGATGCTTTACTTGTAACAGCAATAACTATCCTATCGTTTCCCCTATACTTGAATATGTTTGCGTTTACAGGTGTTCTGGCTAAACTGTCAACAACTATTTTTGTTAAAGGGTTTTTACGTGGATGTTTTACCCTTAGCTTAGGATTATCGGTTAAAATTGTTCCTATACCAACCATTAAACCATCAACCTTTGCTCTAAGCCTATGAACCCTCCTCCAATCTTCCGGGCTTGAAATTTCAGAGTCACGAGTTTTTGTTGCAATTTTTCCGTCAAGAGTCATAGCAGCGTTTAAAATTACGTAGGGTCTATTTTCTATTTTCAAAGTTTTATCCCTTCAACAATCCAACCCTATCTAAAACTTTTTTTCCCTCAACTAAAACTATTTTTATGTTTTCAGGTCTACCCCTAACTATCAAAGAGGCTAAAATGTTATGGGAAAAAGCCAAATTATCCATGGTAAAATCTATAAAGACTAGGTTTGCAAGTTTTCCCTCCTCTATTGAGCCTACCTTATCCTCTAAACCAAGAATTTTTGCACCGTTTATGGTTGCCATCCTAAAAATCTCCTCTAAAGGTATGGGTGGAAAACTTTTTTCAAAAATGTTTGCAAGATTTAAAATGTAACTCATCTCCTCAAACATGTTTGGCTGATTAACCATAACATTATCAGAACCTAAAGCCACAGTAACCCCCATACCCAACATTTTTTTGATTGGTGGAAAACCTAAGCCAAGCTTAAGATTTGACCTAGGACAAACAACAACACCAACCTTCGCCTCCACAACCTCTTTAAGGTCTTCATCTGTTGGATGGGTAAGATGAACAAGAAAATCTGCCTTTAAAAGTTTAACAGCCCTATAAACCTCACTATAATCCGTTCTCCTCCTCGATATTTCTTGGGTGGCTGGATGTTCAGCAACATGGGTTGCTATAAGCTTTTTACCCTTAAAAATACTTGAAAACTGTTTAAGAGCCTTATCCGTATACTCGTTTGGACTGCTTAACCCAATTCCATCAGCAAACCTAAAAATCTTATAGGTTTCCTTTAAGGCTTGACCTGAAAGAGGCTTCAAATTTTTTTCTAGGTCTTCTTCATCCATATAGTAGTTTGGTCTACCCAGAATTATCGGCTGAATTCTAAAACCTTCTAAGGCTTCCCTTAAAACTTTAATACCTTTAACCCCACCCTCCCTAAAATCAGCAAAAGTTGTTATCCCTAAGGCTAACATATCTCTTAGGGTCGACCTTATTCCACGAATAAGAGTTTTCCTGCTGGTTTTTCTAAGAAACCTATGTTTTAAACCGTTTGGAGGTTTCATAAGGCTTAAAAGATCCTGTCCAAAACCAAGCTCTTTTGCAGCGGAATCTCCAAGATGAATATGTGTGTTAACAAATCCTGGTATAACAAGAAAACCTTTTCCATCTATTCTTTTTGATGTTGAACCTTTAAACCTTCCAGAACCAACCTCAACAATTTTTTCTCCATCAACAGCAACATACCCATTCCTAATAATCTTCATTTCTCTACCTGCAACAACCATTATCCTCTCAAAAACCCTCATTCCAACTTCAAAACACAAAAAAATCTACCTGTTTAAACCTTTATTTTCCCCTATAAACTAAGATTTAAATATCTACATTAAACATAATCTCAAATGGTGTTTTAAAATGGTAAGTTTTGGTGTAGAATTTGTTCCAAACGAGCCTATAACAAACATTGTAGAATATGTTAAGCTTGCAGAAAAAGTTGGATTTAAAAACGTCTGGATTACAGACCACTACAACAATAGAGATGTCTACACAACACTTGCCCTTCTAGCCCTAAACACAGAAAAAATTATGGTTGGCACAGGTGTAACAAACCCATACACAAGAAACATTGCTCAAACAGCATCCTCAATAATTACTGTTGATGAAATTTCAAAGGGTAGAGCTGTTTTAGGTATAGGTCCAGGTGATAAAGCAACCTTCGACAGTTTAGGTGTTGAATGGGTTAAACCTGCAAAAACAATAAGGGAGGCTGTAACAGTGCTAAGAAAACTGTTTGCAGGTGAAAAGGTTAGTTTTCAAGGTGAAATCATTAAGCTTACAGGTGCAGGTTTGGCTGTAAAACCTGTTGGTAAAATACCCATCTATATTGGTGCTCAAGGTAGGTTAATGTTAAGGGTTGCTGGTGAGGTTGGTGATGGAGTTCTTATTAACGCTTCACACCCAAAAGATTTTCAGGTTGCCATCCAACATCTTGAGGAGGGTGCAAAAAAGGCTGGTAGACAGCTTAAAGACATTGATGTTGCAGCCTACGCATGCTTCTCAGTAGATGAGGATGCTGAAAAAGCCAAAAAGGCTGCAAGAATAGTTGTAGGATTTATTGTTGCAGGCTCCCCACCAGAAGCCCTAGACAGACATGGAATAGACCTAGACTCCCAAAAAACAATTAGGGAAGCCATAAGCAAAGGAGACTTTAAAACCGTAGGAAAATCTGTAACAAACCAAATGATGGAGGCTTTCTCTGTTTGTGGAACACCAGAAGACTGTTCAGCAAGAATAGAGGAACTTCTTAAGGTTGGAGTCACACAGGTTGTTGCAGGTTCACCCATAGGTGCAGACAAAAAGAAGGCTATTGAACTTATAGGGTCTAAAATTATTCCAAAATTCACCTAAAAATATTTTTAGTGATGGGCCGGGCCGGATTTGAACCGGCGACCTTTCGGTTATCAGCCGAACGCTCTAACCAGGCTGAGCCACCGGCCCGCTTTTTGTCTTCTAAAATTATCCTTCATTTGGTTTGTTTTTAAAGTTTTGTTTTAAGGTTTTGAGGTTAGATTACGTTTTCTTCTATGGTTGACTGTTTGATTTGTAGGTGTGTTTTCCTGTTTTTGTTTTCTGGTTTATGTTCGTCTAGGTATTCTTTGTAGTCGAATATTTTTATTGGGACTGCAAAATGGATTTTTGGCTGGGAAACTAGTAGGGCTTCACCAACATCCAACATTTTTAGTTCTGTGTCTGAGTATTCTAGGTATGGGGTGTTTTCTGAAAGATAGTTTCTGTCGTCTTTTAGGGTTGTTTTAAGTATTATTTTTGTCCATAGTTCTGCAAAAACATCCTTGTTTATTCCTGATGGTCTTGGGGTTACAGCGTTTAATCCAACCTTATATTTTCTGTAGGTTAAGGCTATATCAGAAAAAATTGTGTCTTTTTCAGCTAAAAACTTGTGTGCTTCTTCAAGGGTTATAAGTAGGTAGGGTAGTCTTCTCCAAGAGTTAAAATCTTTACGCCAAAGCTCCCTATAATATTCAACAACCCTACCTGCAACCCAACATACAACCTGTCTTTGGGTTTCTTCACGTAAACCTGAAATGTCAACAAGAACAGTCTTATTTTTTGTTAATGCATCTATAACGGAATAGGTAAAATCATAGTCAACATCAACAAATATTTTTTCGTTTAAACTTGAAAGTTTTCTTAGTAGTGCTTCAACAACACCTTTTTGTCTTGTTGGTGTATGTCTAATAACACCATCAACATCCTCACTCTCATAGATTTCTAGGGTTTTTGTTATCCAGTCTGGTGAGCCTATCCTATTGTAAAGCTTTTCTGCGTAGTGTTGCTGGGGGCTTGTAAGGTCTGGAAGAAGAAAACTTAAGCTTTTTGGTGTAAGTTTTCTTAACCCTATCTGCATTACCCCATAAGGAACCTTTTTTTCAGGTTTTTCCGTCCCAAAATATACAAGGTTTTCCTGTGCATATGGGTGGTCAGCTAAACCTTTCCCTATCTCCTTTCCTGTTAAAAGTTCTCCAGCAAAATCAAAAATTAAGCCTACAGCCTCTCCCCCTGTAAACATTATTGATGCGTTTAAAACAAGTTCAGCGTTTGTTTTACCTGAACCTATCTGTCCAACTATAGCCATCATCCTAGGAATATTTTTAACATCTAACCCAACAGTCTTTTTTGTTACAACACCACCAGAACGTAAATAGCCTATTTCAAGCTGACCTGAAATTTTTAATGTTTCATAGTCGGTTTCATCAAGAGTTTCAACAATCCAACCGTAGTCTGGGTTTAAGGTTGGCGCTCTAACAACACCATCCACATCCCTTTCAAGAAAAACCACAGCCTCAATATACCGGTATTGGGAATACGGTCCAACTGTCCTCATAGAACCCTTTAAATCTTGAAGTTCAGGGACTTCTTCAAGTGTTGATTTACTTCCAGCATCTGTTATTCTTGAATAGTAAATTTTGGATGAGTTTTCTCCACGAATCTTTATAAGTTGTCCGTAGCTTACAGACTCGTTGCTGGTTGCAACAAGTATAACTCTGTCTCCCTTGCTTTGTTTAACCTTCCCTATCTCCCTACCCAAAACCTATTCACCTTCAATATCTTCTATCATGTCAAAGTCGTAGGTTAAACCAAGCAAATGTTTTCTAAAACCAGCAACATCAGACTCCCTAAGAAGAAACTCAAGCAAACCTTCTCTATCTAAATTTAGTTGAACAAGCTCAAAATACTCTAAAAGTTTTGCTCTAGGTATTCTTGTTCTTTCATGAGCTAAAAACAGTGGAGCAGGATAACCGTTGCATCTTGCATCCATCGATAAACCTGCAAGCTCGGATAGAATTTCAGCAAGATATTTTTTTCCTTTTTCCACAAGATAATCCATAATATCACATCGGAAAACTCTTGGACTTAAAGGTGAAAGTTTAACACATGTAACATCCCCATAAAGGTTTTTTCTGTTTGCAGCCTCAAGTATTGGATGGTAAAACCAGCATTTCCCAAGTTTACCTTCCCTTTGAAGTTTTAACCCGTAAAGGTTTATGGTTGTAAGTAAATCCCTATTTTTTTCGTCATGAAGGTTTGGAGAGTTTTTAGGTATCATTAAAAGCTTTATTTTCTTCTTTAAACATGCCTGATAAAGCTCCACAGAATAGCTGCTTCCACCTCTCATACCAAAAAATGCTGCTCCATCCATCAAACAAAAATCTTCGCTATCAAGTTTTTTAACAAGCTTTATAGCCATCTCACTTTCATACTCTCTAAGCTTGGTCCAAATCCTATATTTTCTTTCGTTTATGGGGGCTATGGTGGAAAAAATATGGTCTTGGTATCCCTCCTCTGAAACCACCCATCTCCCATTCAAATTTTCTACGATAACGTAGGCGCAACGGCTAACCCCTATACGCCAATTGTTTCCCCTCATTAAAGGATAGGATGAAGCATCAACCGAAAGAAATTTTACTTGGGCTTCCTTAGGATTTATCTCTAAAAACCTTGAAGGATAAATTTCATCTGCTATAAAGGGTTCCTCAACCTGAATTTTTTCGTTGCTGTATCCCTTCTCAATATACCTTTTTACCTCTTCGATACACTTTTTTAGGTCTAGCTCCACCTTTAACCCCAAAAGATTTTTAGGGTAAACCATTATTTAAGGAAGAGAGGCTAGTAAAAGTATTTTATTTCTCGTAAAGAAAACTATTAAGAAGATAGGTTAAGGGTGGATGACCTATGAAGATAATGATTCTTTCAGATTTTCATGGTGTGGCAAGGTTTGCAGAAAAAATGAGGGATTTAGCTGTTTCACAAAAGTTTGATTGTATAGTTGTTTGTGGAGACCTAACAGACCTTGGACCCGTCAAGGTTGCACGTCAAATAATAGGAACCCTATCAGAGTCAAAGCTTCCAGTTTTATACGTTCCTGGAAACATGGACCCTAGAAACCTTGTGGACGAGTTGGATTCGGGTTTCCATGTTCATGGTAGGGGGAAGATTATTGGTGATGTTGGTTTTGTTGGTGCAGGCTCCTACAGTAACCTTAAGGGTTTGCTTGAGCAAGGATTAAAAAGTTTGGTTAAAACTCCTAGGTTTCTTGTTTTTGTAACCCATGTTCCACCAAAGGGGACTAAGGTTGATTTGGCTTGGGATGGTTCCCATATTGGAAGTTTGGAGGTTAGGGAGGCTGTTGAAAAGTATAAGCCAAACCTTGTTGTTTGCGGTCATGTTCATGAGGCTAGAGGTGTTGATAGGATAGGTGAATCTGTTGTTTGTAATCCCGGACCTGCCTACAACGGTTTTTATGCTGAGGTTTTTTTGGATGAAAAGGTTAAGGTTAAACTTTTAAGCCTTAAAACTGTTTAAGGTTTTTGGTGGGTGTGGTTATGCTGTTGAATAGGATTAGGGTTACACCATAATCCAGCAGTTAGCCTTAGCCTATATAGGTGAACGTGTTTTAGGTTTACCAAAATCCTATTAGCCTAACCTAAGGTTACATTTTTAATTTAGAACTGTTTTTGAAATATTCATGGAGTTGTTTTTTCTTGGAACTGGTGGTGGACGTTTCTCAATAATAACCCAAAAAAGAAGAACTGGTGGAATTAGAATAATCCATGATAAGCTAAACATACATTTGGATCCTGGACCTGGAGCCCTAATTTATTCTCTTGAGAAAAACATGGATCCTAGAAAGATAAACATGGTTATGGTTTCTCATTCACATCCAGACCATTATACTGATGCTGAAATTCTTATTGAGGCTATGACTGGTGGTGCCCTAAAAAAGTCTGGAACCCTTATTTGTGCAAAAAGTGTAACCGTTGGAAACGATGTTTGCGGTCCCTCAATATCAAAATACCATAAAAGTCTTCCAAGGGAGGTTGTTGAGTTGGAGGCTGGTGGAAAATATGTTTCTGACGCTGTTAAAATTGAGGCTGTTAAATCTATCCATTATGACCCTGACACTATAGGGTTTAAGTTAACGTTTTCGGATGGAAAAACTTTGGGTTATACTTCGGATACAGAATATTTTGAGGGTTTGGGGGAAGCCTATAAAAACGTTGACCTTCTTGTTTTGTGTGTTATAAGACCTAGAGGTATGCCTCTTAAATGGCATATGTGTATTGATGATGCTGTTAAGGTTGTTGGGGAGGCTAAACCTAAAAAGGCTATTTTAACCCATTTTGGTATGAGGATGATTCTTAACACAACACCAGAGGTTGAAGCAAAATATGTTGAGGAGCAGACAGGTATACCTACTATTGCGGCTTATGATGGGATGGTGTTTAGGGTGAAGAGGGGGGAAAGAAAAAAAGATTTAACAAGCTTTCTTTAAAATTTAAAACTTAAGTTTGGCTGACCTAAAGTTTTGTTGGAGGCTTAAGCTTTAACCTTGAAGTTTAAACCGAAAATCGCTGATAAAAGATGGGATCCGAAGAAGGAGCAGGAGATTTTTGAGGAGTGGTTAAACAAGAAAATTTATAGGGTTAACAAGTTTTCCGCAAAGCCAATCTACAGTATTGATACTCCTCCACCTTATGCTTCTGGTAGGTGGCATGTTGGTGGTGCAACTCATTATGCTCAGATAGATATGGTTGCAAGATATAAGCGTATGAAGGGTTATGAGGTTCTTTTTTCTTTTGGTATAGACCGAAACGGTTTACCTGTTGAGGTTGAGGTTGAAAAAAGGTATGGTATAACAGCCCATAAAACTTCTAGGGAGAAGTTTATTAGGCTGTGTAAAGAGTTTCTTGACCAAGTTGAAAATGAGATTGTTAATACTGCTAAAAGGCTTGGGATGAGCTGTGACTTTGAAAACATGTATAGGACTGATAGCCCAGAATATAGGAGGATAACCCAAGAAACCTTTATCGAGCTTTGGAATAAAGGCTTAATATATTCTGATAATAGACCTACAAACTGGTGTCCTGTCTGCCAAACAACTATTGCTGATGCTGAACTTGAATATGTGGCTGAGGAGACAAACCTATACTATATAAGGTTTAGGGTTGAGGAAGGTGGAGAAATAGTTATAGCAACAACAAGACCTGAGCTTTTATGCACATGTAGGATGGTTATCTATCATCCTGAAGATGAAAGGTATAAGCATCTTGAGGGGAAACATGCTGTTGTCCCTATCTACGGTCAAAAAGTTCCTATCAAAGCCAACAGTTATGCTAAACCAGGGTTTGGAACAGGAATAGCTATGATATGTTCCTTTGGAGACTATACCGACATCAGAATTTTTAGGGAGTTAAACCTCAAACCCACGATTGCAATAACAAAGGATGGGACGATGAATGAGGTTGCAGGACCATATATGGGTTTAACCGTTAAGGAGGCTAGAGAAAAAATAGTTGAGGATTTGGAGAGGGATGGTTTACTTGTTAAAAAGGAAAAAATCAAGCATAACACTCCTGTTTGTTGGAGGTCTAAAAATCCTGTCGAATTTATTTTTATGGAGGAATATTATCTTAAACAGCTTCCATTTATTGAAAACCTAAGAAAGGTTATTGACCAGATAGAGTTTTATCCTCCAGAATCAAAACAGCTTTTGTTAAACTGGGTAAACTCTATTACTGTGGATTGGCCTATCTCAAGAAGAAGGTTTTATGGGACTGAAATCCCCATCTGGTATTGTGCTAAATGTGGAAAACCTTATCTTCCACCACCAGGACGATATTATCAGCCTTGGAGGGAAAAACCTCCAACCGAAAAATGTGAGTGTGGCTCTAAAGATTTTGTAGGTGAAACTAGAACCTTTGACACATGGATGGATTCAAGTATAAGCCAACTCTACATTTTGGGTTATAAGAGGGATAAAGAGTTTTTTGAGAAGGCTTTCCCATGTAGTTTAAGACCTCAAGGGATGGATATTGTTAGAACATGGTTATATTATTCTATTCTTAGAACCTACCAGCTTCTTTCAGCACCAGCCTTTAAACATGTAAGAATTTCAGGTATGGGTTTGGATGAGCATGGGGAGGCTATGCATAAGTCTAAAGGAAACATTATTTGGCCTGAACCATACCTAGAAAAGTATGGTGCTGATGCTTTTAGGCTTTGGGGTGCTTCTGAGGCTAAGCTAGGCTCAAACTATAGGTTTAGCACCGAAAGACTTGAGGGATGTTTCCGTTTTCTTACAAAGCTTTGGAATGTTTCAAGGTTTATTTCTTCTTTCCCTGTAGAGGTGGAAAACTATAGTTTAACTCCAACAGATAGGATGATTTTAAACGAGCTTTATAGGCTTGTTGTAGAATGTGAAAAGGGTTATGAGGAGATGGATTTTTTTATTCCAGCAAACGCCATCAGAGAGTTTGTTTGGAATGTTTTTGCAGACCATTATGTTGAGGCTGTTAAGGCAAGAGCCTACAACACGGATGGAAGTTTTCATGGGGAGGAGCAGGCTGGAGCATGGTATACCCTCCACCTATGCCTTAAAACAATTCTTAAGCTTCTTGCTCCAATATGTCCATTTATAACTGAGGCTATTTGGAAACAAGTTTACTCTGAAAACTCAATCCATCTGGAAAGTTTCCCGGAGCCTAAAAGGGAATGGTTAAGTGAGTATGGTGGGTTTATCAGCCAATTTATGGGGTTTAACTCTACTGTTTGGAGGTATAAAAAGAGCAGGGGGATGGCTTTAAACCAAAAGCTTAGCCTTGTTTATGCACCAAAAGTTTTAGAGCCTTTTAGCCTAGACCTAAAAGCCATGCATAAAATTGAAAACCTATCCTTTGAA
Organism: Candidatus Hecatellales archaeon; assembly: GCA_003661965.1. Lineage (GTDB taxonomy): Archaea > Thermoproteota > Bathyarchaeia > Hecatellales > Hecatellaceae > EX4484-218. Next base: position 47,812 of record QMXD01000002.1, read on the forward strand.
ACACCAAAAGAAACCGAGAAACTTGAAAAATTTGGTGATGCGTATTTTAGGCTTTAGCTTTAAGTTGGAGAAGCCTGTTTAACCCGTTAATCATAGCTTCAACACTTGCAAGCACAATATCAGGTTTTGCTGCTCTTGCAGAAACAATTTTTCCATCAGCATCCTCAACCTTAACAACAACCTCAGCCACAGCATCTGAGCCTCCAGTTAAAGCTTCAAGCCTAAACTCTTTTAACCTAACGTTTATCAGTCTATCAGTAATTTTTTGAATAGCCTTTATTGCAGCATCAACAGGTCCAACACCAGTTTCTGAGGAGACATATTCTTTTCCCTCAAGAATTAGTTTAACTGAGGCTGTTGGAATTACACCACTACCAGTAACAACTGTTAAATCTTTTAGGTCAACTATTTTTGGTTTTTCAACTGTTTTTCCGCAGATTAGGCTTGCTATGGATATTAGGTCTGTTGTTGTCACAAGCTTACCCTGGTCACCAAACTCTTTAACCTTTTGAAGAATTTGTTTAAGCTGTTCTTCTGTTGGTTTAAATCCAAGTTCTTCAATCTCCTTTTTTAAGCCATGGGTTCCAGCATGTTTTCCAGCCACCAAAATAGATTTTCTTCCAACAAGTTCTGGGGTTATAGGTTCATAGGTTAGAGGCATTTCAACAACTCCACGGGTATGGATTCCAGACTCATGGGCAAAAGCATTTTCACCAACGATAGGCTTGTTTGGAGGAATCATTACACCTGTAAGCTTTGATACAAGTTTTGAGGTTTCATAGATAAGGTTTGTTTTAATCTTAACTTTTTCCCTGTAAAGCGAATATAAAGCCATAACAACCTCTTCAAGTGAAGCGTTTCCAGCTCTTTCCCCAATACCGTTAACGGTAACATGAACTTGGGTTGCTCCAGCCTCAACACCAGCAAGCGAGTTGGCAACAGCTAAACCAAAATCGTTGTGGCAGTGGACACTTATCGGAACCTTAACATGTTTTTTAATTTCACCTATAAGTAAACCCATCCTTTTAGGTGTCATAACACCAACAGTGTCAGGGACGTTTATCCTGTCAGCTCCAGCCTCAACGGCCCTCCTATAAGCCTCTACTAGAAAAGGGATTTCTGTTCTTGTAGCATCTTCAGCTGAAAACTCAACAGTTACTCCGTGGCTTTTAGTGTATTCAACCCATCTAGAAATTTTTTCTAGGACTTCTTCTTTGGTTAGGCGGAGTTTATGTTTAAGGTGGAGTTGTGAGGTTGCAATAAAAACATGAACACTATCAACATCACATTTTAAGGCTGCATCTATATCTTCTTTTGTTGTTCTTGCTAAACCACAAATTTCAGCTTTAAGCCCCTCTTTTACAATAAGCCTAACAGCTTCAACTTCCCCTTTTGAGGCTATAGGGAAACCTGCCTCAATAACATCAACCCCAAGCTTGTCAAGCTGTTTTGCTATTGTAAGTTTGTCTTCTGGTGTTAAAGCCACACCCGGAGTTTGTTCTCCATCCCTAAGGGTTGTGTCAAATATTCTAATGTGGTTTTGGCTCATGACGTATAGTTGATTGTTGGTTGTTGCTTAAATAGTTTTTATTTTACTCTGAATTTTTAGTGTTTTTGAGGGGCATTACACTGCATTGCACTGCATTACATGTTTTAAAGAGGGTTTGTTTTACAGGAAATTTTAATTTTTGGTTTAAACATAAGTTTAAGGTGTGTGTTTTTAGATACTTTAGGTTAGGTTTTGGGTTTGGTGGGAAGTTTGACCTATAGGATTGCTGTAATTCCTGGGGATGGTGTTGGTCCTGAGGTTATTCGTGAGGGTTTAAAGGTTTTGGATTCTGTGGCTGAGGTTTACAATGTAAAGTTTGATTTTAGGTTTTATCCTTATGGTGGTGGTTATTATCTTAAGACTGGTGAGGTTCTTCCTGATGAGGCTTTAAAAGAGATTGGGGGGATGGATGCTATCTATTTTGGGGCTGTTGGTCATCCTGAGGTTCCTCCTGGTGTTTTGGAGAGGGGTTTACTTTTAAAGCTTAGGTTTTATTTTGACCAGTATGTGAATCTTAGACCTGTAACCTTGTATCCTGGTGTTGAAACTCCGCTTAAGGGTAAGGGTTCTCAAGACATTAATTTTTATGTTGTTAGGGAGAATACTGAAGATTTTTATGTTGGTTTGGGTTGTAGGTTTAGGTCTGATAGGTATAAGGCTAACTTAAACGTTAAACGTAGACTTTATAGTTTAAGGTTTAACGTTGAAACTTTGGCTGATAAACCTGAAGAGTTAGCCTACCAGATTGGTGTTATTACAAGGAGGGGTGCTGAAAGGGTTATACGTTATGCTTTCGACTTTTGTAGGAGGAGAGGCTTAAAACGTGTATCCTCTGTTGATAAGGCAAATGTGCTTAGCGAAATTTATGGTCTTTGGCGTGATGTTTTTAACGAGGTTTCAAAAGATTATCCTGAAATTGAAACAGAGTTTACTTTTGTTGATGCTATGGCTATGTGGTTTGTTAAAAACCCTGAAAGGTTTCAGGTTGTTGTAGCACCAAACATGTTTGGAGATATTTTAACAGATTTAGGTGCAATAATTCAAGGTGGGATGGGTTTAGCTCCAAGCGGAAACATAAACCCTGAAGGTGTCTCAATGTTTGAGCCTATCCACGGTTCAGCACCAAAATATGCTGGAAAAGGTTTAGCAAACCCTATCGCAGCAATTTTAGCTGGAAAACTTATGCTTGAACATTTTGGTGAGAATGAGGCTGCTCAGGCAATAGATAATGCTGTTAAAAAGGTTTTGGTTGAGGGAAAAGTTAGACCAAGAGACCTTGGAGGGAAAGCCTCAACCTCAGAGGTTGGTGATGCGGTAGCAGAAAAAATTTCTAAACAATAAAAATTTTTAACCTCAACAATTGGAAGATTTAACTTTTCTTAAAGGAGTGTTAAGCTTTTAAACCAAGATAAAGTTTTCCTATTTCCTTATCCTCAAGAATTTCTTTTGAAGAACCTTCCTTAACACATCTTCCATCCACAAGTATATAGCCTCTATCAGATACTGCTAAACCTTTTCTTGCATTCTGTTCAGCCATAAGTACAGAAATCCCAGAATCACATATCTCCCTAATATAGGATAAGACTTGGGATGCAGCTATAGGGGAGAGTGAGGCTGTTGGCTCGTCAAAAAGAAGAATTTTTGGCTTTAAAACCATAACCCTACCCAAAGCCAATATTTGTCTTTCTCCACCACTAAGGTTTCCTGCCCTCTCATTTTTCTTCTGTCTCAAAACAGGAAACATATCGTAAACTTCTGATATGCTAGCCTTTACCTCATTCTTATCCTTTTTTGGGTATGCTCCAATCTCCAAGTTTTCTTCAACGGTTAAATTTGTAAAAACATTGTTGATTTGGGGAACATAACCTATACCCATTCTTATAAGCCTATCAGTTCTTAACCCTGTAATATCTTGGTTTTCATAAAGAATTTTTCCGTCAAAAAGCTTGGAAAAACCTAGAATACTTTTTATTAGGGTTGATTTTCCACTGCCATTTGGACCTACAATAACAACAATCTCATTTTTTTTAAGTTCAACTGTTACCTTGTGAACCACAACAAGTTTACCGTATCCTGCAACAACATCTACTGCTTTAAGTATGGTTGACATTAGGCTTCACCCAAATAAACATCAACAACAACCTTATTTTTTACAACCTCCTCAGGTGGGCTTTCAGCTATTATTGAACCGTTATGCATAACATAAACCCAGTCAGCATGTTCAAGCAAAATTTCAATCCTATGTTCAATCGTGAAAAAGGTTAGGGAAAGCTCATCCCTAAGCTGTGTTATCTTCTCAAAAATTCTTCTTGCAAGAGTTGGATTTACACCAGCAGCAGGCTCATCCAAAAGAAGCATTTTAGGCTCAGTCATTAAAACTCTACCCAACTCTAAAAGCTTCATCTGCCCACCTGAAAGTTCGCTGGCAGGTTTATCTTTAAACCTATCCAACTCTATTATTTCAAGTATTTCAAGAGCTTTTTCAGCCAGTTTTTCCTCCTCCTCAGACCATCTACGTTTTTTAAGGAAAACGTTTAAAATTTTGTCTCCAGGGTGGCTACGGCATGAAACCATCATGTTGTCAAGTACTGTTAGCTTTTGGAAGAGTCTTGGGGTTTGGAAGGTTCTTGCAAGACCTTTTTCATAAATCTTGTAGGGTGCTAACCCATCTATCCTTTCACCGTTAAAATAGATTTTTCCCCTTTCAGGCTTATAAACCCCTGAAATAGTGTTAAAAAGTGTTGTTTTTCCTGAGCCGTTTGGACCTATTAAACCTGTAATACTGTTTTCTTTAACCGTAAGGGTTACATTATCTACAGCCTTAAGACCTCCAAAACTTTTTGTCAGGTTTTCTGTTTTTAGGATCGTTTTTTCCATTTCGATGCAACCTCTAAGGCTGGTGTTTTAACCTTACTTTCCCTAAATAAGCCTTGAGGTCTATACATCAATATAAGGATTATAAGGATTCCGATTATCATAACCCTTAGGTTGTGTGGGTCAACAGGAAGCAAAAGATAGTCTTTAGCTATTCTTGCTCCTCTTTCTAGGGCTTGAACAAAAACAGCCCCTAAAATAACACCAAGATTGTTGGCTGGTCCTCCAAGAATAACCATCATCCATACGGTAAAGGTGAGGATAGGTTCAAACGTGTAGGGGTCGATAAACCTTACATACTGGGAAAATAGGCTTCCTGAAACCCCAGCCATAGCTGAACCTAACGTAAACATTTGAGCCTTATACTTAAAAACGTCTTTCCCTAAAACTTGGGCTGCAAGCTCATCTTCCCTAATTGCTCTTATGGTTCTACCGTAGGGTGAGTTAACAACCCTTTGAGCTATAAAATAGCATATGGCTAAGGCAGCGTAAACTATTGTAAGCTGGATAAGCATCATGGTTTGGATTGGGACACCTGTAATTGTTATGGCTGAGGGAACGGTTATACCTTGAACTCCTCCAGCAATCCACTCCTCATTTTTAAATATAAACCTTAAAATTTCCCCAAACGCCAAGGTTACGATTGCAAGATAGTCTGCTTGAAGTTTTAAGGCTGGTAGGGATGCTACAAAACCTACAAAACCAGCAGCGAAGGTTGCTACGGTTATACATGCCAAATATGGGAAACCCATGTTAGCCAAAATTGAGGATGTGTAAGCTCCAACCATAAAAAACGCTACCTTACCAAAGTTTGCTAAACCTGTAAACCCATATTCAAGGTTTAAACTAACAGCCAAAATAGCAAATATACCTACAAAAACAGCCATGTCTAACACGTAGATTAAAGGCTCAGACAACCTTACCTCCCTCACCAAAAAGCCTTCCAAAACCTGAAGGTTTAAGGATTAGAGTTAAAATTAGGATTAGGAAGGCTATAGCAAACTTATAGTCTGTTGAAAGCTTAAACATTACAAGAAAAACAACACCAAAATTTTCAGCTAAACCTATAACGTAGGCTGCTATAAGCGCCCCATAAAAACTTCCTATACCACCCAAAATTACAACAGCAAAAGCTGGAAGCAGAATCTCCCAACCTATAAGGGGAACAAGCCTTGTATCCGCAGCCCTAAAAAGACCTCCAACCCCAGCTAAAGCAGCACCAACAATCCAAACAACCAAAGCTATTTTTTCAACATCAACACCAGAAGCCATAGCCAAATCAGGATTGTTTGCTGAAGCCCTTATAGCTTTTCCAAGCCTAGTCCTAGTTAACACTATATGCATAACCCCAACCATAACTATGGCTGAAAGAATAAGAGCAACCCATAAACCTGTAATCCTAACAGGTCCAACATCAAAATAGGGCCAAACCATCCTAAAAGAAAGCTGTTCCCCACCCCAAACCTGCTTAATTAAATGTCTAACAAAAAAATCAAGCCCTATAGATGCAACCATCAAATGGATGATTGTTGCACCCCTATGGGTTAAAGGTCTAAAAACTAGGAGGTAGGATGCTGCTCCTAAGGCTGCTGAGGAAATAAAGGCTGCAATAAACGAGTAGGGAAAACCAAGTTTAAGCTGTTCAGCTATGGTGTAGCCTGCATAAGCCCCTAAAGCCATAAACTCTGCATGAGCAAAATTTGGGAATCTTGTTAAACCGTAGGTTAAGGTTAAACCTACAGCAGCAAGCAGGTATAGGCTACCTGTAACAGCCGAATTAAACAACACTTGAAGCCAATTAACAACAACCAAAAATAACACCAAAAAAGGTTTTTATTGGGGTTTGGTTTTAAGGCCATCTTCCAATACCGACAAACTTATACTTTCCATCAACCTTTTCAACTTTCCATATCTCATAGAATTGGGTTAGCTGGTCTCCATTCTTGTCAAACATCTTATGTCCTGTTGCACCAATATAGTATTGGCTAACATATTGTAGGGCATCCTTAATCTTTGCACCATCATATTGTCCAGCGTAGGCTATGGCTAAGGCTGCAAGCATTGTTGCATCGTAGGCTGTATCCTGATACATTGTTGGGGCTTTCCCATACTCCTTCTTAAAGCTTTCAGCAAACAGCTTGTAGGTTATCAGTCCAGTTGGAGCTATTGGTCTTGTTCCTATTACAGCTCTCTTCATAAACTCAGCAGCATCAGCAACCTTAAACATGGGTTCACCGTAAACACCCTCAGCAGCAATCCATTGAATATTGTCTAACCCCATCTCTAAAGCCTGTCTAAACATAACCTGTCCATCCTCATACCATCCAACATAAATTACAGCTTCAACACCAGCATCCTTAATCTGTGAAAGCTCTGTTCTAAAGTCCATTTTTGTTGGGTCGTATCTGATTGAAAGAACAATCTTGTCTCCAAGAACCTCTTTTGCTTTTTCCTCTATACCTATACCGTATGGGTTGTTTAAGACTAGGGTTGCAATCTTTGTAAATCCTTTCTTAAGAGCAGTATCTGCTAAGGCTTTTCCCTGTAAAGCATCACTTCCAACAGTTCTAAATATGTAGTCGTCTGGGAATTCTGTGGTTATTTTTGGTGAGGTGGCTGTAGGTGAAATTACAACAACCTTCCTCTCGTTTGCATATTTACCTATCGCCATAACCTCAGGGCTTGCCATAGGACCTATAACAACCTTACAACCATCAACCTCAACAAGCTTTTTAAAGGCTTCAAGAGCTGTTTTAGGGTCTGTAGCAGTATCCTCCACTATAAGTTCAACAGGTCTTCCAGCAATACCACCCTTCCTGTTAATCTCTTTTACAGCCAATTCAACACCAAGCTTAATCTTTTGACCCATAGGTCCTAGAAAACCGCTAAGACACATTAAAGAACCTATTTTTATCTTGTCTGGTAGGGTTGGACCCTTAGGTTTTCCAGCTTTAAGCCCCTCCTTGTATCCTGTCTCATATCCAGCCTTATACCCTTCACTTTTACCTTTCTCGTAGGCTTTTGCTCCACCAGCCATAACACCCTTATCGTATCCAGCCTTATATCCTGCATCGTATCCTGCTGATTGTCCAGCAAAATAGCCTCCAACACCAGCAACAACAGCAACAACGATTATTAGGGCAACTAGGACAGCTGTTGTTTTTGTTGTGGCTGAAGAATTCATACCGGTCACCCTTTTTTATTTTTTCCAGAAGACCAACTATTTATTTCTATTGGTTAGATTTCAGGGACCTCCTCCCTAAGAAAACCTATTATCTCTTCCCTGAACCTTATAAACTGGCTGCTAAGCTTGTTTCTAGGTCTCTCCAAGCCAATAAATATCTCTTTTTTAACCTTTGCTGGTCTTCTTGTTAAAACAAGAACTCTGTCAGCTAGATAAACTGCCTCCTCAACATTATGGGTTACAAGTATGGTTGTCTTTTTTAGTTTTTCATGGATAGAGTAAAGCTCCTTATGCATTATCCATCTTGTTTGTGCATCTAGGTCTCCAAAAGGTTCATCCATCAAAATTATTGAGGGGTTTACAGCTAAAGCCCTTGCAATAGCAACCCTTTTACGCATCCCACCTGAAAGCTGATGTGGATAGTAAGATTTAAAGTTCTCCAAGCCGACAAGCCTAACAACATCCTCCACAATTTTAGGGTTGTAGTTTCCCCTAACCTCCAAACCAAATTTTATGTTATCCCAAACATTCCTCCAAGGAAATAAGGCTTCCTCCTGAAAAACAAACCCTATCCTAATCTTTTTAGGGTTTGGTGTTTCACCTTCAACCCTAACCCTCCCAGAGGAGGGCTTTTCAAGTCCAGCTATAATCCTTAGTAAGGTTGTTTTCCCACATCCTGAAGGCCCAACAAAACATAAAAATTCTCCATCATAAACCTTAAAGGAAATGTTATCTAAAACCTGAAGCCTTTCACCGTTAGGGTTAACAAAAAACTTTGAAACTTTTTCAACCTCAACCTTATATTTCATAGGGTTACCTCTCTACGCCACCTAAAAACTCTTTTTTCAACCCTTAGAAAGGTTTCATTCATAAGAAGCCCAATAATACCTATCAAAACCATACCAACAATCATACCTGAAACGTTTAAAAGTTCACCATATTTTAGGATTAGCCAGCCTAAACCAGCCATCTCCCCACCAATCATTTCAGCAGCAACAATACACATCCACCCAACACCCAAACCAATCCTCATACCTGCAAAAACCTCTGGTAAAGCATTTGAAAAAACAGTTTTAACCACAATAGTTTTTTTATCAGCACCAAAAACCTTAGCAACATCGATAAGGGTAGGATTTACAGTTTGAACACCAGCCATAGTGTTAAGTAGGATAGGGAAAAAGGCTCCAAGCCAAATAATAAGCATATATCTAGCACAACCCGTTAAAAGAATTATTGCTAAAGGTATCCATGCGATTGGAGGTATAAACCTTAAAGGTTCAAGTATAGACCTAACAGAACCGTATGCCACCCTTTTTAAACCCATAACCAAACCTAAAGGTATACCTGTAACCACAGCTAAACCAAAACCTAAGAGTACACGTGAAACACTTGCAACAATATGGGTTGTTAGACTTATCCCTTCAACATCACCCTTTAAAAGCAGAATAAGAAAAGCCTCCCAAACATCTAGTGGGTTTGGAAAAAACGGTGAAGAAATGGTTATGGATAAAATTTCCCAGAGAAAAAGGAATATTGTGAGGGAAACAAAATTATTCAAAAACGTTTTATAACTTTTCCCCAAAAACTTTGAAGCCATATTTTTCCCTAACCTAAGATTTTTCAACCTCAGCTAGAAGTTTTGTGTTAACAAGGCTTTCCACAAACCTATCAACATCAGAAATATCTCTAGCAGAAACTTTTCCTTGTTCTATAAGGAAGGGAACAAAAATTTTTATGCTTTTAACGTTTACATGGTAATCCCAAACCATCCTACCCCAACATTCATCAACAACGTTTAAGGGTTTCCCAGTCATCTCCGAAAAAATTTTTTTGGCTTCTTCAGGGTTTTCCCTAATAAACCTCATAGCCTTAACATGAACCCTAACAAGCTTTTTAGCTATTTCAGGTTTTTCCTTTAAAAGCTTCCCAGAAACATAAAAAACACAACATTGATGGTTAGGTAGAATATCGTGAGAAGTATAAATTATATGTCCAATCTTTTTTATAACAGCCTCAGCACAAAAAGGCTCCCAATCAATATACGCATCAATTTCACCCCTCCCTAAAAGCAAAGGTAAATCTGAAAACTTGTAATGTTTAACATTCATCCTAAGATTAAACCTTTCTTCAACCATCCTAATCATACAGTCTTGAATAGACCCTAAACCAGGTGTCCCCACAGTTTTTCCATCAAGCTCAAAAACGTTTTTTATCTCTGGTTTTGCCACTATAGCTGAACCTTCAAGGTTTGCTGAAGCCACCACAACAAGGTTTGCACCTTTTGCTTTTGCTATTATTGCAGGTACAATTCCAACATATCCAGCGTCAAGCTCACCAGCCTTAAAAGCCATCATTTCAGGCATACCGTAAAGATACTCCATTCTTACTGGTTTTATACCCTCCTCCTCATACCAACCCTTATAGTAGGCTACAAAAAAGGCTAAATGGTGAATGTCTGTGGAAATATAGCCTATCCTAACAGGAGTTAGCTTTTCAGCCTCCCTTTTAACCTCAAAAACCATAAAATATCCAAGAATGGAAAAAAGAAGTATACCTATAGCTAGTCCAACCATAACCTTCCTTTTATCCAACATTTTTCACCATAGGTGTTTTAACATGTTAGCTTAAAAATCTATTAGGGACAGCAAAATATATATTTTCCCCAATCTAGTATTCTTTACCGTCACTTTAAGGATAATTTTTATGAGATGATGTACAATTGTGTGGTTGGGAACTTGTAAAAGCTGGTTTAACCTCAAACGAAGAATTCGCTAAAACCCTAAAAACTAAAATTAAACAGTTAGGTTTAACCGTGGGAGAGTTTAGCAAAAATTCTGGTATCCCTTTAAGCACCCTAAACAAGATATTAGAAGAAAAACGTGACTTAAGACTTTCAACCTTTAGACAAATAGTTAAAACAGTTAGTAGAATTGAGGGTGGAGGTTTTAGTGAACCTTTTGTCGCTGTTATTGCTGCAAGAACAACCCTAGACGAAATTAAAACAAGAGTTATTCATACGGGTAAAATAAAAATACCAATCCGTGAATATTCAGCCATAACCATTGAAGATGTCTTAAAGGCTGCTGTTAAAGCTGAAAAAGAGGGTGCAACAGTAATTGTTTGTGCACCCATAGTTAGTGAGCTTGTAAAAGACTTTGTAACCATACCAATAGTAACAATGCATATTTGTGAAGAAGACCTTATGGAGGCAATAAAAACAGCAGCCCAAAAAACAGTTAAAGCCTAACCTTTAGAAGCAATCAATTTTCCACTTTTATTAACATTTATTTCTGCGGTTTGGTGGTGAAAAATAGGTAAAAATAAAAGTTTTGTTAAAACTGTTTGTCCAAGAGACTGTTACGATACATGTTTTATTCTTGCTTTAAAGAAAAATGGAAAAATAATTGGTGTTAAAGGTAACCCTGAAAACCCTATTACAGACGGTTTTCTCTGTCCAAGAGGATTAAAAGACCATGAAAGAACCTACAGCCCCCAAAGAGTTTTATATCCACACATTAGAGACGGAAAAAAACCTTATGGTGGCTTTAAAAGGGTATCATGGAGTAAAGCCCTAAACCTTATCGTTTCAAAGCTAAAAAACACACTTAAAAAATACGGCTCAAAAAAGGTTCTCCACCTAGAGTACGCTGGAAACATGGGGTTTTTCACATGGTATATGGCACAAAGAATATGGTATGCTATAGGAGCAACAAAAACAGACTACAGTATATGTAGCAGGTCTGGACATGAAGCCATAAGCCTACACTACGGTTTAAGCTATGGAACCCAACCTGAAGAAATCCCAAAAATGAGGTTGATAGTTTTTTGGGGGTTTTAATGCTGCTGTAAGCTCCCCACACCAGTGGCATCTAACCCTGAAGGCTAAAAGAAAAGGCTGTAAAATTGTTGTGGTAGACCCTAGAAAAACCATTACGGCTGAAAAAGCTGATTTATGGGTTCGGTTAAAACCAGAAACAGATGTTGCTTTTGTTTATGGTGTTGCTAGATGTCTGATAAAAAACGGTATGGTTGACCATAAGTTTATTGGTAGATGGACTTATGGTTTTGAAGAGTTTAGGAGGGAAGCCTTAAAATGGTCTCCCACTAGAGTTGAAAGGTATACTGGTGTAGGCTGGGAGACCATTAAAAAGTTTTGTGAAATGTATTGGAGTTTAAAGCCTAACCTTATAATGGTTGGTTTAGGTCTCCAGAAAAGTTTTTGTGGTGCTGAGGCTGTTAGAGCTGTTTCCCTTCTACCAGCCCTAATAGGTCTTCATAGAGGCTTCTACTACAGTAACAATCAAGGCTGGAACCTAAACCTTAAACTTTTAACTGGTGAAAGTTTAACACGCAAAAGGATTCACACGGTTAGCCAAGTCTCCCTAGGGAAACTTTTAGAGAAAGGCGAGTTTAAGTTTGTATACATCTACAACATGAATCCTGCTGTTTCTCTCCCAAACCAAGCCTCGGTTAGGAAAGGTCTTTTAAGAGAGGATGTTTTTGTTGTTGTTCATGAAACCCACTGGACTGAAACAGCCAAACATGCTGATGTTGTTTTACCAGCCCCAACCTACCTAGAAAAAGAGGACATAGTGGTTTCCTACAGCCACCCATACACAAGAAAATCTTTAAGGGCTATAAAGCCTCTAGGCGAAAGCAAAGACGAGTTATGGGTTTCAAAACAAATAGCTAAAAAGCTTAAACTAAAAAACAGATGGCTATATGAGAATCCATGGAAGACTATAGAAAAAGTTCTAGGAAAAAACCTTACAGAAAAAATAAGGGGAGGAAAAACCGTAAAAATAGATGTAAAACCAAAGAAGGAGTATCAAACACCATCAGGAAAAATAGAGTTTTATTCTAGGAGAGCTAAAAAGCTAGGCTACAATCCCTTACCCATCCAACCAAAAACCAAAAGAAAAAACTGGTTTATTCTTCTTAGCAGTTCCCTCCCCACCTACACCCACACACAATTCCAAGAAGTTTATGGTTTTATACCTCCAATAGCACACATAAACCCTAAAGATGCAGAAAAACACGGAATAAAAAACGGAGACATTTTAGTTCTCTCCAATAGGCTTGGAAAAATAAGGCTAAAAGCCATAATAACAGACAAGGTTCCACAAGGAGTTTTATGGACTCCTAAACATGGTTTAGACCTAAACAAAAAACCAAAAAACCTGATAACCCCAGACCACACCCAAAAAATAGGTGGAGGACCAATTTTTAACTCAACCCTAGTTAAAATAGGATGCGGGGGAGGGGATTTGAACCCCTGAACCCCTACGGGACAGGATCCTGAATCCTGCGCCTTTAACCTGGCTTGGCTACCCCCGCAAAAAATTTTTGGTGGGCCGGGCAGGACTCGAACCTGCGACCAACGCCGTGTGAGGGCGTCGTCATAGCCTCTAGACCACCGGCCCTAAAATAAAACCTAGCCTTTCCCCTTTATCTTCTATAATCTTGGCTGTCTAAAAATTTTAGGGGTTAGATTGGAAAAAACTATTACTTTTTAGCTCCAAGCTCTCTTTTTTTCCATCTAAGGTTTGTGCTTTTACATTTTCTACATTTCCAGGCTGTTGGAGCGTTTCTTGCTCCACATTTTCTACATATTTTATAGTATAGTCTATGTTGTTGGGCTAGGGTTCGTTTTAAAAAGTCTGTAACTGGCAAGGTTTTTAGCCTCTAACCTGTTTTCTTTCAGCCTTTTTTCTAAAATGTTTTCTAGCCTTTAAGTTTTTCTTTTAATATTTTTGCTATGTCGAAGGGTGTTTCAGCAACAGAAACACCAGCAGCCTTAAACGCTTCAATTTTTGTTTGGGCTGTTCCAACCCTACCCATAATTATTGCTCCAGCATGACCCATCCTTTTACCTGGGGGGGCTGTTCTACCAGCCACATAGGCAACAACAGGTTTAGGATACTTTACCTCTTCAACATATTTTGCCGCAAGCTCCTCGGCATTTCCACCAATCTCACCGATTAAAACAACAGCTCTAGTTTCTTTGTCATCTTTAAACATTTCCAAGACTTCAACAAAGTTTAATCCTGTAACAGGGTCTCCACCTAAACCTAAACATGTGCTTTGTCCAAACCCTATTTTGCTTATTTCCCATGCAACCTCATAGGTTAAAGTTCCGCTTCTTGAAGCAATACCGATTATTCCAAGGGAAAACATGTGGTTTGGCATTATTCCAACCTTAACCTTCTCGTTTGGGTTTATTATTCCTGGTGTGTTTGGACCTATGATTGTTGCGTTTTCCATTTTTGCTTTTGCAATACACTCGATTGTGTCTTTTACCGGAATCCCCTCAGTAATAACAACTATTGTTTTTATACCTGCATCTAAAGCCTCTAATATTGCGTCTTTCGCAAAAGCTGCTGGAACAAAAATTATCGAGGTGTTTGCTTTCTCTTTTTGAACAGCCTCCTCAACGGTATCATATACAGGGATTCCTTGAATGGTTGTTCCACCTTTAGCTGGACTTGTTCCAGCAACAATTTTTGTTCCGTATTTAAGCATAAGCTCTGTATGGAAGCTTCCTTCTCTACCAGTTATACCTTGAACAACAACTCTTGTATCCTTTCCGACAATTATACCCAACCCTTCACCCCCTAACCGTTTTTACAGCCTCCCTAACAGCCTCCTCAACATCCTTAAAAACGTTGATACCAGCATCCTCCAAAATTTTTCTACCTTCTTCCTCCCTTGTCCCAACAAGTCTTACAATAAGCGGTCTTTTAACACCTGTCTCCCTAAGAGCCTCAAGTATCCCTCTTGCAACCTCATCACATCTTGTTATACCACCAAGTATATTTACAAGCACAACCTTTACATCAGGTTTTGATAAAAGAATTTTTACACCCTCCTTAATAATTTCTGCTCTTGCACCACCACCAATATCCAAAAAGTTTGCAGGTTCTCCACCAAAAGTCTTAATTAGGTCCATTGTTGCCATAGCTAAACCAGCACCGTTAACAAGACACCCAATGTTTCCTGTAAGGTCAACATAGGATAAACCATGTCTTCTGGCTTCAGCCTCTCTTTCGCCATACTCTAAAAATGCTCTTTCACTAAACTCTTTATGTCTAAAAAGTGCATCATCGTTAATTATTATTCTTGCATCAGCAGCCACAAAACTTCCATCCGAGATTTTAACTAGAGGGTTTGACTCAACAAGTTCAGCATCATAATCCATAGTTATCTTGTAGAGGCTGTAAATTATGTTTGAGAAAGTTCTTAAATCTTTTCCACCAAAACCAAGCTTTTTAACAATTTTTCTTGCATGAAACTCGGCAAACCCATAAAGAGGATCCACATTAAGCCTAACTATTTTTTCTGGAGATTTTTCTGCAACCTCCTCAATATCAACTCCACCCTCGGTTGATGCTAAAACAACATAGCTTCTAGCAGACCTATCAACAGTTACCGACGCATAATACTCATCAACAATATCAAGTTTTTCTTCAACAAGTAGGCTTTCAACCCTTAAACCTTTAATTAGGCTACCCAACATTTTTGAGGCTATCTGGTAGGCTTCTTCAGGGTTTGATGCAGGTTTAATGCCTCCAGCCTTCCCTCTTCCAGCCACAAGAATCTGAGACTTTAAAACAACGGGTTTTCCTATTTCTTTAGCAGCGCTTTCAGCATCTTTAGGTGTGGTTACAACCTTCCCTTTTGGTGTTGGAATACCATACTTTTGAAAAATGTTTTTTGCTTCAAACTCAAAAAGCTTCACTTCCTGCTCTCCTCCCCTCTAACATTAAACTTTGGGTTAAACTTTAAAATATATAGTTAGGCTTAAGCTTTATTAAACCGTAACATACTTATCTTTGAATTGTATCAGTATTAGGTTGTCAGCAGGGAGTCAACAACAGCTACGGAGAACTGGAAAATGTCTCAAACAAACAGTATCCTAGTTGGCAAAAAACCTGTAATGAACTATGTGTTAGCGGCTTTAACACTGTTCCAGACAGAGCCTGAAGTCTGTATTAAGGCTAGGGGTAGAGCGATTTCTAGGGCTGTTGATGTTGTTGAAATAGTTCGTAGACGTTTTCTTCAAGATGTGAAGGTTAAAGACATAAAGATAGGCACTGAACAGATAGCTTCTGAGGAAGGAGGGCTTCCAACAAACGTTAGCACTATTGAAATATTGCTTTCAAGGTAGATTATGGCTGTAGAGGTTAAGATAAACAAAAACCACATATTTTTTTAGTTGGGTAAGGCTTGTTATATTTATGCTGTTTAGGTGAAAATTCTTGCGTATAACTTTTGTGGGTTCCGGTGGAGTGGCTGTAACTAGGCAACGTTGTTGTGCATGTTTTTTGATAGATGAGGATATTTTGATAGATTGTGGGTCAGGTGCTGTTAAAAACCTTAGAAAGATGGGTGTAAACCTATCAAACATTAAAAAAATTCTCATATCCCACTATCATGCTGACCATATAAGCGACCTTGTTCCTTTGCTTTGGGCTTTGGAGCTTGAAGGGTATAGGGAGCCTATCGAAATAATGGGTTATGGGAGGATAGAAAAGGTTGTTAAAGGCATGTTAAAAACCATGAAAACACCTGAATCCTACACTGTTTTTAACCTAAGGTTCACATCGCTTAGGGGAGGAGAAGAAATAGGTGAAATTAAATGTTTTTTAACCAAACATAAACCAAAAAATTTGGCTTACAGGATTGAAAGAAACGGTAAAAGTGTATGTTATAGTGGGGATACAAGGTTTTATAAGCCTCTTGCAAACTTCGCCTCAAACTGTAACGTTTTAATCCATGATACAACCTTTCTTGACGAGCAGAAGGAGCTTGCCTCCCTAACAAACCATTCTACAGCCTCTCAGGCTGGGAAGATTGCTAGGATGGCTAATGTAGACATACTTGTTCTTACCCACTTTTTCCCAAACAACGTTGAAAACGAGGAGGAATATGTTAAACAAGCATCAAAAGAGTTTAAAGGTAAAATTATTCTTGCCAGAGACCTTCAAACCATAGAAATTTAGGTTACCATAAACTCTAAATATTCAACCATTCTTTTAACATATGACAATAATGTTAACCAAAATATGTGCCGTAGACCTTAAAAGTGGTATATTATGTCCAAAATGTGAGGAAAAGGTTAGGTCTGGGGAAGTCTCCCAGCTAGACCTTAAAGTTGCAAAAATTTTGCTTGAACTTGAAAACAAGTATCCTGCACTTCAAACAGTATACTTCCATAAAGCCATAGAATCTGGAGACAACCTTGTCATCCTTGTTGATAAAAGTGATGTTTCAAAAATCCTTAGCTATGGTGGGAAAATCCTACGTGAAATTTCTGAGAAGACTGGTAAAAGGAGGATAAGAATATTGGCTTACAACGATGAGCCTAGACGTTTTCTTGAATACCTTTTTGCTCCAGCTTCAATCCTAACCATCAACAAGGTTTGGCTTCCAGACGGTTCTGAGGAGACAAAGGTTGTTATACCAAGAAAGGATATAAGAAAGCTTCCGAGCGATATTAACGTTTTAAAGGAGTTTGCAAAAAACATTATGGGTATGACTTTAAGGGTTGAGTTTGAAAGTCCAAGGTCAAGGGTTGTTTGAGGAGGCTTCCTCAGCAAAATTATTTATTTTAGCCTATACTAGGATTTGTTTAACACTGTAAAGCCTAACCGTTAAACCATTGGAGGCTTTTTGTATATGGATAAGCTTGAAGATTGGAGAAGAACCCATTTTTCAAGTGAAATAACCCCTAACCTTGACGGTCAAACTGTTACTGTTTTTGGATGGGTTCAAACAGTTAGAGACCTTGGAAAAATGAAGTTTATTGTTTTAAGTGACCGTGAAGGAGAAATCCAAATAACAGTTCCAGCTAAAACTGTAAGCCAAACGGTTTTTGAGAAGGTTAATGGATTAAAAAAACAGTCTGTTATAGGGGTTAGGGGGGTTGTTAAAAAAAGTGATAAAGCCCAACGTGGGGTTGAAATTTTCCCTGAAGAAATTAAAGTTTTAAATTATGCTAAACATCCACTTGCATTAGACCCTACAGGTAGGATACCAGCAGACCTTGATGTAAGACTTGATGCAAGAATTCTTGACCTTAGAAGACCTGAAAATAGGGCTATCTTTAGGATAAACCACCAAGTTTTATCCTCGATAAGAAAATTTTTTGAGATGCAAGGGTTTATAGAGGTTCAAACACCAAAAATAATAGCAACAGCAACAGAAGGGGGGGCTGCACTTTTCCCTGTCGTATATTTTGATAGGGAGGCTTTTCTTGCCCAAAGTCCCCAACTTTACAAGGAGCAGTTAACCTCTGTTTTTGAGAAGGTTTACGAGATTGCTCCGTTTTTTAGGGCTGAAGAGTCAAGAACAACAAGACATACTGCAGAATTTATCTCTGTTGATATTGAGCAGGCTTTTGTTGATTGGAGGGATGTTGTAGAGCTTCTTGAAAACCTTATAGTTTTTGTTTTAAAAGAGGTAAAAGAAAAATGTCAAAAAGAGCTTGAAATCTTAAAACGTGAAATTAAGATTCCACCTCAACCCTTTCGACGCTACACCTACGACGAGGTTTTAAAGGTTTTAGAGAAAAAAGGTTTTCCTGTTAGTTGGGGGGAGGATATACCAACACCAGCCCTAAGAGCCTTAGGTGAAATTCACCGTGAAGAATACTATTTTATCGTTGACTGGCCCACAAAATCTAAACCTTTCTACATAAAACCTAGAGACGATAAACCTGAGGTTTGTGAGGCTTTTGACCTAATGTATAGCTGGATAGAGCTTGCTTCTGGAGGGACCAGAATCCATGATAAGGAGCTTTTGGTTAAAAGGTTGAGGGAGCAGGATTTAAACCCTGAAAGTTTTAGTTCCCATCTTAAGGTTTTTGATTGGGGTATGCCTCCTCATGCAGGTTGGGCTTTAGGTTTAGGTAGGTTTTTAATGGTTCTTACTGGGAGAGAAAACATACGTGAATGTGTTCTTTTCCCAAGGGATAGGGATAGGCTTGAACCCTAACCATCTTAAAACCTTTAAGCTCTCCACCCTTTTAGGTTTTCTAGCTCTCTGGCTAGGAGTGGAAGAAAGGTTCCTATATCCGAGATTACTCCTATGGCTTGCATAGAGCCTCTATCAAGAAGCTTTGTTACTGTTGCAGGGTTTATGTCAACACATACAACCCTAACAGTTGAAGGTATCATATTACCCACAGCTATAGAGTGGAGAGCCGTAGAAAACATTAAAACCATGGAAACATCTTTAAGAATCTCCCTATACCTTTTTTGAGCTTCAACCATGTCTGTAATAACCTCTGGTAGGGGTCCATCATCCCTAATAGAACCTGCTAAAACAAACGGAACCCCATTTTTTATACACTCATACATTACACCTTTTTTGATTATCCCCTTTTTTACAGCCTCATAGAGACCTCCAGCCTTATAAACCTCGTTTATTGCTGCAATATGGTTTCTATGACCTTTTAAGGATGCAATCCCCTCTTTTAAAGATATTCCAAGAGAGGTTCCGTAGAGGGCTGCTTCAACATCATGAACAGCTAAAGCATTACCGCTAAGTAGGGCGTCCACAAAACCCATCCTTATCATGCTTGCAAGAGAGTCTCCAGCACCAGTATGGATAACTGCAGGTCCTGCCACAACAACAATTTTCCCCCCGTTTTTCTTGATTTCGTAGATGTCTTGGGCTATCCTCCTAATTATCGAGGTTGAGGGTTTTTCTGGTGATGCTTCACTACTCATAAACTTAAAGATTCCTATGCTTTCTCTTGGACGTTCAGGAGGTCTAACCTTTATTCCTGTCTCCCCAACAACTATTAGGTCTCCTTTTTTAACTTCACCCATGGCTTTACAGTAGGCTTTACCTTTTTCAGGTTCCACAACTATAACCTTATCCATCATCAAATTTTCAACTTCAATCCATCTACCGTTAATATAGACGTAGGTTGGATGGTTTGTTGTCGAGTAGAAGTCTTCTGGAAGAATTTTGTCGGCTGGTGCAGGCTTATATTTGGCTTCCTCAATTTTACATGGAACCGCTCCAAGCCTAAAAATTTCTTCAAGAATAAAGTTTAGATGGTTTTCATCTCTCCCCTTAACAAGCATTTTAGCATAGCTATAATCGGTTTTTCTTTTTCCAACCCTAAACTCTAAAACCTCAAAGTCTCCACCCAACTCCATTATACGGTCCCATATCCTCGAAAGAATCATCGAGTCTATAAGATGTCCTTCAACCTCAACCTCATGACTTGCAGAAAAGTTTTTGTTAGACATTCTAGCTTCAAACTCCCATATTTTCCTCAGAAAAGCTTTAAAATCCAAAAATTAAAGTTTTACTCTTAAGTTTACAATGTTCCCTTTTAGAGGAAAGATTTTAATGTTTGCTTTAACCTTCTTTTAGAAGTGGATATGGGATGTCTAAGCTTAAAATAGCCATACCCAAAGGACACCTATGGGAAGGGACAAAAAATCTTCTCACCCAAGCTGGCTACGAACTTAAAATTGTTAGTGAAAGATCCTATCTTGTCATGTCAAACGACCCTGAGGTTGAAATGAGGATTCATAGAGCCCAAAATATAAGTCCACTTGTTGAAGAGGGAAGATACGACTTAGGAATAACAGGTTTTGATTGGGTTGTAGAATGTAATGCTGATGTTGAGGAGCTTATGGATCTTGGGTTTGGAA
>QMXD01000003.1 GCA_003661965.1 Candidatus Hecatellales archaeon
CACCCAAAACACACCTACGTTCACAAAGAATACATTCAACCTTTCCGTTTCCAAGCCTCCTATAAAGCTTTGCCTCCCTTACCGTTTGCTGTTTTAAAAGGTTTTCCATACCAACCAGCCAACCACAACTTTTATTCTCAAACAAAAAATTAAACATTTAAGTCTTAACTTCACCCATATTAGAGTTAAAAGAAAAATGGAGCCTGGGGATTTAAATCTTGGATTTTGAGTTAACAGAAGAACAAAAAGACATTAGAAGAGCTGTTCAAGAATTCACCCAAAAAGAATTCACCAAAGAAAAAGCCTTAGAATATGACCAGAAGGGGGAATTCCCCTATGAGCTATGGAAAAAGGCATGTAAACTAGGATTTATTGGTATCCATTTTCCTGAGGAGTATGGGGGTCAAGGTTTCGGTGTTTTTGAGAATGTTTTGGTGATTGAGGAGTTTTGTAGGGTTGACTCAAGTATTGGTGTAGCCTTATCCCTAACAAGCTTCGCCTCAGAAATTATCCTTAGAAAGGGAAACGAAGACCAAAAGAAAAAATTTTTACCTTTGGTTGCAGGGGGAAGGCTATTTCTGCTGGTGCTTTCACTGAGCCTGAACATGGAAGCGACATTACCTTTTTATCCACAAAAGCCTCTAGGGTTGGTGGTAGCTACATAATTAACGGAACAAAAACCTTCATAACCAACGGAACCATAGCCGACTTTATAGTTACACTTTGCCAAACAAACCCTGAAGCAAAACCAACCTATAGAGGTCAAAGCCTAATAATAGTTGAAAAGGGTGTTAAAGGACTTGAAACAACAAAAATAGGGAATAAGATGGGTATAAGGGCTTCTCCAACAGCTGAAATATCCTTTAACGATGTTGAGGTTCCAGCTGAAAACCTTATTGGAGAAGAAAATAAGGGTTTTTATTACACGTTAGAGTTTTTTGATGAAAGCAGAATCCAAATTGCAGCTCAAGCTGTAGGGATTGCTCAGGGTGCTTTTGATCGTGCTTTAAGGTATGCTAGGGAAAGGGAGCAGTTTGGACGTAAAATCATAGAATTCCAAACAATCCAACACAAACTAGCAGAAATGGCAACAAAAATAGAAACTGCTAGGCTTTTAACCTATAAGGCGGCTTGGAATTTTGATAGGGGGAGAATAGATCCTAAGTTGACTTCTATGGCTAAGTGTTATGCTTCTAGGGTTGCTGTTGAAGTTACAAACGAGGCTGTTCAAATCTTTGGAGGCTACGGATACATAGCAGAAAACGAGGTAGAAAGATACTATAGAGACGCAAAAATAACAGAAATATACGAAGGAACAACTGAAATCCAGAAAAATACGATAGTAAAGTTTCTTTAGCTCCTTATCCTAGTTTTTAACTAAAAATGTAAGCTTAAGCTTAGGTAAATATACAACGTTTAAAGTTAAGATTTAGCTTCCCCTAATACCGAGCCATATGCTGCCAACCTTTTCCTAACAAGCATATTCTGAAACTTTTTTCTGCATTTTCTAATCCCAAAACATTCTTGTTCTTAAATATTCTCTTTCAGCCTTTAAAATCTCCATATAAAACTCATCCTCACTTTTAGGTTTTTTAGCCAATATTTTTGCTGCTTTGGTTGGTCCAATACCTTTTCCAGCCAAAACCACCACAGCCTTTTTTCCATAGGTTTGAACTAGGCTTGCGTTTTTCCATGTTGTAAGCCAAACTTTTTCTTCATCTGGTGTAAGCTTTTTCCCACTAAGCCTTTTTCTAACAATTTTTCCTGTTTCCCTATCGTTTTCATGGGTTATGGCTACTAGTGTTGAACCACATTTTGGGCATCTAATTTTTTCTGGTAGGTTTGATATTCTTCTTAGGGTTTCCCAGTCTGCCTTAAAAACACATATAAGTCTAACAGTTTTCCTGTTTAATCTTTCCTTTACAATTGGGAGAATTTCACCTTTTTCTTTTACTGGTCTTAGAAGGTCGTGTGGTGCTATTTTGTCAAGTAGGGGTATGGCTATAGGTGAAGGATTCTCCTTTAAAGGTGAAACCTCAACCTTTATTTCTCCATCCCTAACCCACTGAACTATCTTTTTAACGTTTTCCACATCTAAGTCTTCAAGAAGAATTTCACGGCGAGTTTCCCTATAAACTGGTGTGTCTTTTAGTGCTTTAACTAAGGCTTTAGCATGAGAAACCCTATACTCAGCATTTTTAGAGACTACTCCAAACCTTTTTGCGTTATTCCAAAACCTCCAAAGAAAAAGGTTTGTCTGGTCTAAGACTACATCTAAAACTTTTTCTACATCCTCCTCTGTTAAAGCCTCTATTTGACTTTTAACCATGTAGGGGTCTATAGGATAGGGTGTAATAAGTGCAATCCTATACGGGTCTGATTGGAAAGCAATCTCTAAACCTGTTTTTGAGGTTAGGAGTGATGCAAGAAGAAGGCTTAAGGTTTTGTTTGGTTTATCACCAAAACAACCATGGATAACCGTATAGTTTTCAAAGTTTTCAATAACAATGTTTTTGTCGTGGGGGATAGGAAAACCCTCCTCAACCTGTCTTCTAACAGTTTCAACAACCTTCCCCTTTGAATCTTCATCCATAGGATAGGCTTCCAAAATTTTTGGAGTTTCCCCACCTAAAACATTCTCAGCCAAAACTCTCCTAATTTTTCCAACTTCTTGGGCAATGTTGAAAGGTACAGGTATAACTTCCCCCTCCCATGAGGGTATGGCTGCTGGTGTAGGTTCAACCTCCTCAACCTCAACAATATCTTTTTCCTCATCCACAGCCAAAATCTGCCATACCAAGCCGTGAAGAATAAACTGGTTTCTAGGTTTCCCGTTTCTAGCAACAAACTCTTGGTCTAGGTAGCCAACCTTTCTTCTTGTAACATTATCAACAACAAGATAATGTTTAACCTCAGGTATCATTGAAAGGTTTTCAAAATAGTATTTGTAGCTTTGGGGAGACCTAACCAAAACTTTCCCATCATAAAAACCTATTATCCCCTCGGTTTTAAGCTGGTTTAGGGTTTCAAGAAAATCTTCAAAGTTTAGGTGTGTGTAGGGGTAAGCTTTTACAAGAGTATCATAAATTTCTTTTGCGTTTAGGGAGCCGTGGGTTAAAACCATCCCCACAATCTGGTGGGCTAAAACATCTAAAGCATTATAATGGATTTTAGGCTCCTCCAACTCTTCAACTAAAGCCTTCCTTAAGATAACAGCAGACTCTAAAATGTCGTCAAACCATACAGCTATAATACATCCTGAAGGTTCACCTTCAACCGTGTGGCTGCTACGACCTATCCTTTGAATTATTTTTGAAACCTGTTTTGGTGACTGATATTGGATTACATAGTCTATAAACCCTATATCTATACCAAGCTCAAGTGAGGATGTGCAAACAACAGCCTTTAACTCTCCCCTCTTAATTAGTTCTTCAACCTCGACCCTTGAATCCCTAGAGATTGAGCCGTGGTGGGCTGCAAAAGCCAAGTCTGGATTTAGCATCCTAATTTTTAAGGCTAAAGACTCTGTATGTTCTCTTGTGTTTGTAAAGATTAGGGTTGACCTATGGCTTTTAACAATCTCCAAAATTCTTCTAATACGGCTTATTGTTCCAGCTGGAATCATAAACTCTTTTGAGAGTTTTTCGTCTGTTTGGTTTGGGTTTGGGTTTTCAACTTTAACCTTCATTAACCTAAAAGTTTTTGCTTTAACAATTTTCACGTTTCTATCTTTACCAGCAAGAAATCTTCCAACAACCTCAGGATTTCCAACCGTTGCTGAAAGCCCTATTCTCTGAAAATCTTTTTCGGTTATTCTGGCTAGTCTTTCAAGCCCAAGTGAAAGCTGGCTTCCACGTTTATCATCAGCTAACTCATGAACCTCGTCAACAATAACCCAGCTAACGTTTTTTAGGTGTTTTATCATTCTTTTACCGACAAGGATTGCTTGAAGTGTTTCTGGTGTTGTTATAAGCATGTCAGGTGGAAACTCAGCCTGAATTTTTCTTAGTTTTGTGGGTGTGTCTCCATGTCTAATCTCAACCTTTAACCCAATTCTTTCCCCAATCTTAACAAGTCTCCTAAAAATATCCCTGTTTAAAGACCTAAGGGGTGTAATGTAAAGTATCGATATTGGGGCTGTTTTACCTTGGCTTCTAAGCCTCAAAAACTTTTCAAAAACTGGTAGGATTGCAGCCTCAGTTTTTCCTTCACCAGTTGGAGCTATAACTAAAACGTTTTCTCCAGCTAAAATTGGTGGGATGGCAAGCTTTTGGATTTCTGTAAACTTTTTTATTCCAAGTCTTTCTATTTCTTGGAGAATTGGTTTACTAAAAAAGTTAAGGTTTGTATCCAAAACGTTTCCGCCACTCTCTAAAAAAGTAAGCCATAAAAATTTTTAGGTCAACCTTTTTAAACCTATCCTCCTCCTTTTTTACCTCTTCCTCTAGGAGGCTTTTTAACTGTTCAGGTTTTTCAACCCTATCTAAACATTTAAAACAGACGTTTTTTATCCATTCTAGGTTTTGAAGGTAGGGTGCAGACTCCATAAAAGCATCAAAAACAAGCTGTTTTAGCAGGTTAAGGTTTTTTTCTTCAACCAAGTTTTAGTCAACAAATATTTTTACGGTTGGGCTAACTAAACTTTTCCCATTAAACTTTTTCAACCCCAAAAAGAAGAATAAAAGCTAAACCTAAAACAACCACGGATAAACCAAACAGTAAAGTTTTAAGAGCCTCAAAATTTTCAAACATAGATAAAGCCAAAAAATATGGTTGTCTAGGATTCTTTTTTCTCCTTATATTTTGGATGATACTTCTTGATGTAGACAGGGTCTATACGTTTAAGCTCTGTTTCAGGAAACATCGCCAAAAGATTCCAACCTATATCCAAGGTTTTTTCAATATCCCTATCCTCGTAGGGACCCTGATTAATAAACTCTCTCTCATATCTGTCTGCAAACTCAAGGTAGAGTCTGTCTCTCTCTGTTAAGGCTTCCTCACCAATAACAGCCACAAGCTCTCTTAGGCTTCTCCCCTCAGCATAAGCATAGTAAAGCTGGTCTGCAACATACCTATGCTCCTCTCTTGTTTTACCCTTACCTATACCCTCATTCATAAGCCTTGAAAGACTTGGTAAAACGTTAATCGGAGGATAAATTCCCTTCATGTGGAGAGCTCTCTCAACATAGATTTGCCCCTCTGTAATATATCCTGTTAGGTCTGGAATCGGATGGGTTATATCGTCGTGAGGCATGGTTAGGATGGGTATCTGGGTTACTGAACCCTTCCTCCCATGGATTCTTCCAGCCCTCTCATAGATTGTTGCTAAGTCTGTATACATGTATCCAGGGTAGCCTCTTCTTCCAGGAACCTCTTCTCTTGCAGCTGAAATTTCTCTTAGGGCTTCAGCATAGTTAGTCATGTCTGTCAAGATTACTAGGATGTGGAGGTCGTAGTCGAAAGCCAAAAATTCAGCAGCGGTTAATGCAAGTCTTGGGGTAATAAGCCTCTCAATAGCAGGGTCGTCAGCCAAATTAATAAACATGACAACCCTATCCATAGCACCTCTCTTTTCAAAGTCTTCTCTAAAGAATCTTGCCTCATCAGAGGTAATCCCCATAGCTGCAAAAACAACAGCAAACTCCTCCTCTTTACCTAAAACTTTAGCCTGTCTTGCTATTTGTGCAGCTATAAGGTTGTGGGGTAAACCTGAACCTGAAAACAGGGGTAGTTTTTGTCCTCTAACAAGCGTATTCATCCCATCTATAGCTGAAATTCCTGTCTGGATGAATTCTGATGGGTGGGCTCTAGAATATGGGTTTATTGGAGCACCATGAATATCTCTTTCATCCTCAGGTATTATTTCAGGTCCTCCATCGATGGGTTTACCGCTTCCATCAAAAATTCTTCCTATAATGTCTAGGGAGACAGGAAACTTTAGGGTGTCTCCAGTAAACCTTGTAACGGTTTTTGTAACATCTAAACCTGAGGTTCCCTCAAAAACCTGAACTATAGCCCTCTTCTCATCAACCTCTAAAACCTGCCCTGTTCTTTCCTCTCCTGTCGGTGTTCTAATTTTTACAACCTCACCATAGGAAATACCTGTTGTTCTTTCAACAAAAAGTAGTGGTCCTGCTATCTCTTTTACGGTTGAATATTCTTTTCCAGTTAAAATTGTTTTACTCAAAATTTCTCATCTCCTAAGGGTTGTATAAAGCGAGTTAAACTGTTCACTAATTTTAGACTCAATCTCCTTACAAACTTTTACAGCCTCATCTAATGGTGCAAGCTTCATTCTTGCAATATCCTCTAAAACTGGTAGGGATAGGATGCTTTTAATTGGAACACCACGTTCAACAGCCTTCCCCATCTCCTCATAAAACCTGATAATAACCCTAAGCATACTGTAACATTTTTCTATTGAACAGTAGGTGTCAACAGGATGGTAGGCACTCTGCATTAAAAAGTCTTCCCTAATCATTCTTGCAGCCTCCAAAATTACTCTTTGACTTTCGGATAGGGCATCAGGACCTA
This sequence comes from Candidatus Hecatellales archaeon, assembly GCA_003661965.1. Lineage (GTDB taxonomy): Archaea > Thermoproteota > Bathyarchaeia > Hecatellales > Hecatellaceae > EX4484-218. The sequence continues at coordinate 6,535 of QMXD01000003.1, forward strand.
CAAGCCTAACTATCTCCTGTAACTCCTCCTCTCTTTGAAGCAGCCATAAGGCTTTTCCTCTAAGCTCAAGAAACTCTGGGTTAACGTTTCTCCTATACCATTCCTCTAAGCTTTCAGAGTAGAGGGAATAGCTTGTAAGCCAGTTTATAGCTGGGAAATGTCTTTTCTCAGCTAAAGTTTTATCCAAACCCCAGAAAACCTTAATGATTCTTAGGGTGTTTTGGGTTACAGGCTCAGAAAAGTCTGCTCCTGGAGGTGAAACAGCACCAACAACACTAACAGAACCTATTCTCTCAGTTGAACCTAAAGTTAAAACTCTTCCAGCCCTCTCATAAAACTCTGAAAGACGTGAGGCTAGATAGGCTGGATAACCCTCCTCACCAGGCATCTCCTCAAGTCTACCTGAAATTTCTCTTAGGGCTTCAGCCCAACGTGAGGTTGAATCTGCCATTAAGGCTACATCATAACCCATATCCCTAAAATACTCACCCATAGTAATACCTGTATAAATACTTGCCTCCCTAGCTGCAATAGGCATGTTTGAAGTGTTTGCAACTAGAATTGTTCTATCCATTAACGGGTAGCCAGACCTAGGGTCTTTAAGCTTCGGAAACCTTTCAAGAACCTCAGCCATCTCATTTCCTCTTTCACCACAACCAACATAAATAACAACGTTAGCATCAGCCCACTGAGCAAGCTGATGAAGCATAACAGTTTTACCTGTCCCAAAACCTCCAGGAATTGCTCCCTGTCCACCCTTAACCATAGGGAAAAACGTGTCAAATATTCTTTGACCAGTTAAAAGTGGTGTGTCTGGTGGAAGCTTAACCTTATAGGGTCTCCCCCTTCTAACAGGCCATGTTTGAACCATTTTAAGTTTAACATCACCAGCCTCAGTTTCAACAGTTGCAATTTCATCCATTATCGTATATTTGCCTTCCTTAACAATGTCTTTAATGGTACCGTGAACATCAGGTGGAACAAGAATCCTATGGGTTACAAGTGGTGTTTCAGGAACAGTTCCAAGGATATCTCCACCAACAACCCTATCCCCAACCTTTACGGAGGGGGTAAAATCCCATTTTTTATCCCTATCTAAAGATGGGATAGCAAAACCACGTTTAAAGAACGGTCCAATAAGTTCTTGAGTTTTAGGTAAGGGTCTTTGAATACCATCATAGGTTTGACCAATAATACCTGGGCCAAGCTCAACAGATAAAGGTCTACCTGTTCTTTCAACAGGTTCTCCAGGTTTAAGTCCTGCTGTCTCCTCGTAAACCTGAATTATTGCTTTATTCCCCTCAATTTTAATAATTTCACCAACAAGTTTTTCTTCTCCAACTCTAACAAGCTCATACATTTGGCTTCCAGTCATGTTGTCTGCGGTAACAGCAGGCCCTGAAACTCTAACTATTCTCCCTTTAGCCTCCAAATTTTACCACCTAACCTTTCATGTTTCGTTTTAACCCTTTTTCTGTCTGAAAATACTAGAAAATTATAGGTATTAAAGGTTTATCGTTAGCTAACAAAAAATTTAGAGTTTTATCTCAACACCAACGGTTCTTTTAACTAGGGCTAAAAGCGGTGAAACTCTTCCAGGGATTGGTCCTTCCTTTCCAGGTATAACCAAAATTGTTGGATAGATTCTTTTTGAAATTTCGTCTATTACATGTTTAATTTCATCAGCAATTTTTTCTGTTGTTAAAATTATTACAACATCCTTGTTGTCTGTAAGCTTCCACATTATTTCCTCAGCTTCTTTAGCTGTTTTTACACCGTAGGAGAGTTTTATTCCTGATACTCTAAAAAATGTGGCAACATCCTCATCAGCAACAACAGCCATCTTAGCCATTCATCCACCAACCCTAACCGTCTTCAACTCCTAAACTTGTTTATTTTCCCTTAAAAAATTTTGGATTTTTCGGTTTGATGGGGTCTTCTAGGGTGAGAATAAGGTTTTTAAGGCAAACGTTTTAAGGTTAAACTTACTCTAACCTATTGGTGTTTCTTAATGAATCTTCTAGAGGTTGTTTGCAGTAGACCTGTTGTTGGCTTGAATGATAAGCTTCTTTCAGTCTTAAATATTCTGGGTAGGAAGGGGACACCGTATAGGGTTGTTGTTCTTGGTGAAGATTTTAGGGTTAAGGGTGTTATTAGTGGACGTAGGATACTTGAGGTTTTGCTTGGTAGACGTGGTGAAGCATTAAAAACAAGGAAGGGTTTAAGGGGTGTTTTAGAGGAGCCTATAAGCCTATTTTTAGATGAGGCTAGAAACGTTTTCCCTGAAAACGTTACACTTCAAACGGTTTTACAGTATATGGCTGAGAATAGTCTTGGTTATATTATCGTGGTTAATGAGAATCATGTTTTTAAGGGTGTTGTTGATGAGGCTGCAATTTTAGGTAAACTTTTAAACAAAACTTTTGGTATTAAGGTTAAAGATGTTATGAGTTATCCTGCACTTACAATTAATCCTGAAGCAAGCCTACTTGAAGCCTCAAACCTTATGGTTGATTCTAGGGTTAGAAGATTGCTTGTTACAAGGGATGATGTTTTAGTCGGTATTTTGACTATCACGGATGTTTTACACCATGTTTTGGTGAGAGAGAGGGAAATGGAGTCTGAGCTTTACGATGTTGAAACAATTTTTAAGGCTAAGGTTGATGAGGTTATGAATACAAACATAATTTCTATCTATCTTGAGAAGGATGTTGGTGAGGCTATAGACAAAATTATTGGAAACGATATAAGCTGTTTACCGGTTTCCGTTGAAGGTAAGCTTTCAGGTGTGGTTTGTAGGATAGACTTGGTTTCTGGAATTGTCAAAATTAAGGGTGTTCCGGAAGTAGTTAGGATGATGGGGTTAGAAGCCAAAAATGAGTAGTGTGTGTGTTCGAAAAATTAGTGATTATGAGCCTATAGTTGGCAGGGATGAGATTAAAACCATAGTTAGTTTAGCTGAGAGGGTTAAAGGTGCAAAAATAATTCATGTAAATTCTACAGCTTATGGTGGTGGTGTTGCAGAAATTCTTAAAAGTCTTATTCCTTTAGCCCGCTCGGTTGGTTTGGATGCAAGATGGCAGGTTTTACAGGGAAGCAAAGAATTCTTTTTTACAACAAAATCTATCCATAACGCTTTACAGGGAGACAACTCTATCGAGTTAACAAGCGAGATGAGGGATGTTTACCTTAAAGTAAACGAGTTAAACGCTAAAACCTTAGACCTTGATGGGGATGTTGTTATGATTCATGACCCTCAACCTTTACCACTCATAGACTATAGGAGGGATGGTAAATGGGTTTGGAGATGCCATATTGACACATCCCAGCCTAACAAACATGTTTGGGGTTTTATAAAACCTTTTGTTGAAAAATATGATGCTCTTGTTTTTTCACGTGAAGCCTACATTCCAAACGATATAAGAGGAATTAAGGTTTTTGTCAGATTTCCATCCATAGACCCTCTATCAGATAAAAATAAGCCTCTCCACCAAACAGAAATCCTAAAAATTCTTGAAAGGTTTGATGTTAACCCTGATAAACCAATCATAGGTCAGGTTGCACGTTTTGACCCATGGAAAAATCCTTTAGGTGTTATAGACACCTATAGGAAGGTTAAAGAAAAAATATCTGAGGTTCAGCTTGTTCTTATAGGTTCTTTTGCCCACGACGACCCTGAAGGCTTAGAATGGTATAAAAAAACTGTTAGGTATGCTGAAAACCTTAAGGATGTCTATATACTTACAAACATGGATGGTGTTTGTGATGTTGAGGTTAACGGTTTTCAAAGAGCTTTCACTGTTGCTCTTCAACTTTCAATTAGGGAGGGTTTTGGTTTAACTGTTTCTGAGGCTTTATGGAAAGGTGTTCCTGTTGTTGCAACAAGGGTTGGAGGGATTCCTTTACAGGTTATTGATGGGGTTACAGGTTTTCTTATAAACACTGTTGAGGAGGCTGCTGAAAAAGTTGTTCTCCTAGTTAAAAGGGGATGGTTGGCTAGAGAGCTTGGAAGAAACGGTGTTGAACATGTTAAAAGAAACTTTTTGGTTACAAAAGACCTAAAAGACTATCTTAGGCTACATATAGAGCTTGTTGGTAAATAGCTAATAGCTTTTAATAACAGACTCAAAAACGGTTTTTAAACGTTCAACAGCCACAGATATACTACACTGTTTAGATGTTTCATATCCAACCTCACCCATCCTTAAAGCATCCTCCTCATTCCCTAAAAGATAACTTATTTTTCCTGCAAGCTCCCTATAGTCTTGGGGGTTATGGGTTAAACCGTTAACGTTTTCAATTATAAGCTCAGAAGAACCTGCACCCCTACTTACAACCACAGGTTTTCTGTAGTTCCATGCTTCAACAACAGTTAAACCAAAACCTTCCATAAGTGAGGGAAGTAAAACCACGTCAGCCCTCATATACAAACATTTAAGCTCCTCCTCATCAACATAACCTAAAAACTTTACAGAGTCTTCCACTTTAAGCTCCTCAGCAAGCTTTTTTAGTTCCCTTCTCCAGTTTTCACCTTTACTATGTCCAAGACTTGTGCTTGTAAAACTTCCATCCCCAACAAGCAAAAGTTTTGTGTTTGGGTTTTCTTTTTTAACTATGGGTAAAGCTTTTATTGCTGTATCCTGACCCTTAACCCTATCCATCCTTGCAACAACAAGAATAACCTTTTCATCTTCCATGATACCATACTTTGACAGGGTTTCATCAAGCTTTTTACCGTTCACCTTACCCCATTTTTCAGGGTCCACATAGGGATATATCTGGTAGGCTTTCCCATGGTAACCAGCACGAATTAAACCTTCAAGGTCTCTTTTTGTGCTTACAATCACAGCATCATAGCTTTCCATGTTTTTCATGATAAAGTTTCTTAGTCTTGGTGAAACATGCTCCAGCTTAAACGGTATATGCCAACGGAAGATTGTTGGGGCTGAGGGTCCTATCATACTTCCAACCTGAAGCTGTTGAAAATCATGAATCCAAAAAATGTCTATGTCTGGTAGAAACTTTAACATTGTTTGGGTGCAAAGCCAGTTATAGTAGGCGTATGCCTCATATTCCTCTTTCCTTATCTCCATTTTTCCAAGCCCATGAATTTCCCTCCAAATTCCCTCTTTAAAGCCTGTGTAACGTGGGACATAGAAGCTTGGTAGTTGAACGTTGTAGATATGAACCCCTTCGTGAAAAACTTCTAAGGGTGCGTTTGGGTTTAGGGAAACCCATTTTGGTGAGGAAACTAACCCTCTAACCATAAACCTTTTTAGTATGGCATAGGTCATTTCAGCCACTCCGCCTGGTGTAAACTGGTAGTCTTCGTTTTCAACTAGGTCTTTTAGGTTTATGGGTTCGTATAGGTAACCGTATTTTTCAAGAATCTCCTCATAGTTTAGTTTAAACCTGACTAGGGGTGTTTGGGTGTTTACACATAGCTTAATCTGATTCATTGTTACATAGGTAAACTTGTTTTCGTGGGAAAAATGTCTTTCTAAAATTTTTGATGGTTAACCTAAACCGATATTTAGTATGTTTAACATAAAAATATGGTTACAGATGTCTCCAAAACACTTATACAGATTTTGGTTTGAGGTTGAGGGTAGGCTTAAAAAAGAGTCAAAAATATTTTTGATGTTGGATTATGATGGGACGATTGTTCCGATAGCAGAAAAACCTGAGCTAGCAATTTTAAACCCTAAGGTTAGGCTTCTACTCAAAAACATTGTTTTAAGAAGTGGAAAGTTTAAGGTTGCTATTGTTAGTGGAAGAAGCATTAAAGACCTTAAAAGCCTCCTCAGATTAAAAGACATATACTATGTTGGTGTTCATGGTTTAACGGTGGAAGGTCCAAACCTAAAGTTTACCCATAGGGAGGCTGTTAGGGTTAAACCTTTTATCGTTAAAGCCTATAGGGATTTGGCTGAAAGTCTTAAGGGTGTTAGTGGTGTTTTTGTTGAGGATAAGGGTTTTACTGTTGCTGTCCACTACCGTTTAGCAAAGGAAAACAGAAGAATTATAAGGGAAAGGGTTTTGTCGGTTAAAGCTAAATATGGTTGTTTTAGACTTTTGGAGGGGAAAAAGGTTTTTGAGCTTACGCCAAACATAGATTGGGGGAAGGGTGATGCAAGCCTTCTTCTGCTTAAAAGGTTTAGGTTTAAACATTTCCCTATCTATGTTGGGGACGATAAAACTGATGAGGATGCGTTTAAAAAGCTTAAAGATAAAGGTTTAACTGTTGTTGTGGGGAGGAAAAGGTTTTCCGAAGCCAAATACTACGTGAAAAACGTTAGGGAAGTTTGGTTTCTCCTCCAAAAACTTCTTTCCCTACCTTAGCTTAGGGGGAAGCCAAAAAACCTTTAATCCTTTCAGCTATGTTGAATGGGTTTGAGGCTATTATGCTTGAAGCATAAAGCTCCATAGCACCAATATCCGACACGTTTTGGTTTAACAAGCCCCTATCAACAATTCTTACTATGTATGGGAAATCATCCCATCCATTAACTTTTTTAGCTGGCGGGAAAACCATAGAAAGGTTAAAAGAGTATACGTTTAGGCTTTTGTAGGCTTCCAAAACCTTATGGATGACTTTAGGAAGATTCCTGTTCCAGTTGTGGGTAAACATAAAAACCTCTTTTTCCTTTATTGGTGTAAGATAAACAAAAACCTTAACCCCACCATAGGTTAAACCTAAACCAAGAACCCTATGTATATGGTAAAGGTCTTGAAGATAGTTTGAACCGTAGGTTTCCCTATACCTTTCCATGCATAAACGTAAATATTCAGGTTTAGGGTAAGGCTTCCTACTCATCATCACCTGAAAATGGCTGTGGTTTTGGCTTGCTCCAGCCCTCCAAAGACAATTCCATATCAAATATGGGAAAACAGCCCTAGAATCCTCCCTATTCACCCTTTTAAACCATTGGACGGCTGTTTTAAACCCGTCTAAAAGCTCTTTAAGGCTTAGCTTTAAAGGGTTATGTTTTCTGGGGATAATTAGACTATGCCAACCATCATATTTAGCAATGTTTGCTGCTGTGGTTGTGTAGGCTGACTCAATTCTTCCAAAAACATCTTCAGCTGTCTGGTTTTTGGGGTTACATAGCATACATTTTTCCTCGGTAAACGTTGGAGGCTGGGTTTCCTGTTTTTTAGCGGTTCTTAGGGCTCTAAGCTGGTTGTAGAAGGCTCCCTCAAAGGTAACCTTGTTTACAACCTTAACTATTGTTTGTTTTTTAACAGCTTTTAAGCTTCCAAACCTCTCTTTAGCAAAACTTTTTAAGGTTGGGGGAATTTTAAGTCTTCCAACAACAACCTCAACCTCAAAAATTCTATGAAAAATTTTTTTATCTTTTTTTGGAAGCTTTTTTACAAGTTTAGGTAGCATAACCATATCCATGTTTAGCTTCAACCTTTGATAGTTTCTTTCTCCCCAAAATATAAAAGACTAAAATTTTTTTGTCTATGGTTTCCATAAAAATTTTAGGTGAAGTTTTCTTTTGGTGGTGGGGGAATGTCTGAAAAAATAAGTAAAATTCTTTTCCCTAGACTTGTTGTGCTTATAACCACGTGTGGTATGGATGGAAAAGCTAACGTTTCAACCTTCTCCTTTATAATGCCAATAAGCTTCCAACCAAAATATGTTGCTTTTGCTGTTGTTCCAACAAGATACACGTTTAAAAACCTTAAAGAGGTTCCTGAGTTTGTTATAAACATACCAAACGAAAAAATGCTTAAAGAAGTATGGGTTTGTGGAACAAGGTCTGGTAGAGACACAGACAAGTTTAAGCTGGCAGAACTTAAAACAGAGGCTAGTGTTAAGGTTAAACCTCTAAGAATAGAAAAATGCCCCATCCAGCTAGAATGTAAGGTTGAGTTTATGAGGGAGTTTGGAGACCACTATCTGATTGTTGGAAAGGTTTTGGAGGAGCATGTTAAAGAAAAAGAGTTTAAACCTATCCTACACTATTCTGGTAACGAGTTTTATGTTGTTGGAGAAAAGGTAAGCTATGGTGGATAAACCTTGAAAAAGACAGGAATCTTTTACCATGAAATTTGTGGTAGGGAGGCATACAAACCCCTAGTTATGGGTTTAGAGGAGGGTTTTGAAAGCCTTAAAAAGGATAAGGAGATAACCTTAGCCTCAAACATCCTATTCTTTGAGTCAAAACCAGCGGAAGAGGAGTGGATAGCCTACATCCACACAAAAGACTGGATAAACTATGTAAGGGAAAGAACAGGCTATTGGAGATGCTCAATCTATTCGGCTGGTGGTGTTGTTGAAGCTACAAAAAAGGTTTTAAGGGGGGAAATTGATAACGCTATGGTTTTTGCTGGTGTTGGAGGTCATCATGCTCATAGGGATCATGCGTGGGGAGGATGCTATTTTAACCTTGAAGCAATAGCCATAGAGTATGCAAGAAGAAATTTTGGTGTAAAAAGGTTTGCTGTGGTAGACATAGATACCCATCACGCAGACGGCACAATAGACATTTTTAGGGATGATGAAGATGTGCTTTATGTTTGTTTTTGTGGTTGGTGGGGTGAAAAAGGGGAGAAGGGAAAAGCAAAAGTCTGTTTATCCCATGCAAACAACGATGAAGAGTTTATTAGGAAGGTTGAAAAGGAGGTTCCACCGTTAATCAGAAATTTTAAACCTGAAATTCTTTACTGGGTTTGCGGTATAGACACCCATAAAGCAAGCTATGGAACCCAAAAACTAACAGAAAAATGTTATCCTGAAATTGCAAAAATAGTTAAAATGTGTGCAGATGAAAACTGTAACGGTAGACTTATTGTAATGTTTTATGGGAATGCTCCAGCATGGGTTTGTGAATACATAACACCAAAAATAGTTAAATGTTTAGCTGAAATAGAAACAGCAAAATAAAAATTTTAAAACAAAAATTGGGCATTTAAATCTTGACGTGGAAGAAGGGTTTGTTTATCCATGGTTGACTATAGCAGGATAGGTTTAAAGGTTGGTCTTGAAATCCACAGACAACTAGACACAAAACATAAACTATTTTGTAGCTGTCCAACCAAACTATCCCAAAAAAAACCTGAAATAGTTTTTGTTAGACGTTTACGTCCAACCCAATCTGAGCTAGGACAATTCGACCCAGCAGCCCTTTTTGAGTTTAAAAAGGGGAAAATAATAGTTTATGAGGCTGATAGGGAAACCTCATGTCTTGTTGAAAGTGATGAGGAGCCTCCACACAACCTAAACCTTGAAGCTGTTAAAACAGCCCTACAAGCCGCATTACTTCTAAACTCAAAACCTGTTGACGAAATTCATGTGATGAGAAAAATTGTGATTGACGGCTCAAACACATGTGGTTTTCAACGTACATGTATTGTTGCTTTGGGTGGTTTTTTGGAGGTTGATGGTAAAAGGTTTCCGATTCAAACAATATGTCTTGAGGAGGATGCTGCTAGAAAGGTTGGTGAGGATGAAAAAAGGACTGTTTATAGGCTTGATAGGCTTGGAATACCTCTTATCGAGGTTGCAACAGCACCAACAATTTCAACACCAGAGGAGGCTGAAAAGGTTGCTTTAGCAATAGGAAAAATTTTGAGGAGTACAGGGAAGGTTAAACGTGGTATAGGCTCTATAAGACAGGATTTAAACATATCGATTAGGGATGGAGCCTTAATAGAGGTTAAGGGTGTTCAAGAGTTAAACCTAATCTCAAAGGTTGTTGAGTATGAGGTTCAAAGACAGCTTAAGCTTTTAGAAATCCGTGATGAGCTTAAAAAACGTGGTTTAAGGGAGGAGGAGCTAAAAGAAGAGTTTTATGATGTTACAGAGGTTTTTAGGGAGACTAAAAGCGGTATTATTCGGAGAGCCTTAGAGGCTGGTGGTGTTGTTTTAGCTGTTAAACTTCCAAAAACAGCTGGACTTTTAAAGGTTGAGCTTGAGCCTAAGCTAAGGTTTGGAACAGAGCTTTCAGACCGTGCGGTGTTTTATGGTGGTGTTGGAGGAATTTTCCATACGGATGAGCTTCCAGCCTACGGGATAACCCAAACAGAGGTTGAAAAGGTAAAATCTATTTTGGGGGTTTCAGGGCTGGATTCTGCTGTTATTGTTGCTGATAAACCTGAAAAGGCGGGGGATGCTTTAAAGGCTGTGGTTGAAAGGGTTAGGGAAGCCTTAAAAGGTGTTCCTGAGGAGACAAGGTCTGCAAAACCTGATGGGACAACACGTTATATGAGACCTAGACCTGGGGCTGCAAGACTTTACCCTGAAACTGATGTTCCACCTATACCCATCTCCCTTGGGATGGTTGAGGAGGCTAAAAAAACTCTTCCACCACCAATAGATAAGCAGGTTGAGGGTTTGATGGGTGAGTTTAAGATTAATAGGAAGCTTGCTGAACAGCTTTTAGACTCTGATTATCAGGGTCTTTTTAGGAGGGCTGTTGAGGTTGGTGTTCCACCGAGTTTTGCTGCTTCAGCCTTAACAGAAACAATGAAAAGTCTTGAGAGGAAGGGTGTTCCTGTTGAAAACCTTTCTGATGAGGATATTTTGGATGTTTTTAGGCTTATTGGTGAGGGTAAAACTGCGAAAGAGTCTTTTTCAACCCTAATAGAGTGGATGGCTAAAACAGGCGGTAAAGCTTTAGAGGCTTTGGAGAGGCTTGGGCTTAAAACTTTAACAACCCATGAGGTTGAGGTTGTGGTTGAAAGGAAGCTTTTGGAGAATATGGATTATTTAAGGCAGAATCCTAGTAGGGCTTTTAACCATTTGATGAAGGTTGTTATGGCTGAGGTTAGGGGTAGGGCTGAGGCTAGGGTTGTTGCTGAGGTTGTTAGGGGATGCTTGTCTAGACATGGCATAACGTAAGTAAACGTAAGGTAAAAAAACGTAAAAAATCGAAACCTTTATATCTATTTTCCCTAAACTAAACCTTAGAGGAAGCTTGAAGGTTAAACTGTCGATTAAGAGACCCTACGGAGACATAGTTCTTGAGGGGGAAAGCTTTAACGAGATAATTGAAAACCTAAAATCTCTACCAGAATGGATAAACACCATAGACAGTTTAATCCTTAAACCTGAAACACCTCAAGCAAAAAAGGATATGCTTAAGGGTGTCATCGAATATACGAGTGAGGGTCCTGTAATAATAGTTCCAAGGGAAAGGTTAAGTGATAAGGAGGCTATAGGGCTTATCCTTTACGCAAACGACCCAAACCCTCTTCAACCAAAGGAGATTGCAAGACTTTTTGCTCTTTCAGGTAGGCTTTCAGCAGGTTTTGGTGCTAGGCTTAGTGAACTTAAAAATGAGGGGTTGATTTTGAAGGATGCAGGCGCCTATAGGCTTACCGTAACAGGCAAAAATTGGGTTGAAAACTTTTTGTCAAGGTTAACTTCCTTGGGGGTTGAAACCTGAAAATGGGTAACCTTAAAATTCACCTAGAATATGATGACACAAAAATAGATTTTGAAGGTTCACCTGAAGAGGTTGTTAAGGTTTTGCTTAACTTTTTATCCCAACATTATCCAGCCTACCAGCTTATAAAAAACCTAACCATAACGGTTGACCTTGAAGACCTACTAAAAAAGCTTGAGGGTGTTATCGGGGTTTCCCCTGAAGGTGTTATTGTAACAATTCCAAAAGAAAAAATTTCTAACCTAAGTATTAGGGAGCAGATTGCCCTACACCTTGTTAAAACCTATATTGGTAACAAGCTTGGTGTTGTTGAGAGAGCCTCCCTTTCAGCAGCTGAACTTTTAAACGTTATTGGTGGTAGGATGGGGGCTATAGCTGGTAGGTTAAGCGAGCTTGTTGATGATGGTTTGGTTGAAAGGGTTGGTAGAGCAGAATACAAGATTACAACCTATGGGCTTAAACAGTTCTCAGAAAACATTCTACCAAAGATTAGGCAGGTTTGCGGGGTGGCTTAGGTTTGGATGAAAGCAGGATTATTTTAAAGGTTAGGGTTGGTGGATACGAGGTTCAGTTTGAGGGTTCACGTGAAAACGTTCTTAGGATGTTGGAGGAAGACCTTCCAAAAATAGTTGAAAGTCTCTCAAAGGTTAAACCTGAGACTGTTCAACCCTCCACCGAGGTTGTTTCAAGCGAAAAACCTTTGTTGGAGGCTCAGATGGAGGAGTCTTATCCGTCTATTCAGGCTAAGAGTTGTGCTGAGGCTATTTTGGCTTTACTTTCAACTCCTTGGGGTAGGAAAAAGCCTAGAAGCCTTTCAGAGATTAAGGCTGCTTTGGAGGTTAATGCTTTACATTATTCTGGTAAGGTTATTGGGTTTACCCTTACAAGGCTTACAAAAAGACAAAAGGTTAGAAGATGGAAAACTGAGGCTGGATATGTTTACACGATAGCATCTCCACAACCACAAACAGTATAGGTTGGAGGTTGAAAGAATGTTTAACCCATGGATGGATTTTTTCCCTGAAAACCTTGTAAACCTAAGCTTTGAATCCATCCATGGGCTTAAAGGTGAAAAGCTTGAGGTTGAAGGTTTAATAAGGTCTGAGGAAACTTTAAACCTTGAAGGGGAAACAGAAACCCTAAACCTAAAAACCTTTAAAAAAGAGGATCTTGAAAAAAGAGTTTTTGAAATTTCCCCCCTAAACGATTATGTTACCGTTGTTGGTGTTGATATTTCCCTAAGAAAAATTGGGAATACAAAAAACGGTGTTGTTTGTGCTTTTAGGGGGACAGTTGTATGGAAGGATGAATATGCATACCATTACACAAGGTATGGACCACTCCTATACCATCTAACAGAAAACCATGCAAAAACAGTTTTTGGTTTAAAGTTTGATGGTGGAAACCCAAACCATAACCTTGGAAAAATCCAGTTTTTTGTTGAAAAGGTGTTTCAAAAACATGTTCTTAGAAACCTTAAAAACTCTATAGTTTTGTTTGATGGATGTTTATCAACCCAAATGGTAAACGTTGAAACCTTAAACTTGGCTAGAAAAAACAATAATAGGGTTTTGGCTTTTGCTAAAAAAAGTAGGCTTTACTCTTGGAGTGAACCCCTAAAGGTTTTAAGGGAAAAGTTTTCACCATGTATTCTTTGTCTTAACGACCTCCTATCTGAAAGCTTTAAGTCAACATGTCTTGGATGGGTTTTTCTAGCTAAACTTTCAAAAGAAAACTTTTTGTTTAGGCTTGATGTCGATAAAACTTTAGCCCTTGATGAGGCTGTTCAAACCGTTAGAAGACTTATAGGTAACGAACATTTCCACCACGGCTACCCTGAAACCCTAAGAATTGCACACTCCCTCTCCATCCTAACAAGGGTTGAAGTTATCGCCATCCAACGTTTTCTAACAGAAAAACTTGGAATCAAAATTTTGAGGCCTGAAAACCATAGAAGGATGCTTTTCGGTCCCTTTGGAGGATGGTAGGTAGGTGAAGCTTTTTAAGAAAGAGGATGAAACAATCCAGATTCTTTGTTTTCCCGATGAGGATGTTAGGAAGGGAGACTATCTTATGGTTGAAGATTTTAGAAGTGGGAGAAGTCTTCTTGTTCAAGTTATAGATATTAGGTTTGCAAACTTTCCAGGTTTAATGGAAGACCTTCTTAGGGACGAGTTAACAGAAAAAATTGTTTTTGGTGATGATTTTGACCCTTTAGGGCTTGAAACCCAGATAACCCTTTTAAGGGATGTTAGAATTCTTCTGGGGAAAATTAGATGTTCAATTGAGGATGGAAAATTAAACATGAATATTTCATGGTTGCCTTCAAGAACCCATTCAAGAGTTTATAAGGTTGATGCTTTAAGGCTTGTTGAACTTTTAAAGCTTGGCAAAAAAAGACCCCTAAAAATTGGTGAGATGAATGGGGGTTTAGAGTTAGCCATAGATGTTGATGGGTTGGATGGAGGCTTAACAATAATTACGGGTAGGAAGGGGACAGGAAAATCCCACCTATCAAAACTTTTAATTCTTGGCTTGGTTGAGTATGGGGCACCATGTGTTGTTTTTGATGTTAACGGTGAATATGTAAACCTTGGCTTAGATAAAAACGGTGAAAAAAACAAGTATTATGAGAGGATAGTTGTTTTAGAGCCTACAAAAAACTTTAAAATAACCCTAAACTACGCTGGAAAACATATTTTAGCAAACATTTTAACCTATACGCTTGGGCTACCTCAAACCTCCCTTAGAGAGTTTTTTAGGGTTTGGGATGAAACAATCCAAACAAACCATCTAACAATCAAAAAAATTGTTGAAAGGGTGAAGGTTTCAAACCTACATGAACATATTAAGGAGGCTTTACTTTCAAGACTTTACACCTTGGAACGTTCAGGATTTTTTACGGATGAGGAGTTTAAGCTTGTAAGGGTTGAGGATGTTTTAGGAAGGGTTTCTGGTGGGGGTGTTATTGTTTTAAACCTTAGTAGGCTTCCAAACCTTGAAAGAAAAATTGTTGTTGAGTTTATGCTTGGAAAGCTTGTTGAACTTTTAAAAAGATGGTTTGTTAAAGCAATATTTCTTTTTGCTGAGGAGGCTCACCTATATTTAAGAGAAACCTATTGGGAGGATATAGTTACAAGGATGAGACATTTAGGCTTATTCACCTTTTTTATAACAAACCAGCCTGACTCCATCCATGAGGATATTTATAGGCAGGTTGACACATTTTTTCTTTTCAACTTTAAAAACGAAAACGATTTAAACACGATTACAAAAGTTTCTAAGGTTGATAGTGAATCTATGAAGTCTATCACATATTCGCTTGAACCCTACCATTGTTTGGCTGTAGGTCAAGCTACAAAAGAAATTCCTTTAATTATAAAGGTTAAAGAGTTGCCTGTTAAAACCATGGGGGAGACAAGAAAATTTTTTAGTTAGGGTTTGGTGGAAGGGTTGAAGCCTTTTAGTTTTGTTCATATTGCTGACATCCATTTAGGCTATATGCAATATAATCTGGCTGAGAGAAGAGAGGATTTTGCAAAAGCTTTTATTGAGGCTGTTGATAAAACCATCAAGCTTAAACCATCCTTTGTTCTTCTTGCAGGAGACATTTTTGACAGTCCAAGACCTTCAAACCAAACCTTAGCCACAGCAATCCGTGAGCTTAGAAGGCTTAGGGATTCTGGGATTAGGGTTTTTGCTGTTGACGGCTCCCACGACCTAGAACCAAACATCATGACAGGAACAATTCTTATCCCCCTCCATAATGCAGGTTTAATAAGTTATCTGCCAAGACTTGAGGGTGGATGTTGGAGGGATGAAAACTGCTATATTTATGGGGTTCAAAGCTCAAGAAGCCTAAGGGAGGCTGACGAAAAAATTCCTGAGTATATGAGGAGGAATCCTCCAAAACCAAACCCAAACCTATTCAACATATTTGTTTTTCATGGAGCCTTAGATAACCCAAAATATGTTCCACCCTACCTAAAACCAGACCTTAGGATGGAGTATCTACCAGAAGGCTTCAACTATTATGCTGGGGGACATGTTCATGAGCCATCCATCCAAAAATTTAAGACGGGAGTTTTAGCCTATCCTGGATGTCTTGAAACAACAACCTATACTGAGGCAGAAATCCAAAAAGGCTTTTACTATGTTGAGGTTGAGTCTCCTGATTCTCCACCAAAAATTGAAAGAATAAAAATTGAGAATACTAGAAGGTTTGTTGTTGAGGAAAGGGATTTTTCAGGTTTAACCCCTGAAAAAATAACCTTGGAAGCCTCAAACCAAATCCTAAAAATGGATGTTGAGGATGCTATCCTAGTTCTCCTGTTAAAGGGTGAACTTCCACCAGGTTTTAAGAAAAGCCAAATAGATATGCCAAGGATTAAGGCTTCAGCAAAAAAAGCCTTGTATACTGTTGTTTTAAACCAGATGGTTGAGTCTGAACAGCAAAAACTTCCACCAAAAATTAGGGAGACTAGGGAGCTTAAAACAGTAGCCTACGAGTATCTTCTAAAAATGTTTAGGGAGCAAAAATATCCTGAAGAATTTTGTTTAAGGATGGCTAAAACTGCCATAGACATTCTTGACCCATTACTTGGTGGGGATGAGGAAAAGGTTAAATCTATGTTGGAGGAGGCTGCCAAAAAACGATAATTAAAAGGTTAACCCTCCAAAACATTAGGTCACATTTAAACTCTACTGTCGAGTTTAATGAGGGGTTTAACTGTGTTGTTGGAGGGGTTGGTGCAGGAAAAACATCAATCTTGCTTGCTCTCCATTTTGCTCTTTTTGGTGAGCCTTTATACAGGTCTTACGAGTATCTTCTAAGGGAAGACAAGAATATTGGTCGTGTTATGCTTGAGTTTGAACATGCAGGTAGAGTTTATGGGTTGGTTAGGGTTCTTAGAAGAGAAAGAGGTAGAATAGTTCAAGACCCCTCAGAACTACGTTTAACAGAAAACGGTAAGGTTTTAGCTTGGGGTAGGGTTGCAGCAGTCCAAGAGCAGCTAAAATCTATCATAGGTATAGATAAAAGAATGTTTGAGGAGTTTATATGGGTTCAACAGGAAAAGCTTAAAGAAATTTTGAATATGGCTCCACGTCAAAGACAGGAGATTCTTGATGAGCTTTTTGGTTTTTCAGCCTTTAAAAAAGCATGGGAAACCCTACACCTATACCAACGTGAATACGATAGGGAAAAAAACCTTCTAGAAAGAGACCCTGATGTTGTTGAGCTTAAAAACCTAAAACAACAGTATGAGGAGTTAATGTCAGACCTTATAAAACTTCAGGTTGATGTTGAAACCTTAGAGGTAGACCTTTCCGAGGTTACAAAAAAGCTTGGGAAGGCTGAGGAAACCCTTAAAAGTCTTGAAGCCTTAGAAAGGGAGACTGAAAAACTAAAAGAGGAAAAATCTTTGTTGGAGAGTAGGCTTAGCGAAACCCAAGCCTACATTAACAGTCTTAAAAGTCAACTGGAAAATAGAAGGTTGGAAGCTGAAGAATATAAAAAGACTTTAGAGAATCTTAAAAGGGAAAGGGGGGAGATTTTAAGCCAATTTTCAAAGAATAGTTTGGAGGAGTTATCTCAGACTGTTGAGGGTATAGAGTTTAAGGTTGGTAGGCTTAGGGATGAGGTTGCAAACCTTAAGGTTGAGGTTAGAAAGGCTGAAGAATCAATCCTTGTTGTTGAAGCTGAAAATGTTTGTCCAACCTGTCGAAGAGAGATAAGCCAATCTTTTAGGGAGGAGCTAAAAAACAGGTTAAACAAGGAAAACATAGAAAAACAACAAAAAATATCTAGGCTTGAGGCTGAGCTTGAAAATTTGGAGTTTGAACATAAGCTTATTCTTGAAGCTAAAACAAGAATAGAGCTTTTAGAGTCTAAGATAGCTGAAACTGAGAAGCTTATCCAGATGAGAGAAAGGGATGTTGGTAGGCTGGTTGAAGAGCTAAACGAAAAAGAAAAACTTGAGTGGGAGCTAAAAACAGGATTGGATAAGGTTTCCAAAAAAATTTTTGAGTTTAAGGTTGAAGATGTTGAGAATGCAAGAAAAACACGTGAAGAACTACTTTTAAAACGTAACGAAATTTTAAACACAATAAAACATCAAAAAAGGCTTATTGAAGAAAAAAAATCTTATGTCGACTCTATTGAAAAAAGGATTAGGAATGCTGAGGAAAAGCTTAAAAGAAAAAGTTTGGTTGAGGATGTTTTAAAAATTATAGCTGGTCTTAGAGCATCCTACAAAGAGGTTGTTCCACTTTTAAGAGGCATGTATATTGAAGGGTTAAGAGAGGCTGTTCAATCTGTTATGGATAGCCTAACCCAAGGCTCAGGCAGAAACCTTTACGTTGAAATAGACGATGAATACACACCAAGACTTATAGGTACTGCTGGTTTTAAGAGGGATGCAAACCTTATCTCAGGTGGAGAAAGAACATGGCTTGCCCTAGCCTACAGGATAGGTTTAGGTCAACTTATAATGGAGGCTAAAACAGGTCAAAACCTTGAACTACTAATCCTTGACGAGCCTACAGAAGCCCTAGGAACAGAGGATAGAAGCATAGAAGTTTTAGCCACAGCAATCTCAAACCTAAAAATGGTTAGACAAATTTTAACAGTCACCCATTCCGAGGAGCTTGCAAAAGAAGCCTCAACAAGAATTTTTGTTGTAAAAAAGAATGAGGTAAGCAATATAGAAAAAATGTAGTTTTCAAAGGGGCTACTCCTTTTTTTCTGCCTCCGTTTCTGCCGTCTCCTCCAAACCCGTCTCAGTCTCAGCCTCCGTTTCAACCGACGGTGGAGTTGGTGCTGGTGTTGTTATAAGCGTATAGCCAACCCAAACCACCACCACACAAACAGCAGCAACAGCTATAAGAGCCACAACACTTACAGCTATCTGCCACGCCAAAGGACCAGCAAAAAACAAAGCCCAAACATATATCGCTATAACCACTACCCCACCAGCAAACATTAAAGCACCCAAAACCTTGTCATTCACCCAGCATCCACCACCAAAACAAAAATTTTCACCAACAATAGACATAACCTACCAATATAAAACATTAACTGTTAAAAAACCTTAAACAAAACCAGCATTTAAAACATGTAATGCACTGCACTGCAGTGTCATGCACACAAATAAAACCATAAGGTTTAAACCTCCGAAAAATTTAATTTAGACTTCTGCTTGATTTCTTGGGTAACTACCAAAATAAACAAGGTTCTGGTTTGAGGGTTTTACTGTTGGTCTTAATGTCGGGAGCAAAAGCCCTAATCGAGTCTCTAAAAAGAGAGGGAGTTGAGGTTATTTTTGGTTTTCCTGGAGGAGCAATAATGCCTGTTTACGATGAACTACTTGACTCTGGTATTAGACATATTCTTGTTAGACATGAGCAGGCTGCAGCCCATATGGCTGATGGGTATGCGAGGGTTACAGGTAGGGTTGGTGTTTGTATGGCTACCTCAGGACCAGGTTCAACAAACCTTGTAACAGGTATAGCCACAGCCCACATGGACTCCTCCCCAATTGTTGCTTTTACAGGTCAGGTTGCAAGACCTTTTATAGGGAAAGATGCCTTCCAAGAAATAGACATTATAGGGATTACAGCAAACATCGTAAAACATAATTATCAGGTTAGGGATACAAAAAAGATTCCAGCCATAGTTAAAGCAGCCTTCCACATAGCCTCAACAAGCCGAAAAGGTCCTGTGCTTGTAGATTTCCCAAGAGATGTTCAAACAGAAATTACAGAAATAGAGTTTACAGACACACTCGACCTACCAAAAAAAGGACCATACGAAAACTTTTCAAGCAGCCAAGTTGAGGAGGCAGTTAAACTTTTGTTGGCTGCTGAAAAACCTATAATTTTGGCTGGTGGTGGAGTTATAAGTTCAAACGCATGCCAAGAACTTTTAGCCTTAGCAGAATATCTTAACGTTCCTGTGGCAACAACCCTTATGGCTAAGGGATGTATACCTGAAGACCATCCTTTAGCCTTGGGTATGATTGGTATGCATGGAACACCCTACGGTAACCGTGCATTAAGTGAAGCTGACCTAATTTTTGCTGTTGGTTGTAGGTTTTCTGACAGGTCTATTAGTGGAGATATAAACTTTAACAGGCAAACAAGGATAATCCACGTTGATATTGATGCTTCCGAGATAAGTAAAAACGTTGATGTTACACTTGCACTTGTAGGTGATGCTAAAGAGGTTTTAAAGAAGGTTTTGGAGAAGGTAAAAGAAAAATCTGAGTTTAAAAAATCTTCTGAATGGTTTGAATATGTGGAAAAGCTAAAAAAAGATTATCCGTTACCAAGCTATAGTGAAACAGACAAGTTTATGAAACCACAAAAACTGATGAAGATTCTAAGAGAAATTCTACCTAAAAATGCTATTGTAGCCACAGAGGTTGGTCAAAACCAGATGTGGGCTGCAATCTACCTTAAAACCTATCTTCCAAGAACCTTTATAACCTCAGGTGGGCTTGGAACGATGGGTTTTGGTTTTCCAGCGGCTTTAGGTGCGAAGGTGGCTAAACCTGATGTTCCTGTTGTTAATATTGCTGGGGATGGAAGCTTTATTATGAATGAGCATGAGCTTGCAACATCTGTTGAGGAAAAAATCCCTGTAACAGTTATAGTTTTGGATAATAGGGTTCTTGGTATGGTTGCCCAATGGCAAAGAATAATCTATAAGAAAAGGTATTCTCAGGTTCATCTTGGAAATTCTCCTGACTTTGTTAAGCTTGCTGAGGCTTATGGGGCTATTGGTGTTAGGGTTCAATCCTACGAGGAGTTTGAGAAGGCTGTTAAACAAGCAATAAAAAGTGATGTAACAACAGTTATAGATGTTCTTATCCATCCCGAGGAGGATGTTGAACCGATTATTTTGCCTAAAGGTGTTCTTTCCCATAGTGTAGGTTAAACAAAAACTTTACATCATCTAAAAATTTTACTTTTACAGGTATTGGGAAAAATTTTGATGGGTGAAATTTTAGAGGTAGCAAAAAAAATTTTGGAGGAGCATTGTTTATGTGATAATTGTCTAGGAAGACAGTTTGCAAGTCTTGGTTATGGGTTAAGTAATGCTGAAAGAGGAAAAACCATAAAAAGCTTTTTAGCTTTTGAAGCTCACAACCAAGCCTTAAACGAAAACAAGGATGGCATAAGCCTTCTTGAAAACTTGGCTGTAAACGGTATGTTTAAGCTTGCTGAAGACATTCTAAAAAGGCTTGGCTATAAACCAAAAACCAGCCAAAAAAAATGTGAGCTTTGTGAGGGTAAACTTCAAAAACTAGAATCTTTTGTTGGGGAGATGCTTAAAAAAGTTGAAGGATACGAGTTTAACAGTTTTCTTGTTGGAGCAAAAATCCCTGAAAAAATAATTGAGGCTGAAGATAGTTTAAGAGCAAACTATAAGGTAAAATGGGGTGAAACAATTAAAAGTGAGTTTACAAGAGAAATTGGAAAAATAATTTCAAGGGTGACAAAAAAACATGTTGACTATAAAAAGCCAGACATAGTTTTTACCATCAACCCTTTCACCGAAGAAATAGGTTTTCAGGTTAACCCCCTATTTATCGGTGGACGCTACAAAAAACTTGTAGCAGGAATCCCTCAAGCAAGATGGGTTTGTGGTAGGTGTGGTGGTGTTGGCTGTGAACATTGTGGATGGACAGGAAAAAAATATCCTGAGTCTGTTCAGGAAATAATAGAAAAGCCAATTCTAGAGTTAACCCTAGGAGAAAAAACAGAGTTTCATGCGAGTGGAAGAGAAGATATTGATGCTAAGGTTTTGGGTAATGGTAGACCCTTTATTATTGAGGTTAAAAACCCTAAAAAAAGGAATATAGACCTTAAGCTTATTGAGGAAGAAATAAATAGGTCTGGTAAGGTTGAGGTTTTAAACCTTTATTTTGCAGATAAACAGGCTGTAAGAAAAATTAAGTCTATGGAAACAGCAAAAAAAGTTTACCGTGTTATTGTTGAGGTTGAAGATGGCGGGATAACGGATGAAGACCTTAAAAAAATTGAGGAAAAGTTTACAGATGTCACGGTTAAACAGCAAACTCCAACAAGAGTTCTTCATAGACGTGCAGACAAAACCAGAATAAAACATGTTTACAGGGTTAAAACAAAAAAACTTTCCCAAAAAAGTTTTGAGTTGGAGGTTGAATGTCAAGGTGGCTTGTATGTAAAGGAGCTTGTTGATGGTGACCAGGGGAGAACAAAACCAAACATTTCTGAGGTTATCCAAAAGGGTTTAAGATGTGTTGAGTTAACGGTTTTAGAGGTTCAGGCTTAGATTTGGCAAGAAAAGTTAAAATGTTTATTTTGTCCGAATAATGATATGTTACGGTAAGTGGGTTTAGATGAAGAGGTCTAAAGGATACCGTTCAAAAACAAGAAGCCTACTAAGAAAAAAACCTAGGGAGAGAGGTTTAAGACCCCTAGGCTACCTTCTAAGAGAATATAAAACTGGTGAAAAGGTTGTTATCTATATAGACCCTGCAACCCATAAAGGTCAGCCTCATAGACGTTACCACGGAAAAATTGGGGTTGTCATGGAGAAAAGGGGGAGAGCCTACGTTGTTGCTGTAAGGGATGGTGGAAAAACAAGGAAGATTATAGCTTTACCTGAACATTTAAAAGCTTTCCAAACCTAACCTTTTGGGGGTATTTTTTTGCCTCTTAAAAAAATAGAAAACAAACCTATAACAATCCCAGAAGTTAAAGAAGTTTTAGAAAACCTAAACAGAGAACTAAACCAGTTTCAAAAAAGAACCCTAGAATATGTAACAGCCTTCTCAAAGCTTAAAAGCGATAAAGCCAAAGAGTTATGCTCAAAACTCACAAAAGATTTTGGGTTAGACGTTAAAACAGCTGTTCAAATCGTAAACTGTATGCCTGAATCTGTTGAGGAGCTTAGAGTTTTCTTTCCAAGACACCGTCTAATCGAACCTGAAAAACTTCAAGGTATACTTAAGCTTCTAGACGAGTATAGGTAACCTAAAAAAGCAAACCTTATATGTAAATTAAGGCTAAACAAGCCTCTTTTTGGCTGATTTTCGTTTTATTTATATCTTTCAACCTACCCACTTTCAAATTGAGGATGTCTTAATGGAAAAGAAACGTTACGAGGAAGTTGCCTACGCACTTGATTTTCTCCCCCAAGGGAAGGTTGGTTTAGGCAAAAATTTTGTAGCTGAGCCTGTAGTCCAGATGGTTGGTGAAGAATTTTTTACCCTGCTTGAGGCAACAGTTAAACCTGGTGTAACCATAAGTCTTCATGAACGTCTCTATATTGGGAAGGATAAAAGAGATAAGGTTAACCATATTATAGGCAGAATCACCTACGAAAACCTAACTCCAACAGCTAAAAGTGAACTTCCTTTGGTGATTGAGGAGGTTGTTAAAAGTCATGAAGCCAGATTTGTCCACTTTTTTAACACAGCCCAACCCATAACCCCACGAATGCATGCTTTTGAGCTTTTACCTGGTATAGGTAAAAAGTATATGTGGCAGATTGTTAACGAGAGAGAAAAAAAGCCTTTTGAAAGTTTTGCTGACATCCAAAAAAGGGCAGGTATACCTGACCCTGTTAAGCTTATAGCCAAAAGAATTCTTGAAGAGTTGACAACAAACCAGAAATACCGTATATTTACACGTCAATTTTAGGTGGGGATGGAACTCCTAAAAACAGTTAAAGTTTTTCTTAGGGAGTATAGGATAAAACCACGTAAAAAGCTTGGTCAAAGTTTTGTTGTTGACAGGAGCCTTTTAGAACGTATGGTTGATTATGCTGGCTTGGGAAAGGATGAGGTTGTAGTTGAGATTGGTGCTGGTTTTGGTTTTTTAACAGAAATTTTAGCTGAAAAGGCTGGGAAAGTTTTTGCTGTTGAGGTTGACCCTAAACTTGTAGGGGTTTTGGCTAGAAGACTTAAAAGGTTTAGTAACGTTAAAATTGTTCAAGAAGATTTTCTTAGGTTAAACCTTGAAAACTTTGATAAGGTTGTTTCAAGCCCCCCCTACTCAATAATCTCAAAAATATTTTTTAAGCTTCTCAATACAAAGTTTAAAGTAGCTGTTTTACTTCTCCAAAAAGAGTTTGCTTTAAGGCTTTTAGCAAAACCTGGAGAAAAAAACTATAGTAGGCTTACGGTTATGAGTTATGTTAAATCTGAGGCTGAAGTTTTAGAGGAAGTTCCTCCAACATGCTTCTACCCAAAACCTGAAGTTTCCTCTATGGTTGTAAGGGTAAAACCTAGGGTTGAACCAGTATTTAACATAGAAGACTGGAAAACCTTTGAACAAACCGTAAAGTTTTTGTTTACCCAAAAAGGTAGAAAACTAAAAAAAGCTCTTCAAACCCTCTCCAAACAGGAGGAATTTAAGTTTTTAAGGGAAAGTTTTAAAGGTTTTCCCTACCTTGAAAAAAGGGTTTTTATGCTTAAACCAGAAGAGTTTTGTGAAATCTCAAACCTAATCTACAACCTAAAAAGAAGGGTGTAAGCCTACCCATGGCTTCCATAGAAGAAGCCTTAATGGTGGTTGACGGGTTTAAGCTTAAAATCCCAAAAGAAGTCTATAAACCGTCAGATGACACCTTCCTTCTTCTAAAAAACCTTAGAGTTAGCAAGGGTGAAAAAGTTTTAGAGGTTGGTTGTGGCTGCGGCATCCTCGCCCTAAAAGCAGCTAAAAAAGCTGAAAAGGTTGTTGCAACAGACCTTAACCCCATCGCAGTTTTAGCAGCCAAAGAAAACGTAAAACTTAACAGGCTAACCAGAAAGGTTGAGGTTAGGGAAGGAGACCTTTTTAAACCCATCAGAAAAAACGAGAAATTCGACCTAATAATATTTAATCCTCCATACCTACCAACAACAAAAAAGAATAAGGTTGAAGGATGGATTGAAAAAGCTTGGGATGGAGGACCTACAGGAAGAAAAATTATAGACAGGTTTTTAGCAGAAGCCAAAACCTTCCTAAAAAAGGGTGGAAGAATCTTAATGGTTCAATCAACCCTATCAAACGTCGAAAAAACAATAAAAAAACTTTCTAGGAAAGGTTTCCAAGTCAACATTCTAGACAAAAAAGAATTTGACTTTGAAACATTAGTTTGTTTTGAGGCAGAAAAAGTAGAATAACCAATAGCCTAAAGTTTTGGTCATTTTTTATGATTTTTCTTGGTAATACTTTTTGGGTAAATAGTAATATTTAAATTAGGGAAAAATTTAGCTATAAGTAGAACGTTAAGAGGTGTAAACGTTGCCCAAAACCATGAGGTCTAAAATTTTTGCTATAACACCTATGCTTATTTTGTTTTTATCGGTGGTTTGGATAGGGGTTGCAAATGCCCAACAAAGCGTTGTTGATGAGTATCCTGAACTTAAACCTTTGACCAACTTTGTTGGTGAAGAAAACCTGTCAGTTCTGCATTTAGCTGGGTTTAAAGCAGCAAAAAGGGCTATGGCTGAGCTGGGATTTAAAAAAGGAGATGCCAACATTCTAGCCTTAACCGATGCTGGATACATAGCCAAAATAGGTGAATATACAACAGAGAAAGCTTTAGATGGTGTCATGTTAACCTCAGGATGCTCTAGGGGTAAGGGAAACCTTGTAAACGTGCATAAACCATACAATTCTCCGTTATGGTTTGCATTCTTCGACAAAAAAAGCAAAAACTGTGTTTATCTTGAGGTAAACAGTAACCTACTAAAAACTTATCTAGA
The DNA here is from genome assembly GCA_003661965.1 of Candidatus Hecatellales archaeon. Classification (GTDB taxonomy): domain Archaea; phylum Thermoproteota; class Bathyarchaeia; order Hecatellales; family Hecatellaceae; genus EX4484-218. The sequence goes on from QMXD01000003.1 coordinate 31,676, forward strand.
CAAAGAAAAGGAGGCTAAAGAATCCACTCTAAAAGACTTTATGAAGCTTAAAGATGAACAGATATTTACCAAGATTGCTGTTGAAAACATAGACGCAAAAAAACTACTAAAGAATCCTGAAGACTGGCAGAAAAAAATGGTGGCTAAGGTTTTTGGTGGAAACGAGTTTAGCCTAATAACCATCTGCAATGTCTGGGCTTATAAAGGGCTACCAAACGACTTCCTAAAAGCAGTTGAACTCCACGACCACATATGTCCTGGACTTACAAGCGGCTACCTAATAGCCAAATACATAGAAAAAAACTTTCCAACAAAATCTCCAAGATACGAGTATACAGTAATAGCATGTCCACCATGGTGTAAAGATGATGTTATAATCCAATACTTTGAAACAAATGTTGGACATAAGCATATGTTTGTAAAATGGTTAACAAAGGAACAGTCAGAAGAACTTAAAAAACACCTACCTGAAAACCTCAAAAGCAAGGATGTGGCTGAAATTGTTATCAGATGGGAAAAAGGTGCTTCAAAAGGTGAGGGTATAGTCATCGGTTTTGACTGGAATAAGGCTGTTAAGCTTTGTGGCATAAAACGTTCATGGTTTAAAGACTTTAAAACTTACAGGTGGTGGTGGACTAGACTTAAAATGGATTTATGGATGATGGACTATATAGATAAGCCTGAAGAACTCGTGGCAACAATCAAAACGTTTAACGTGAACAGTACAAGCGAAATCTGGAAGCTTGCATCAGCAGGGGTAAATCCGTTAGCTGAGCTTGGGCTAACACCAAAACCAACACCAACCCTCGTAGAGAAGACTGTTGAAGTTATCCCGTTATGGGTTTACATAACCATAGGAGTTTTAATAGCCATAATCATTGTAATGGTCTGCCTTTACACCCTAAAACTAAGAAAAACATAGAAACGATAAAAACCAATCTTCTTTTTTCTAAGATTGGCATATCTTGGTTTTCTTGGTTAACACTAAAACTATAACTGCTCCAACAACCCCAGACATAAAAGCTATAGCCAAATAAAGGGGTAAAAACCTAGTTGAAGGCCATACGTGTGTATAAAAACCTATCGCCAACCATGTAACCGTTAAACATGATAGGTTTGCAATCCCTCCACCTATACCTAGCCTTGCAAAGCTTAGTTTAGGTTTACATGAAAACTCAATCATTAAACCCATAACCAAGAATGCTATTACCCCATAAACGCCAAACCACGGTGGGTCTACAACCCCATACCACGGAGAAACAAGCATACAAAAGGCAGGTATAAGTATGGCTGTAGATACACCAGAAAGTTTTTTACACCCGGTTATTAAGTGAGCTAACGTAACCCATAAAACAAAAATAAATCCACCAAAAAGTATCATCCCTCCAGCAGGACCAAAAATACCTAAACTGTTTAAGATGGGTCTCATAGGAATGCTTAGGTTTATTGTGGCGCTTACCCCTGCACAAACAAAAATTGTTAAAAGGTTTTTTATGGTAGAAGAATCATTGGTAGGCATTTTTCTCAGCCTATATGATACACTTGCTACACACGGTATGCTTACCCATGTTTTTAACAAAGTCTTTGTAAGGTTGAGATTTTACTATATCTTTAACCTTGGCTGATAGTGCATCTGCAAGATATTCCTTGGGTAGGAAGCAGCATGGGGTAACCTTAAAATCCCATGTTATATAGATACCATATTTAACCACCCTACAAGGATTTGTATGTTTACTTGGAAGAAATGTTTGAAGCTTAAGTTTTTTAGCTAAAGTTTTAATCTCACCAAAAAGTTTAGCTTCCTTTTCCTCATCTAAAGCTTTAAAGCTTGGGTTATGCTGATTAAACAGCCTATGAAGATTTATTGCTTCAACTCCCAACATTGAAGCTTCCTCAACAATTTTAGGTATCTCGTCAACGTTACCCTCATAAACTGTTATGTCCAGAAAGATCTTTGGGTCTTTAAGTTTAAACTCTTTTTTTAGCTTAGTTGTAAGCAAAATTTTTTCTGAGACTTTTTCCAGCCTTTTAAGCCTATAAACTCCAAATGCAAACTCTTTTAGACCAGAAGAAAAAAGTTTTCTTATTTTTTTCTCGTCTAGAAGGGTTCCGTTTGTTATTAAGCTTGTTGTAATTTTTCTTGAAGAGGCGTAGGCTATCATATCGTATATTTGGTTGTGGAGTAAGGGTTCACCCCAGCCATGAAAACCAATATAGGTTGGATGGTTTAGGTTTAAAAGTTTCTTAAACCCATTAAAATCCATAAAACCTATAGGTCTATTAAGCCAACTACGCATACAAATTTCACAGTTAAGGTTACAGGCTGTTGTAGGTTCAACCTGGAAGAACGGTTTACTGCCAAACATCCCAACAAAAAAATGGGTTGATTTAGAAGCTTCTTTTTAATAATCCAAGAATTTTTGAAGCTATTTTTTCTCTTAGACCTGTTAAGATTACCCCGCCAATAACAGTTAAACCTACAATTTGACTCGTTATGACTGCTTGAAGAACTGTAGCCGTTGAAGCAGTATTAACCGCTATAGGTGTGCACAAGTTCCCCTTCCTCCCAAGTCTTGAGAATAGTATGGTTGTTAAAATAAATAAATATTACTATTTGACACTGTTATCTTACTTCGGTTAACTGTATTTTCAGGGTAATAGGAAGCTTTAATCAAACCTTGGTAAAGTTAATCCTTTTTGTTTTTGATATTTTCCGCTGTAAGGTTTTTTAACCTTAGAGGTTAACCTTGCAAAAACGAGGTGGATAAATCTTTCTCCAGCATAAAGCTTAACCGGAAACGATGAGCCTGAAATTCCTAGGGTTAGGTTTCCTTTAAATCCCCCATCAACAACTGTTGGTGGTATGGTTAATCCGCATCTAGCGTAGGTTGAACGTAACTCAACAAAACCCATTAGGTCTAAGGGCATCTCCAAACATTCTAGGGTGTAAACTAAGGCTTTCTCGTAGGGTTTTAGGATGAATTCTTTTCCTGACTCAACCACATAAAATTCTTCAGGCTTTAACCCACCCATCCTAGGGTCTAAAATTTTTCTTTTACCCTGTTTAAGTCTTGCAATCTTGTTTCCTAGATGAAGGTCAACACCATTCTCTCTTATTGTATCCTCCTTTAGGGGGTCTATTATGAGAAGCCCCCTCCGAATATACTTTTCTATTTCCCTATCTGAAAGAATCATTTTGGTTTCCCTTCTAACATCAGTCTTAAAATTTTTTCATTTTTTGTTTTTTAATGTTTGGCATTACTTCCCCCTTTTCCGTAATCCTTATCTAAACCAACAATACTTAGTTTTGTGAAAGAGGACGAGTGGAAGCGGTTAACAATGAAGGGGAACGACTACAAAATTCCAAGTGGTATGCCTTACGTTAGAAGAGAATATATTAAGGGTCCCCCCCAACCAAAAATAACAAAGTTTGTTATGGGGGACTCTAAAGGAAAATTCCCCATAAAGGTTAAACTTATCTCTGAAAGAAAGGTTCAAATTACCCATAATGCTCTTGAGGCTGCACGTGTAGCAATAAATAAGGCTTTAGCAGATAAGCTTGGTGAAAAAGGCTATTGTCTAAAAATCCTTGTATATCCACATGTCGTTCTTAGAGAAAACAAGATGATGGCTTTTGCAGGTGCTGACAGGATTCAGGAAGGTATGCGTAGAGCATTCGGTAAACCTGTAGGTTTAGCTGCAAGAGTAAAACCTGGACAACCCATAATCGAGGTTAATGTTAACCCTGAAGGTGTTGAGGTGGCAAAAGCATCCCTACGTTTTGGTGCAAGTAAGCTTCCAACCCCATGCCTAATCCAGATTGAGGAAAACAAACAAAACTAGCCTATTTTTCCTAGGGTTTAGGCGTAGGTTGGATGTATCAGTTTGAAACAGAAAAGGTTGTAGAGTCGATATTAAAGGGTAAATTTAAAAAGGTTTTAATTCAGCTTCCAGACGGCTTAAAACCGTATGCGGTAAGTTTAGCTAAAGAGATTAGCAAGAAAACAAACGTTAAGGTTTATGTTTCTGGGGAGCCTTGTTATGGTGCATGCGACCTAGCTCTCCAAGAAGCTGAAAGTTTAGGTGTAGACCTTATAATCCACTATGGGCATTCCGAGTTTCCTTTAAACCCTAAACCTAAAATAGATGTTGTTTATGTGGAGGTAAAATCAAATATTGAGGTTCTTCCTGTTGTTGAGAAGGCTTTACCCTTTCTTAAAAACTATAAACGGATAGGTTTGGTTACAAACATTCAACATGTCCATAAAATTGTTGAGGTTAAAGGTTTTCTTGAGGGGAAGGATAAAAAGGTTTTTGTAGGTTCTGCTGGTGGACTTGTAAAACATGATGGACAGATTCTTGGCTGCGACTATACAACAGCTGAAAAGGTTAAGGATATGGTTGATGTTTTCCTATATTTTGGTGGAGGAAAATTTCATCCATTAGGAGTTTTCTTTTCAACAAAAAAACCTGTTGTTGCTGCAGACCCATACACAGGTGAAGTTTTAGATTTAAAAGGGTTAGGTGAAAAAATTTTAAAGCAAAGAAAAGCTTTTTTAGCAAAACTTTTTCAGGCGGAAAACGTAGGGATTATTGTTGGCTTAAAGCCTGGTCAGCTAAACCTTGGTTTAGCTGAGGAGCTTCAGCAAAGGCTTAAGGAGATGGGTAAACATCCAACCCTTATTTGTCTTAGGGAAATAGACTCTAAATCTCTTGATAATTTTCCTCAGATTGATGTTTTTCTTAATACAGCATGTCCAAGGGTTGGTTTTGATGATGCTTTCCGATACAGTAAACCAGTAGTTTCAGCTAGAGAGTTTTTAGAGGCTGTTAAAGAAGCCTAACGGTGTTCTAGATTGTTAAGAATGATTAGGAGAAAGGAGCTTGAAATCCTACTTACAAGGGTTAAGCCTCACCCTAAACCAAAGGTTCTTATGGAGCAGTATCAAACCCCACCAAACGTTGCTGCAAACCTTCTCTATATGGCAGCCTACACCTTTAACGACATTATAGGTAAAACCGTTTGCGACCTTGGTTGTGGTTGTGGAATGTTAGCTATAGGTGCAGCCTATCTTGGGGCTGAAAAAGTTGTTGGGATAGATTTAGACCCTTTAGCAGTTTCAACAGCAAAAGATAACGCTAGAAAGTTTGGTTTGGATGTTGATTGGATTGTTGGAGATATAGGATTGTTAAAGGGGAGGTTTGATACAGTTATCCAAAATCCCCCTTTTGGAGTTAAAAAACATGGTGTAGACTTAAGGTTTCTTGAGAAGGCTTTATCTTTAGCTGACACGGTTTATAGTATCCATAAGAGTGGGGAGAAAAACAGAAGGTTTATAGAGAAAACAGTAACTAAAAAGTTTGGTGGTAGAGTTACAAACGTGGTTGAAACAGTAATTGTTATCTCCCACATTTTCAGTTTTCATAAAAAACCAAAACATAAGGTGAAGGTTGATATCTATAGGATAGTGAAAAGCTATGGATAGGAAAGAAAAACTTGTTCAGCCTGTTACCCCTGGAGATAAGCTTGGGGTTATAGAGGAGTATGCACCTGGAAACGGAACCTATGTTAACAACGGTGTTATTTATGCTAAACAGGTTGGTTATGCTATGGTTAATAAAGAAAGTAAAAAGATAGAGGTTATGCCAAAAACAAGAATACCCTTTTTCCCTGCTAAAGGTCAAAAGGTTTTGGGTAGGGTTCAACATGTAGAGGATAAGTTTGCTATGGTTAAAGTGTTTAAGGTTAACGGTTTCGAGCTAAAATCACCGTTTACAGCTGTTATACATGTCTCCTTTATAAGCCGTTTTTTCACAAAAACTGTTTATGATGCCTTTAAGCCTGGAGACCTTATCTACGCCCAAATCATTGGAGACAAAAATCAGCCTTTCCAGCTTACAACAGCAGCAAAAGATTTAGGTGTTTTGGAGGCTTACTGCTCTAATTGTGGTGAGCTTATGATTCTAGATAAAAAACAGTTAAAATGTCCAAAATGTGGAAGTGTGGAAAAAAGAAAGATAAGTGAGTTTTATGGGAGGAAGGTGTAAACTATGAAAGTTATTCTTGTTAAAAAAACAGAAAACGAGTTAAGGTTTGAGGTTCAGGATGAAACCCATACACTCTTAAACCTTCTCCAAAAAACCCTCCTAAAAAATAGTGCTGTTGAACTTGCTGGTTACACGATTCCCCATAGACTTGTAGGTTCAGCCGTCTTTTATGTTAAAACTAATGGGGAGGAAAAACCTGTTCAAAGCATTTTAAAAGCTTCAAAAGAAATTATGGCTGAGGCTGAAGAGTTTAGAAAGGTTTTTGAGAATGCTGTAAAAGAATACGAGAAAAGTCATCCCACCTAAACTTCCTCTAAAATTTTTAATGCCTCCTCAAGGTTTACTATCCTAGCCTTATAAAAGGTTTTCATATAGTTTAGTCCCCACTCATGGTCCTGCTGAGTAAAAGCATCGACACAATCCTCCGGAACAATAATACCATAACCGTTTAAATATCCGTCACATGCAGTATGTTTTACACAACAATTTGTATGAAGCCCCGTCAAAATCAACGTTTCAACCTTAAGTTCTCTAAGTAGTAGGTCTAGATCTGTCTGGAAAAATCCACTATACCTCCTTTTAGAGACAATAAAGTCTTCTGGTTTAGGTTTTAATTCCTCAATAACCTTTGCTCCCTCTGTCCCTACCACCGCATGGGGACCCCAAATATCAAACTCTTTATCCACGTTTGGAAGATGGGCGTCGTTTACATAGATACATGGAACCTTTTTTTCGTGGGCTTTATCCAGAAGCCTTTTAATGTTTGGAATTATTCTTTCTGCTCTCTCACATTTTAAAGCTCCCTTAACAAAATCATTCAGCATATCAATAACCAAAACAGCAACCTTAACCATCCTACACCACCAACCTACCCAAACCATGTTTCCAAGGTTCCTCTTGCCCTAGTCTCGGTGTAAGCTGAAACCATTTTTTCAACAGCCTTCCTAACCCTATCCTCCGAAAAATCTCTTTCACTACACAAAAACCTTACAACACCCTCAACATTAGGAGGCTTCCATTCAAGCCTATACTCATCTGTTACATCAGGCTTCAAAAAAATCTCCCTAATTTTTGCAGGCTCCTCCGGAAAACTTCCAGCTGGAAGTTTTGGTAAAACATTTTCAATACATTTTCCTTCCCTTATAAGTTTTAAGGCTGTTTTAGGTCCAACACCCTTAACACCATCAGGATTAAAATCTGTTCCAATAAGAATACCAACATCTATCAACTGCTCTCTTGTTAATTTAAGCTCACCCAAAACCTGCTCCAACTCGATAATTTCAGGGTTAACCTCAATATAAGCCTTCTTTCTTGGAAGCTTCCTTTTCCCTGTTATTGTAAGGTTTCTAACAAGTCTTGGTGTTCCAAAAAGAAGCGAATCATAGTCTTGGCTTGCGGTAGCCCAAACATCACCTTTAATGGCTAGGTAGGCTGCTTGAGCCTCCCCCTCAGAGGGGGCTTGAACCCATGGAATACCAAGCAAATCTAAAAGCCTTTTAGCATCCTCAACCATGTAGTCTTCAAGCTTAGAAGTCATTTGAGCGTAAATTCTAGCCTCTTCAAAGTCTCCTCTCTCCAAAGCCTCCTCATATTTTATTGCAGCCTCCTCTTTAACGGTTCTTCTACGTTCAATCTCAGCAGCCTTAAGTGAAGGAGGCTTTCCATCAAAAACATAAACAAGCCTTATCCCAAGCTCAACAAGATTCGAATTCCTATAGAGTAAACCGCTAAGATGGCTTGTTATTCTTCCACATCTATCAACCAAAGGTTCTCCTGTAGGCTGCCTAATTATCGCTAAAAACTGGTAAAGCGCATTATAGGCATCAACAGCCAAAGTTTTTCCTTTAAGATACTCTAAATCAACAACCTTTTTTGGAACTATATCTTTAAGGTTTACTCCCAACTCTACTCAAGTAAACCTTTCGTTCAGCTAACATTTAAGGTTTAAACAAGACTTCTACTGTCTCTTTATAAACTCTATCTTTTTCCTACCCTTAGTTGTGTTTGTTACACGAATAAGACCGCGAATCTCAAGCTTAAGCAAAACCTTATTTAAGGTGTCAGGTGTAACCTCAACTTCTCTTCTTAAACTTCTTAAAAGCTCCGTATCATCACAAGAACCAAGACTACTTAAAGTTTCTATCACAAGATTATGAAGGGGAACAGGTCTCCAAACTTTACCCAAAACCTACACCAACAACAAAAATTTTTTAAGGTTAAGGTTAGACTGTTAGGCTATAGGTAGAGGTATTGTTGTTTTATCCATCCTTTTAAAGGTTTGAGCAAAACTCTCATAAAACTTCTCCATGTCAGGTGTTAAACTAGGACCAATCTTATTTAAAGCCTCCACAAAATCTTCCCTCGTAACCTCCTTAGCCGAAATATTTCTTCTAAGAGCCTGCATTCCAGCCTCCCTACAAACAGCCTGAATATCAGCACCACTATAACCCTTAGTCATAGAAGCCAACTCAACCAAATCAACATTTTTTGCTAAAGGCATCTTCCTCGTATAAATCTTAAAAATCTGTAGTCTAGCCTTCTCATCAGGAGCCGGAACATAAATAAGCTTATCAAACCTTCCAGGTCTTAACACAGCAGGATCCAAAATATCTGGACGGTTGGTTGCAGCTAAAACAACTATGTTTTCAAGGGTTGAAATACCATCCATCTCTGTTAAAAGCTGACTTATAACACGTTCAGAAACACCTTGATCAGCAAAACCCATACCCCTCTTTGGAACCAGAGAATCAAACTCGTCAAAAAAGATAACTGCTGGTGAAGCCATTCTAGCTTTTCTAAATACTTCCCTAATAGCCTTCTCAGACTCACCAACCCATTTACTAAACACTTCAGGACCCTTAATACTTATAAAGTTTGATTCGCTTTCGGTTGCAACAGCCTTAGCAAGCAGGGTTTTTCCGCATCCCGGGGGACCATAAAGTAAAACACCTTTAGGTGGGGTTATTCCTATTCTTTCAAAAGCCTGCTGATACTTTAAAGGCCATTCAACAGTTTCTTGAAGTTCAGCTTTTACTTTTTCCAAGCCACCAATATCACTCCATCTAACGTTAGGCACCTCAATATAGACTTCACGCATGGCTGTTGGTGTTATCTCTCTATAGGCAGCCATAAAATCATCCATGGTTACAACCATAGACTCTAAAATGTTTTGAGGAATTTTTTCCTCCTCAAGGTTTATGTTTGGCAGATACCTTCTAAGAGC
>QMXD01000004.1 GCA_003661965.1 Candidatus Hecatellales archaeon
AAGAATATATCCACGTTCATCCTGTGGGTGAGCCTGAAACCTAAAAACATTCCCATCATCCAAAAATATTTCTACGATTTGTCTTGCCTGTTCAGGTCCATCCCCAGAAACTGTTACCTCCCAGCCCGGAACTATTATTACGTCCCTAAAATGTTTTGATGCGATTTTTGAGGCTTTAAACCCATACTCCCTATTTTCATGTTCTGTTATGGCTATTCCGTCTATTCCGCTTCTACGGATAGCCTTAACTATTCTTTCAACAGTCTCTATTGTTGGCTCTGGAAAACCCATAGTCTCAAAAGGGTGGGTATGTAGGTCGAGTTTAAGAGTTTTATTCCACATTTTTAAACCATTTTTACATTATGTTTAAGAAAGATTTAAGCTATAACATAGGTTGGCTTAAAACAACTGTTTAACAATAAAGCTTTTGGTGGAGACTACTTGTCAAGGATAAAAAAACCTGTAGGTAAGGGGGAGATAAAAGAGGTTGTTTATGGTGAGGAGAGATGGAGACTGCTTAAAAGTTTAAGGTTAAAGGCTTTAAACATAATGGAAGCCCTAGTAAAAGCCGGGTTTAACCCTATTGTTCATGGTAGTATAGCAAGGGGTGATGTTGGAAAAAGAAGCGACATAGATATAGCTGTTTTGGATGTTATTCCATCCTATAAGGTTGAAATAGCCTTAGAAAACTCTGGGTTTAAAATTGTTGATAGGGTTATGATTCAGGCTTCACCAAGACATACTGTTAAAGCCCACATTTACCTTGACGAGTTAACAACAGTAACCTTCCCCCTCATAAAAATGACAAAGATAGAAAGGGAGTTTTATAGGTTTGGTGGTGAATTGAGTTTTGAGGAGTTAAAAGAAAATGTTAGGGTTGCTGGGGTTGATAAGAGGCTTATGCTTATAGAACCTACAACCTATGGACATATAGAATCCTCAATTTTAGGTAGGGAAACAGAGGTTGCGTTAAAACTTAACGTTAGTGTCGAAATCTTAAGGGAGAGAACCAGAGTCTTGATAAGAAGGGATAATGTTGGAAGAACAGGTGTATATTTAAAGTATAGGTTAAGGGATGAGGAAGTTTTTGAGGAGGCTTTAAAAGAAAACGCTTCAAAGGATCCTGCCTTACGTAGGATGCTTATTCAACGTGGCTTTTTATAGGTAAACCTAAGAAAACTAGATTAAGCCTTAAAACATAATCCTCATAAAGATGCAGAGGCTAAAATGTTGCCGTTCATGTGTTTACTGGGATTTTGCATCAAAAAAGGTTCCTGTGGATGTTAGGAAAAAGCCTTTAAAAAACGAGTTTTTAGAGGTTTCTTTTGAAAATCATTCGGTTAAAATTCCAGCTTGGGAGTGGAAAACCGTTAAACCCATAAAACTAAGTGAAATTTTGCGTAGAAGGGTATGTTTTTATGGGAAGGGGGTTGTTGAGCCTTGGGATGAATGTGAAAACTATAAGCCAAAATTTGAGGATGGAAGGGTTGCATGTCAACTAGAAAACGTTGGATGTGAGTATTCGGATGTATGCCCAAAAAACCCCTCAAGAAAAAGATACACAGTATAGGGTTTAGTCAGCCTGGTGTAGGCTAATCATCACTCATAACGTGCAATTTTCATCATCCCCAACCGTTTATATTCTCTTGTTGTTTGAAAACCTTTACCTTAACAATATATAACCCGAAAAGCTAAAACCCATGGAAATGTAGAATAATGTGATACTGTTGGTGTTTAAGGTGTATGGGTTAGATGATTGAGGAAAAAGAAAAACTGCTTCTTGTAGGCTTAATTGTTTTAGCCTTAATTGGAGGAGTTTTTGTCGGAATCTTTATTCAAGGAGTTTTTACACCTAAACCAAAACCTATAACCCCATGTGTAGGAATAATCGACATCTACGGTCCCATAGTTTCAGTTGGGGAAAGAGACTACATACTTAGGATGGTGGATTACACGTTAAAAAACGACACGATAAAGGCTGTTGTGTTAAAAATTGATACACCAGGAGGCTACGTGGATTTTGTTCAAGACATTTATCTCAGCCTTCTAAAGCTTAGAAACAAAAAACCGTTGGTTGCATCTGTCTCTTTTGGACCTTCAGGAGGATACTATATTGCTGTGGCTGCAAACCATGTTTATGTTACACCTCAAGCAATAGTTGGAAACATTGGGGTTATAGGTTTTCTTCCACCAAAACCAAGCCCCCGCGAAAACATTGTTGAAACCGGACCGTATAAGCTTACAGGTTTCCCTGTTAAAGAATACCCGTTTATGGTTAAGGAAGCCTTAAACACCTTTCTGGATACAGTTGAAAAGGAGAGGGGAGTAAAGCTAAAAATAGGTAGAACTGAACTTTCAAAAGCTTTACTTTATTTTGGTTATGAGGCTGTAAAGTATGGTTTGGCTGATGGTTTAGGTTCAACTGTGGATGCTGTTGAAAAGGCTGCTAAACTAGCAAACCTTACAACCTATGAGGTTGTGGATGTTAGCAGCATTATTAAGCCTCCAACAGAAAAACATAAGGTTTCAAGTATAGCTGACCTTAAAAACCTACATACACCACCAGCACTCTACTACATCTATATACCCTCCTCAGCTAAAACCTCTAAAGGTGAAGAGGCTTTTAATATAGGGAAAGCTTCTAGCCTAAACATAACAGGAAAAACTATTCTTGTTGACCTTTCACATGGAAACGCCTTTAAACCCTACGAGTTAAACATTCTTACCTCTGAAATTGTTTCTAGAGGTTTTAATGTTCAGTATGTGTATAGCTTTGAAAATATGTCTAGCTGGGAGAATGTTTCAGCCCTTGTAATAATTTCACCAACAAAAAAGTTTACCTTTAAAGAGGTTAATCTAACAAGGGTTTTTGTTAGGGGTGGAGGAAAGCTTCTCTTATTTTTTGAGCCTACAAGAACAACCACAAGTGAAATAAACATGATTGCAAACGTTTTTGGCTTAGTTTTTTCTAACGGCTACCTATACAACCTAAAAGAAAACTATGGAAACTACCGAAACATAATCATAAAAAACTTTGCACCAGTAAATCTGACAAAAGGCTTAAGGGAAGTTGTCTTTTTCACAACAACCTATATTTGTGGGGGAGAAAAGGTTTGTTGGACATCAAACAACACCTATTCTTCTGAAAGTGGTTATGCCAACGTATATCCACCAATAGCCTTAGCCTATAAAGGGAGAGTCTTAGCTATAGGAGACCAAACATTCCTAACCGAGCCTTACTGTTACATTAAAGACAATTATAGGCTCATAAAAAATGTTGCCGCATTTTTAACCTCAAACCAAACAAAAATCCTTCACTAGCTAAAACTGTTTAATTATGGCGTTTTTATCTAGTATGGTTCCACAGTAGTAGCATCTTAAAAGAATAGGGTCTTTACTTTTAACATGAAAAACTGGTTTAACTGGTTCTGGGCTGTTGGTTATACATGATGGGTTTGTGCATTTAATTATGTCTTTAACGATGTCTGGAAGTTTAACCTTCTCTTTTTTTACAACATTAAAATCTCTTATTATATTTATGGTTGCTTTTGGTGCGACTAAGGCTATTTCAGCAACCTCTTTTGGGCTTATCTCTCTACCCTCAATTTTTACTATATCTTTTTTGCCAAGCTTTTTGCTTGGAACATTCATAATCACACTAACAATAAACCCTTCATGTCCAGTAATGTTAAGGATTCTTAAAACAGCTAAGGCTGTTCCACCTGTTATATGGTCTATTACTGTTCCCTCACGAATTTTTTCTACACGAAGCTTCCTATAAGCTTTCAACTACCATCAAACATATTTAGCTTCAAACAAAAATTTAAAATGTGACGGATAAGGGGAGCACACCTAAATGTTTAAAGGTAGAGACATAATCTCAATAAGGGATTTTTCAAGGAAAGAGATAGATTATCTGCTTAGGGTGGCAAAAAAGGTTGAAGAAACACCTGAAGATAGGCTTAAGGTTCTTCAAGGAAAAATTATGGGAAGCCTGTTTTTTGAGCCTAGTACAAGAACAAGGTTAAGCTTTGAGGTTGCCATGAAAAAGCTTGGTGGTGAGGTTGTAGGTTTTAGTGAGCCAGCTTTAACATCAATTAAAAAGGGTGAAACTCTGGCTGACACCATAAGGGTTGTAGAGAACTATGTTGATGTTATTGTTTTAAGACACCCACTTGAAGGTTCCGCAAGGATGGCTGCTGACTACGCATCCATACCAATAATTAATGCTGGCTCTGGGGCTGAAGAACACCCAACCCAAGCATTTTTAGACCTATACACAATCTACAAGGAAAAGGGGAGGATAGACGGGTTAAACATAGGAATTCTTGGAGACCTTAGGTATGGACGTACAGTCCACTCCCTAACCTATGCATTATCACTTTACAACGATATAACACTATACCTTATCTCACCTGAACAGTTAAAAATGCGTAGAGAAGTTCTTGAAAACATTAGGGATAAGCTAAAGTTTAAAGAAATGTTGAATGTCGAAAAGGCTTTACCTGAACTTGATGTTCTTTATGTGACAAGAATTCAAAAGGAACGTTTTCCAGACCTTTCCGAGTATGAGAGGGTTAAGGGAACCTACAGAATAACTCTTTCAACCCTAAAAAAGGCGAAAAAAGACCTGATACTTATGCATCCTTTACCTAGGGTTGATGAGGTTGATGTTGAGGTTGATAAAACAAGCCATGCAGTTTATTTTAAACAGGTTAAGTATGGATTGATAACAAGAATGGCTTTGCTTGGTTTGGTTTTAGGTGTTTTTTAAACATAATAAAATTTAAAAGCATTAACTTTCTCATTCTGCATTTACAACAAACCTAAAACACTCTAGACAACTGGTTTGGGGTTTCTTGTTGGAGAGTGTGGTTACAGGCTTTAAGGTTTTAGATGAAAAGCTAAGCGGATTTTTTGGACGTGGAAAAAACATACTTGTTTTTGGTCCCCCAATGTCAGGTAAAAAGTTTTTTCAAAAACCTTTGTTTATAGGGGGCTTTTAAACGGTGAGGCATGTATATTCACATGCACAAACAACACTGCTGAAGGTGAAAGTAGACAGTTTACCGAGTTTGGATATAGGGTTGGAGAGTTTGAGGAGGAAGGGTTTCTTGTCTATGTTGATTTTTACTCAAAAACTGTTGGTTTAAAGTGTGAGGAGAAAAAACATGTTAGATATGTTTCAAGTATGATGGATTTAACAGGCTATAATGTTGCTGTTAGAGATTTAACAGCCAAGTTTTGGAGGGAAGAAAAACCTGTTAGACTTGTTTTTGACTCTGTTACACCGTTACTTCTCTATAATGAGCCTAGAACCGTTATGCGTTTTTTACATATTCTTTTTGGTAGGCTTAAAAGTCTTAACATTATAAGCCTCTTCCTTATCGAGGAGGGTATGCATAGCCGAGAAACCATGGTAACACTTACAAGCATGATTGATGGCATTATAGAAACAAAAAACGAAAACGGAAAAAACTGGGTTAGGTTAAAATCAGAAGCTTTAAGTGGCGACTGGATACCTTTAACCTAGCCACCTTTTTTTAGGTTTAAGTATAAACATGCAATAGTTGTCACCTTTAGCTATACACTTAACCTCTTTACCAACAAAATCTTTCCCTAGAATCATGCTTAGGTTTCCAGCAAGAGCCCCACGTGTAATATGACATGAAGGCTCATTCTGTTTCCCAAAATGTTCTAAAATGCTTTCAGCCTCAAAATTGTTTAAAAGTATCACTTTAACCTCCTCCTCAGAAAAACTTTCAACATACCCTAAAAACGTCCAAGATACCAGCATCCAGCAAACACATAGTTAACAATCTCCTCTTTAGGTATACCAAGAGATAGATACCTTTTTACAGCATCCCTTCCACACCTATAACCAAAATTGTAAAGAAAAGTCTTTATTACAGGACCTAAACCTCTAACAACCTCTATTAGGCTTGCAGGCCAATATCTGCTAGACATAAGCACACATCTTTCACCAAAACGTATAATTTTTCCATCCTTGTCGACAATGGGAGGTTCAGCCGTGATTTTTTCTAGAAGCTTTTTGTAGAAGTTTACTAGCTCATCCTTATCCTTTAAAACATCCAAAAAAGCCACCTCCAACCTATGAACCCAAAATTTTTTGATTTTTTCAACCGCCTTTTTCATTTCTAGGAGGATTAAACCCAAGGTTGCTTTTGAGTCTGACATAGCAACAAGAAGAGCTTTTTCTCCAGCACCTGTTGTAATTATTTTTGCTTGGGTTCCCTCAACAATAACTCTTTCAGTTATACCTTTTTTTAGCTCTGAGAAGGCTGTTTCAGCAGCCCCAGTCATTGTGGCTGTCATAGCTGCAAAGGTTTCAGCATCAACATCTTCAGGCATCATACTGGCTATAAGTAAACCGTCTCTTGAAACTATAGCTGAGGCGTAAACACCTGAACTACGGTTTAAACCTGATAAAGCCTCTTTTAAAGCCTCTTTTAAGGGTGTTTCATCCAAATTTTACCACCTACCCACATTTTTTGTTTACTTAAGCCCAAACTGAGTGTAAAGAAATAATTCTTATCCAAAAACGGTTTTCACCCCAAACACCAAAAATTTGTTTAAGAAGTATTTCAAGACCCTCAAAAATCCCCTTTTTCTTTGTGGCTATTGTGCCAACTATGGGTATGTTTTCAGGAAGCCTCATTCTTCTACGAATTTCTTCGATTGGTAGGGCTTCAGCTAAATCTTGCTTGTTGGCAAAAACAACTAGGGGTAACCCGTAAACTCTAGCCTTTCTTAACATTTCTAGGGCTCTTGGGAAGCTTTCAGGTTTGGTGCTGTCAACAACCAGTATAACACCAACAGATTCACCTCCAAGCATTTCTAAAACAGGGTCAAACCTTTGCTGACCTATAGTCCCAAAAAGGTCTGCTGAAAATCCTTTATATTCAAGATGCCCAAAATCTAGGGCTATGGTTGTTGATTCTCTTTCAACACTTACAGCTCTAACAGATAAACCATGAACAACCGTGGTTTTACCTGCATTATAGGGTCCTGTAACAAGAATTTTTGGTATGTAAACTTTTAAGCCTCCAGGTTTAACAAGCTTAAACGGTATGGGTGGTCTTTTAACCTCTCTACCAGCAATTTTTCTAGCCGTATAGATTTCTGTTGTGATTATGCTTCTTTCTAAGGCTTTTACATCAATTATGTTGTCACAGATTTCGCTAAGTCTTTGTTTTAAGGTTAAGTCATAATCCCAGTCTGTAAAAAGGTAGATTGGTGAAAAACTGTAAACCAAGCTCATCCTATTCCATAAAGCCAACTCATCCAAAATTTTTAACCCAAAATAGTCTACAAGTGTTGACAGTGAATCTATGACTAAAAGTTTGTTAGGCTTTTTAATTTCTTTAACAACCCTAAGGATTAGGCTGCTAATTTCTTCTAGGTTTGACTGGTCTGAGACGAAGTAGGGTTCACTGCTTTTTATACCCATAGCTGAGGAATACGAGTCTATAAGGATTAGATTTTTGTTTTCATGGTAGGATTGAACATCCCAACCATACCTACCAAAATCTTCAATAACAATATCAACTCTTTTATTGTTTACAAAATAGGCAACCAAACCACCGTTTTTAAGCCACCTATAACAAATCTGGTAGGCTAAAACAGAACAGTCAACAAGAGGGTTACACCAGATAACTGTGCTTAACCCAACCTTTAAACCATCCCTAAAAAACTCGTTTAAAACAGGAAAACCAGAAAGCTCACCCAAAACCCTACACCCAAAACTAAACAGAAATTATTATTCCTCTTCTAGGCTGAATTATGAAGGGGAAAACACCCATACTATGGTTTACACCCCTCATTTTTCTGATGTAAAGCTCTCTCCTAAAACCAGTTTCAACCATTTGAAGTCTAAGAACAATAATACCTGAAGCCAAAAACTCTTCAACACCATAACGGCTAAGCTTTTTTGTTCCTGTTGGAATTTCTGAGGTGCCTATGGTTGTTATGTTAAGCTCTTCTAGGGCTTGAAAAAGTCTTCTAAGATAGTTTCTAATATACATTTGGGCGTCAAGACTTGTTAAAGGCTCATCAGACCTAGCAACTAGGGGGGCTATAGGGTCTATAGCAAGCCTTTTAGCCTCAACCTCATCAATATAACCCTTTAACCCTTTAGATTGTCAACGATTTGAACAGAATCAACCTTTTTAATATCTGAAAAATATGGGGAAAGCTCAACCATAAGCAACCTATTTTCATCGATAAGCTTTTCAAGGTCCCAGCCTAAGGTTAAAGCATCCTCTACAACTCTTTCAGGTTTTTCGTCTATGGTTACATAGATACCGTTGTCACCATAGCTAACCCCATAATAAAGGTATTGGAGGGCGAAGGTTGTTTTACCTGTTCCAGTTTCACCTGCAACAAGGTAAACTCTTCCTTTTGGGAAGCCTCCCTCAATAAAGTTGTCCAACCCTTCGATTCCAGTTTTAACTTTAAGGTTTTCCAAGGGTTTTCCCTTTTTTTTATGAAAAATTTGGGTGGTTGGAGGGTATTTGAGGATTATTCTTTTTTTAGAAGAATTTTTCCGATGGATGGTCCTATAAGCACGGAAAAAAGTGAGAAGAGGACGAATATGGAGTAAAAGGTTTCGTTTAGGATTCCGATGTTTCTCCCTATTTCAACCCCAGCCAATATTAGGCTTAGTCTTGCTGTTTTAATAAAGCCTAGCGAGAAGCTTTCTTTAAACGTTAGGTTAAAAATTCTTGAAACCAATCCTACACCAAAAACCTTCCCAAAAATTCCAACAAGTAAAACTAGGAGGAAAATTAGAATGTTTTCTATGTTTTTAACAAGGGCTACTAGGTTTGTGTTTACACCAACCATGATAAAAAAGAATGGGATAAAAAAGCCGTAACCGAAGCTTGTAAGGTTTCTTTCAAGTAGGCTTCCCCTCCAAGTAATCACGGAAACGATTAAACCAGCAACAAAAGCACCAATTATGGCATGGAAACCTATAATTTCTGCTAGTAGGGCTAGGATGGCTATAAGTGCAAAACAAAACCTAACCTCAAAATAAAAGTATGGGTTTGAGCCACAACACATCCTAACCTTTTGACCAATCTTAAACCTGCCAAAAAAGAAGGGTAGCATAAATAGGGCTACCACATAAAAAACTGAGAAGATGAATAGGTAGTTTAGGGTTTTAAGGAAAACCTCCACAGAAACCGTTAAAAGAAACATGCTAACAATATCAACAATCACCGTGGAGCGAAGCAACAAAAAAACAAATTCCTCCCTTTGTTTAAGTTCTCTGGTTAAGGGTAAAACAACACCAAGCGAGGTTGTTGAAAATATTGTTCCCATAAAAAAGGGGTTTACACCAAGATATTCCCCCAAAAACAATCCTAGGGTGAAGGGTATAAGTAGGGAGGCTAAAGCTATAGAAAACACTGGTGTAAACCTTTTTCTTATCTCCCCAAACTCAACCTCTAAACCAGCCAAAAAAAGCAGGTATATCAAGCCAAAATAGGAGAAAAAGTCAAGCCAAGGGTTTGGAGTTATCATGTTAAGAAAAGATTTTCCAAGGATAATTCCTATGGCAATTTCAACAACAACAAGCGGAACCCCAACCTTATAAGAAAAAACTGGTGCTAAAAGTATTGCAAAAAGAATTATAGCCAAAGACAGGATTGTTGAAGAAACCTCCAAGACAAACCCACTTAAACAAACCTATAAAAATTTAGGGTATCAAGAGACATTTTTTCTTTTCGAATTTTTAGTGCATTACACTGCATTACAGTGCATTATCTCTTCTAAAAACGGCTTTTACAATCTGGAGGTAGGCTTCTGTTTTGCTGTTTTTCTATTTGTTTTTATGTAAACTAGGAATGTCTTTATCAGCATCTTTTTCCTTTTTACTTTTGGTGTGGGTGGGTATGTCTGGGGAGCGTGTTCCCTCTGACTATGCTAGGATGGGTTTTGTGGAGGCGGAGCTGTTTGATAAGAAGGTTAAAGAACATTTTATGCCTGCAATTATTTCTATGGTTAAACAAATCATAGAGGATTATGATTTGCAGGGTGTATGTGTGGATGTTGGTTGTGGGACTGCTGTTTTTGCGGTTGAGTTATGTAGACATTCTAACCTAACCATATATGCTTTGGAAAGGGAGGAAGCCATATGTAAGGTTGCATATGTAAACATTAAAAGGGAGGGGTTAAAGGATAGGATAATCCCTGTTTTGGGTGATGCACATAAAATGCCTTTTAAAGATGAGTTTGCCGATTTTGTTATTAGCAGAGGCTCATACCATTGTTGGGAGGATAAGGTACTCGTGTTTAAAGAGGTTTATAGGGTGTTAAAGAGGGGTGGTATCGCTCTTGTTGGTGGTGGGTTTGGACGATATGTGACCGAGGAAGAATTAAAAAGAATGAAACTTTTAAGGGATCTTTCTCTAGGGGAGAATGCAAAAGCCTATAGTTCACCAGACAAATTAAGAGAGGTTGTATACAGGGCAGGTATACCTAACTTCCGTATAATTTATGATCCAGTAGGTCTTTGGGCAGAAATAAAGAAGTAGCCGTGAAACTGTTAAGTTTAGATTTTTTAGTCCTCAATTTTGGCGGGCTCGAGGGGATTTGAACCCCTGTTCTCCGGCTCCGAAGGCCGGTGCGTTTGTCCTGGCTACGCTACGAGCCCCCTTTCTTCTAAAAGATTTATTTACCTCTTCTGGTTATAGGATTTTCTAGCTTAGAGTAATCTTTAAACTTAGATTTGTCTAAGTTTAGAGTATTCTTGGGTGGAGTTTGGGATGGAAACTCATAGTAGGGATTTGGAGTTTAGGCTTATGACGATTAAGCTTTTAAACACGATTAAAAGGAAGCATACCTACCGTGAAATTTCTCAGTGGACTGGTTTACCTGTAACTGTTTTAAGCCGTTATGTTAAGGGTCATGTTCTTCCAACCTCTAAAAGGGCGAGGGAGATATGGGTTGCACTTCAAAAGGTTGCAGACCTTGAAACAACCCTGCTTTCAAGGATTAAGTTTGATGAGATGGGTTATTTTGACAACACCCAGATAGTTTATGATATTCCTCTTCTACGTTTAGCAACCCAACATGTTGTTTCAAAGTTTGCTGGGAGAAGGATAAACAAAATTTTAACTGCTGCTGTGGATGGGATACCCTTAGCCACCCTTATAGCAAACTCTCTTGATGTGGATTTGGTTGTTGCTAAAAAGGCTAAGGAGGTTGGTGTTAAAGAGTATATTGAGGAAAGCTATATTCCACCTGATTCAGGTGTAATCGTAACCTTTTATGTGCCTAAGGATTCGCTTAAAAGAGGGGATAGTGTTCTTATAGTTGATGATGTTGTTAGGACGGGGGAAACACAGGAAGCCTTAATCCATCTTGTAAACAAGATTAAGGCTGAGGTTGCAGGAATATTTGTTCTTGTGGCTGTAGGCTCAGACTGGAAGAGTAGGTTAAGTATCCCTCCAAACTGTCCTGTTGAAGCTTTAGCGGTTATAGAAAAGGTTCCAAGCGAAAAAACCTAGCCTAAAATTTTTTCTAGGTCTTCTGGTGTTGGCTTAACAATCCCCTTTTCAGTTATTATCCCGGTTACAAGTTCTGGTGGGGTTATGTCAAAGGCTGGATTATAAACTTTAATGTTTTTTGGGGCTATCCTACAACCACAAAAGCTTAAGATTTCCTCTGGTTTTCTTTCCTCGATAACAACCTCTTCAACTCTGCTTTTTCTGTCTATGGTTGAGGTTGGAGCAGCAACATAAAACGGTATCCTATGATGTTTGGCTAAAACAGCTATAGAGTAGGTTCCAATCTTGTTTATTACATGTCCAGACATTAGGATTCTGTCAGCCCCAACAACAACCTTATCCACCATACCCTTCTGCATAACCCATCCAACCATATTGTCTGTGATAAGGGTAAACGGAATCCTCTCCCTTTTAAGCTCAAAAGCTGTAAGTCTTGCACCCTGAAGAAGAGGTCTTGTTTCTGTTGCTACAACCTGAATTTTTTTACCTTGTCTAAAAGCAGCCTTAATAACACCTAAAGCCGTCCCATATTGGACTGTTGCAAGGTCTCCTGCGTTACAATGGGTTAAAACCTTGTCACCGTCAAAAATAAGCTCAGCACCCTTAAGACTAAGTGTATAGTTTACCTTAGCATCAGCCTCAACAATTTCAAGACATTTTTTGATAACAAAATCTTTAAACTCTTTAAAGGTTCCCTCAAACTTTTCAGCCTCACCAAGAACCAAATCTATAGAGTTAAAAAGGTTTACAGCTGTTGGACGTGTAGCCTTTATAAGCTTACCTGTTTTTTTAAGCTCCCTAAGCAAACCCTCCTTTGTTTTTGTTTTACTTTTGTAGGCTGTTTGGGCTAAGGCTAAGGCTGAAGCAGCACCAAGTAGGGGAGCACCCCTAATCCTCATCTCCTTTATTGCTTTTGCAACCTCTTTTGGTGTTTTAAGCTTTAGGTAAACAAGTTTTTTTGGAAGCTTTGTCTGGTCTACTGTTACAACCAAACCTTTCCTCCAAGAAATCGTTCTCAAAACTTTTCTTCCTCCATATAGGTTTTATATTTGTCTCAACATGTATAGCTTCAGATAGCATAGCATATATAACGATTGTTTACGGTTGGCTGGGTTGGAAAAAAAACCTTTAAAAGGACTGCTTACAAACGGAAAGGTTTACGTTAAAAAAGATGAGTCTGGTGTAGAGGTTTTGCTTGAAAAGGGTTATGGTGAAAAGCTTAATGGGGAAGTGGAGTTTTCACCATGGGAAACACTGTATCTGGTTGGTGAGGGTTGGCTTGAGGTTTTTGATGAAAAAACAGGTGAAAAGCTTGGTTTTGAAAAGCTTGTTGAAATTTTTTCACGTGAGGATAGGTCTGTCTGGTCAAAATATCTGGTTTATAGGGATTTACGTTCTAGGGGTTATGTGGTGAAAAAGGGTTTTGGTCAAGGTGTAGATTTTAGGGTTTATGAACGTGGAGCCTACGGTAAAGAGGCTGCAAAAATTCTTGTTTACAGCGTTTTTGAGGGTGAACCTATACCAATAAAAAACCTTATCAGCCTTCTTGACAGCGCAAGAAACATGAAAAAAGATGTTGTTATAGGGGTTATAGAAAGAAGAGGTGAAGTTGTCTATTATGCTCTTTCAACCTTCAACCTTTAACCTTACCCTACATAAAAAAACGGTAGATACATTCGGTTGAAGACTCTAGGTTTAACGGTGGATAACGTTCCAACCTAATCTTTTTGTTAAGAGTTTTAAGGATAGCACACATAAGAGGAAAACATTTTTTCTCACACAACCTCCTATCAAAAGATTCACAGCTTCTTAAAATAGGACATTTAACCTTCATCTCAAGTTTTTCAGCCTCAAGCTTAAACGTAACAAACTCTTTTAGGTTTACCGTCGTAAAAGAGTTAACGGTCTCCATTAGGTTTAGAAAAAACGTTTTTAAATCTTCAAGACTGCCAACACGTATTTTTTGTTTTTTAAGGTATCCTTTAACAAAAAGTTTAAGAAAAAATTTTTCGCTAAGGGTTCTCCAATCTGTTAGGCTTAAGGGAATTTTTATGTTTGGATGTAAACATTCAAGGGGTGTAGGATTCTTCTGTTCAAAGCCTATCGTATGTTTTCTTAAAAAACTGTTAAGCCAAGAATGTGCAGGATAACTTGGTGTGATTAAATGTTCAAGATAAACCCATCTAGGCTCAATTTCAGCCTTAACCCTCCCATCAGAATAAACACGAACATGGATTTGCCATATCCTGTTAAGGTTTTTAGCAAGCCCAAAAACCTGGTTTTCCTCAACTATTTGGGGTGTATCCCTAAACCCTTCCCCACGAAGAACCTCCTCAAACCTTTTTATCTCCTCAACCCTAACCCTAAAACATTCACAACAGGTTTTTTTACCCAAAAACCACACCCTTTAGCTAGGTTAAAACACATATTTTATCCATGTTAATAAGCTTATTCCTCACCCTTTTTTCAGCCTAGAAACAAAAAAATCTTTAAGCTTACCGATTAAAACCTCCTCCTCAAACTTTTTTTCCATATCCCTAACCTTAACCTTCCCCTCAGCAAGCTCACGCTCCCCAACTATCAAAACATAGGGGAAACCAAGCCTATCAGCATACTCCAACTGTCTTGTAAGTGAACGGTTTCTTAGGTCAAAGTCTGCTGGTATCCCCCAAGACCTAAGCCTTTCAACAAGCTCAAGAGTTTTAACATGAACCCTCCTATTTGCTGAGGCTACAAAAACCCCCATTAAAGGTTTAGGTTTCTCCAAAACCCCGTTTTTTTCTAGGGTAAGCATAAGTCTTTCAATACCTCCAGCAACACCTGTGGCTGGAAGGTCTCTACCAAAAATTTTGCATAGTTTATCGTAACGTCCACCAGCAACTATAGCCCCAACCTCCTTTGCAACCCTATCATAAACCTCAAAAACAACACCATCATAATAGCCTATCCCACGAACAATACTAGCATCAAAAAAACATTCCTCAATCTTTTTGAATGCTTTTAGGCTTTCCATAAGCTTTTCAAGCTCCCCTAAACCAAGCAAAAACTTCTCGTTTTTTATTTGGTAGTTTAGGATAGTCGACAAAACCTTTTCATATTCACCGCTAACAGAAACAAAACCTAAAATTTTTTCTGTTTGTTGACTGTTTAACCCAAGCTTATCAAGCTCACCAATAAAATCTTCTTTTGAAATCTTCCTATACTTGTCGATTATTCTTAGAACAGCCTCAACCTTCTCACCTACAATGTTTAGGCTGTTTAGAAAACCTTCAACAAGCTTTCTACTACTTATCCTAACCTCAAAACTTTTTAAACCAACATTTTTAAGAACATCAACAGTTAAAGAAATTATTTCAGCATCAGCATCAGCCTCAACACTTCCAAAAATTTCCGCATCCCACTGGTAAAAACACCTATACCTACCAAACTGAGGCTCATCATACCTCCACATATTCGAAATTGCAGCCAGCTTAACTGGAAGGGTTAGGTCAGGTCTGCTTGCAACCATCCTTGCCAAACCAACTGTTAAATCAAACCTTAAACCAAGCTTTCTTCCAGCCTTATCCTCAAACCAGTAAATTTCATCTTTTATTGATGGACCACATTTAGCCTCTAAGGTTTCAAGGTTTTCGATTGGGGAGGGTTCAACAAGCCTAAAACCGTATCTTTCAAGAATCTCCATAATTTTTTTGTTGATTTGTAGACGTTGAGCCATTTCTTCAACTCCAATATCCCTCATTCCCCTAGGCAAAGGAAACCCTTTTAAAGCCAAAAACCATCCACCAGCTAACAAAATTCTTAAACTTTTATCCTACCTAAACTTTAATTTTATGGAAACTATTTAACCTTCTGTAAAGGATAAAGGTTTCTGTTTGTGGGGTAATAAAGGGTGGTTGAAAAACATCGCCACTGTATTGTTTGTGGGTTACCTATAAGCCCAGAAAAAGACCCACCAGTCTGCAGTAAAAAATGTGAGTTTCTTTTAAGGAGAAAGGAGAGAAGAGAAAGAATTTTTTGGGGTCTAGCTATGGTTCCCCTAATAGTTCTAATGGTTTTACTGCTTTTCCTAGGTAAAACCTAAAACTCCGGAAAACCCTTTTTCTTCCACCTCTCCAAAAAACTTTTTAACTCTTTAAAGGTCTTAAAAACCCTTGTTGAATGTGCAATAATCCATGGGCTTGGATTTTTTAGTTTACAAACAATAAACGTCGGCTTCCCCCTACTCCTAGCATAAAAAAGCTCCATACATGTTCCAGCAGAAACTTTTGGCATATATGCAACAAGAAAGTCACATCTAGCAATATCCTCCAAATCTCTCCTAACAAACCCTTTAACAGGAACCTTTTCCCACCAAGCCTCACCCCTATAAGAATAAAAAACTTTTTCACGTTCCCATGGATCTAAAACCTCAAAACCCAAGCTTTTAAGCATTCTTCCAAGCCTACGCCTATAAAACTGTTTTTTCTCCATTCCTTGAATTGGACCTGAAAGAAAAACTTTTTTGCTGGTTTCCCTAAGCTTAAATAGGTCTGGCTTGTTTGTGACTATTCCATCAACACCAATCTTGGTTAGGTTTGTAGCCTCTTTTAAACTGTCAACAGTCCAAACATAAACCTTTAAACCTTTACCATGTGCCTCTTCAACCATCCTAGAATCCACATACTTATATTCTGGGAAAATAAAGTCAGCCTTGCTTTTTAAGGCTAAACCACCAACATTTATGGGGTAACATCTAAAAATTATTCCTGTTTTAATTTTGCTGTTAAACTCTTTAACCTTTTTTACGGTCTCATGAAAAAACGAGGTAACAATAACATCCTCAACAAAACCTTCATCCTCAAAAATTTTTGTAACCTTAGCCTCATAACCAGGCTTTTTAAGTTCTACAACAAGTTTTGCTTTCCCTTTAACAGTATCAATAACCTCTTTAAGTGTTGGAATTTTTTCTCCAAGCCCAGCATCAAGCCTCCTTAATTCTTCCAAAGTTTTTTCTTCAACATAGCCACTCCCATCGGTTGTTCTGTCAACAGTTTCATCATGGATAACAACAAAAAAACCGTCTTTGCTTAGTCTAACATCAACCTCAACCATGTCAGCCTTAAGCTCTAAAGCTTTTCTTATAGCCCTTAAAGTGTTTTCAGGCTCGTAGAAGCTTGCACCCCTATGAGCAACAATTTTAACCTTATCTTCCAACATTGCAACCATAAATTAGTTTTGTAGAACCTCTATTTTTCTTTGTTTAAACATAAATAGGTTATGTTTAGGGGAGAAGAAGCCTAACCAGTTTTTCAGGTAGGTTATCCCGATTTTTAAACGTTACCTCAAAAATTTTTACGTTAGGATTCTTTTTTATCGAGTCTATTAGGGTGTCTCTAGCCCTATAATGAACCGTTCCAAGCAGAGGTTTTATGTTGTCTAGGGCGGTTTTAACTGTCTCCCTAAACTCGTTTGAAAAAAGCTCCATAGGTCCAACCTCATCAACCACAACAACATCAGCCTCCCTTAAAGCCCTTCTAATAGCTTCAACCCCAACCTCAACCAAATCTTTAAGATTAACAACATATTTTCCAAGTTTAGGACCAGAACCTTGAAGAGTTGCCAAAAAACCTTTTTTGCCTGTTAAAACATCTATAACCTCAAAACCAATTCTTTTTCCCTCTTTTCTAACCTCAAAGGTTAACATTCCACCAACAACCATACCCCTATCCTTTAAAGCTGAAACAACCCTTTTTATAACGGTTGTTTTACCTACCCCCGGAACCCCTGTTAAAAAAACCTTTTTAACCATTGTCGGCTTCTCCCAGCCAAATTAAAGGTTAAAGCCTACTAATCCTTTCAACCATTTTTTCTTTACCCTTAAAATATGCACGTACAGGTTCAAGCATTTTTGTTAGGGTTTCTACAACACTGTTTTTTAGGTCTAGGGGGTGAATTTTCCCTTCAACATAGCTTTTTTCAAGTTCCTCGTAGCTTGAAAACTCTACAGAGCCACCGTATTTTGCTTCCCTTTCAATAAGAAAGCTTTTTTCCCTAGCAAAAACCACATATTTTACTATTTCTAGTATAGGGTTTCCCTCAGCCTGTCTTGGTGGACAATATGCTCCAAGAATTTTGCTTTTTATATCCTCTGGAGAATCATGGATAAATATACATCCTTTAGGCTTACTTTTAGACATCTTAGTTCCAATCTGAAGGCTAAGCCTCTCATTCTCATCATAGTGGGCTTCAGTTTTCTCGGAAAAACCAGCTAAACCAAGCAAAAGATGGCTGTGGAGACAAACAGGCTTCTTAACCGAAAGCTTTTCCGCTGTATCCCTAGCCAACATATGGGCTTTACGTTGATCCATCCCTGCACATGCACAGTCAACCTCCAACATAAAAATGTCCGCCACCTGCATACATGGGTAGAATAGGTAGGCTGTTTCAACATCTGTTGGTTTTAGTTCTCTTCCCATGATTGGGAGGCATCGGATAACCCTTGGAAGGTTTGATTTTTTAGCAACTCTTACGACGGTTTCCCAGTATCCATCCTTTTTTACAAGGTCTGAAGCCCAAACATATTTGACTTTGTCTTTTGTTAAGCCTATAGAGGAGAAGGCTTCAATAAAGTATTCTCCACAATCTCTTATGGTTTGCATATCTCCCCCAAACTTGTTGTTTATCCATGCATGCCAATCAGCTAAAAGAATTGTAAAGTCAAATCCAGCTTCAACCATATCTAAAATCTTGTAGCCACATACAAGCCCAGTTCCTATATGCATTATTCTGGGTGGTGAACCCTTCTTATTCCAGCCGAAATTTAAGGGTTCAACCACTATCCAGAAGGCTCAAAACCCCAGTAGGCTTTAGGTTTAGCCTCACACTCTAAAAGGTTTTTTAGCTCCTCATAGGTTATAATCTCCTCCAAGTTTCTTTTAACAAGCTCCAACTTTTCCTCCAAATCCAAAAAACATCATCCTCCATACCGTTAATCTTTCAACAACCTAACAAAAAACTTAGGTTAAATCTAGGTTTAAACTTTATTTTACGGTTTTAGGGGGGGTTGTCGCCCGAATAACTAACACTTAGCTTCACTGTTGAGCTTTACGCTCACCTCTGCTAAGCTCTCTCGTATCGGGCTTTTCTCCCCTTCCTACCGCCACCCCTCCCAATGTCCCACGGCTGGGTTTATCCGCCCTCATCGATAGCGCCCATTTCGAGTGGACGCTTCCTAGGTTGGACTCCGCTCCGCGGATTAAGGGGGAGGGGTGGTTTCAGCAAGAAAAATGCAGTAAGCCTATGCTCTTAAGCTTTTTGGTTAGGTTTGGGAGCTATAAATGTTTAGGGGTTCGGTTAGGTCTAATTCAAAAGCGGCAATAGGGTTTGGTATCCTAAAGTTTTCCAAGATTTTTGGGTGGATTTCTCCGAGGATGACAGCCTCTTTTCCCCTAATCTTTATTGAGGCTACTCTTCCAGGTATAAAGCTTGGATGTTCTGTTGGTTTTATCTCCCAATCCTCAATTTTAAGGTTTTTAAGTAGCATGTAAACTATGGCTTGAATGTTTTCATAGCTTGCCTTATAGTCACATATTGCAGCTGCAACCCTTAACTCGTTTCTTGTTTTTGTTTCAGAATCCTCGTCAGGAACAACAACATCTCCACACTCAAAAACTTTTTGTGGATATTCAACATGAACGTTTGCTGAGAGAAAGCTTAAGATTCCTGGTAGAAGCCATCTTCTAACAACAGAAAACTCTGAGGTTTTTGGGTTTAAAAGCTCTATAAGGTCAAGTTTTTCAAAACCCATTTTTGTTGTTTGGTTTTCCATGCTTGTTAAAACATAGGTTGCAATTTCTTGGAAGCCAAAACCAACCATAAGCTCCCTAACCTTCCTCATAAACCTTGTTTTTGGAAGCTCCCTACCATAGGTTAGGGTTGGGGGAAGTTCAGGTTTAAGCTTATCATACCCATAAGCCATTATCAGGTCTTCAACAAGGTCTATCTGATGTAAAATGTCGCAACGGTAGGATGGGATTGTAAGCAGAAGCTTTTCTTTACCCTTAACCTTCACATTAAATCTTGCCTTTTTCGCAAGTTTAACTAAGGTTTTAAGGTTTACGTTTAAACCTGAAACACTGTTAAAATAGTTTAGGTTAAGCTCAGCCTTAAACGGTTTTAGGGTTGCAAACCAAACAACCCTTTTCTTATACCCTCTAGGATAAAAAACTTTAACACTTTCAACAATTCCACCTCTTTCAGCCAAGTTTGAAACTAGGATGTTTAGGGTTTGTTCTACTGGTTGGAGGCTTAAACCTGTTATGTCTATAAACAGGTTTTTTGTTGAGGTTGTTACCTTGGTGTATTCTCCGTTTATTATTGGTGGCATGGATAAAACCATACCTTTAGAGTCTAGAAGGATGGGGTAACGTGGAAGATTCTCTAAAATCCACCCATACTTTTTACCTTGATAGGTTTGCTCCAAAATTTCTTTGGCTGAGAGTGGTTTTGTCCCATCTAAAGGTATAAACCTTATTTTTTCAGGTTCTAAGGCTGTATAGGTTATTGGAGGCTTAACCACATCAAAATTATGAACACCAATAGCAACCATCCTACGTTTCCTACCCAAGGTTTCATGAAGTTTTTCCTGAATCTGGATTAGCTGTTGGAAGGCTTCCTCTGTAAGCCTAACATTCCTTACGACAGCCCCAACCACATAAGGTCTAACATCCCTAACCTTCTCATCAACCTTAACCACAACCTTTCCCCTTCTAACCTTGTAGGTTGGGAGACCTGTTTTAATCCCAAAAAACCCTTTAAGTGTTCTTGCAACACCCTCAACAGAAAACATGTCAGGTCTGTCAGCATTAACCTCAATGGTTAACTGTTTTTCAACAACAGATTTAACCTCACATTTTACAAGGGGTAAAACATATTCTAAATCCTTTAAAGGAATTTTTCTACCTAAAAGTTCACATAGGTCATCGTATTGGATGGTTATGGTTGGCATATTTTCACCTCTCCCTCAAAAAATCAAGCCTTTTAGAGTGGAGTTCCCTAATATCGTCAACCCCAAGCTTAACCATAGCAAGCCTATCAACACCAATCCCCCAAGCCAAAACAGGATACCTAACACCCAAAGGTTTAGTAACCTCAGGTCTAAACATTCCAGCCCCAGCAGCCTCCATCCAACCAATCTTTGGATGATAAACAAAAGCCTCAACACTAGGCTCTGTAAAGGGGAAGTATCCAGGCTTAAACTCAACCCTTCCAATGTCTAAGGCTTTAGCTATCTCAGACAACATACCCAACAAATGTTTAAACGTCAAATTTTTGTCAACAACAATCCCCTCACAATGGTAAAACTCCATCGCATGTTTAGCGTCAAGAACATCTGGACGGAAAACCCTTGAAACACAAAACATTTTAATGGGAGGATTCTTATGTTCTGAAAGAAATCTTGCGGATACGGCTGTAGTTTGGCTTCTCATAACAAGTCTTTTTGCAACCTCAAAACTCCATTTGTATCTCCAACCCCTAGAACCTGTAACCCAACCATTCTCATGGGTTTTTTTAACCCTTTCAACAAGCTTTTTATCCTTTAAAACCCCATACCTAGGATTTTTTATCTGGTAACTGTCATGAATTTCTCTTGCAGGATGGTCTTGAGGCTGAAATAAAACATCAAAATTCCAAAGCTCAAGCTCAACATAAGGTCCATCAGCCTCCTCAAAACCCATAGAAACAAGAATCCTTTTAAGCTCATCAAGAAACTCTAAATAAAAATGTTTTTTTCCAGGATAAATTTTTGGTGGGGTTGCTGTAACATCATATTCCCTAAATTTTGTTTCACGCCACCTACCAGAAACAATAAGTTCACTTGTTAACGCTGTTACTTCCTCCTCAAAAACTGGTTTAACTTCTCCGCTTTCAAGCTTAACCAAACCGTTTTCTGTAAGCCTAACAACCCTATCAACAAAAACCTTCTCTAAAACAAGCTTCCTTTTTTTAAGCTCGTTAACTGTGGCTTCTTCTTCTTGGCTAAGATTTTTTGATTTAACCTCACCCTCAACAAGAATCCTACGTAAAAGTTTTTCATCTCCTCCTTTGCTGGGTTTGGTTTCCACCCTAACCTTTACAACATCACCCTCTCTAACAATTTTACCCCAACCCTTCCTAACAATCCATCCTAAAGCAATTTTGACGGTGTCCTCAGAAAGGTTTGAATTTTTAACTATGTCTTCTAGGGTTGCCTCCCCACCAAGCATTAAAACAGTTTCAACAACCCTTCTCTCAGGTAAACCCTCTAAAGCATAACTTTTTCCCTCATCCGTTAGCCTATAGGAGGCTTCCTTTAACTCAAAAGTTTGAACATATCCTTCCTGCTCTAAACCTAGAATGCTCCTCATAACTGCTGAATGGTCTAAACCTAAGGTTTCACATATCTCCCTAACAGTTACCTCCATGTTTTTTTCTTTAGCAAACCTTAAAATTTCATAGCTTACCCTATCCACCCTTTCCAACCCGCCTAAACATAGTCTAACAAATCTATTTTTTAGCTTTTCCCAGTTTTCTTAAACATTTCTTCTGTGATTATTCCAGCCTCAACAAGTTTAACAACAGCATTTACACTTGCCTCCCCAACAAGCCTTCCAATATCACCTCTTTTATGCTCCCATCTAAGCTTGGTTGAGCCGCTTTTAGAGTTATAAACAACACCAACAACATTCTCAACCCTAACAAAATCAACATCCCTAATCTTTCTAAGTGTAACCTTATCCTCAGCCTCAGCATAAACCAAACCTTTCCCACAAACCCTTTCAGGAAAAACCTTTTTATCCTCCAAATATTCTTTAGGCACAAAAGAATAACAACAGCTTAAAATCAAGAATTTTCTAAAGTTTTCAAGTGGACATGTTAAATCGATAAATACCAAGGTTTTCCCCTAACCATTAAACATGCTCATAGGAGGCTTCTCCTAAAAAAGGCTTTACCCAAACCTTTAAAGGGTTTATGGTAAACTTTATCTTTTCCTGAATAAAATATCCATCAACCGTTAGGACGGTGAACCTATTGTCATCCGACGAGGAAATGGTTGTAACACCATGGAAGGTTTCAGGAAAAATAGACTATGAAAAACTTATAAGACAGTTTGGAACCCAACCCCTAACAAAAGAAATCCTAGAAAAACTCAAAAAACATGCTGGAAGCCTCCACTACCTAATAAGAAGAGGATTCTTCTTCTGCCATAGAGACTTTGACCTCATACTAAACCTTTACGAGCAAGGTAAAAAATTCGTTTTATACACTGGGAGAGGGCCTTCAGGTCCTGTTCATCTTGGTCATTTGCTTCCGTGGATTTTTACTAAGTATCTTCAGGATGCTTTTGATGTTAAGCTTTATTTTCAGATGACTGACGATGAAAAGTTTCTTCTCCACCATGATTTTACGGTTGAAAGGTCTGTAGGCTACACCTACGATAATGCTTTGGATGTTATAGCTATAGGGTTTGAGAAGGAAAAGACAAGGATAATTTCCGACATAAAAAACATTAGGGCTTTATACAACATCGCGGTTAAGGTGGCAAAACATGTAAACTTTTCAGTTGTTAGAGCTGTTTTTGGTTTTGAGGAAAGCACAAACATAGGGCTAATATTTTTCCCAGCAATTCAGGCGGCACCATGCTTTCTAGAGTCAGTTTTAACTGGTGAAAATGTTCCAGCCCTAATTCCAGCAGCCATAGACCAAGACCCATACTGGAGGGTTACAAGGGATGTTGCACCTAAGCTTGGATTTTATAAGCCTGCCCAAATCCATAGCAAGTTTTTGGCTGGGCTTGGTAAAGGTGGGAAAATGTCTGCCTCCCAGCCTGAAACATGTATTTTTACCACGGATTCTCTTGAGGCTGCTGAAAAAAAGGTTTTTAATGCTTTTACAGGTGGGCAGCCAACAGCCCAAGAACAAAGAAGGTTTGGTGGAAACCCTGAGGTTTGCACAGTTTACCAGTATATGCTTTATCTTTTTGAGGAGGATGATGGGAAGGTTAGGGAGCTTTGGGAAAACTGTAGGTCTGGAAGGATAATTTGTGGGGAGTGTAAAAGTATTCTTGCTGAAAGAGTAAAAAAGTTTCTTTTGGAGCATCAAAAAAGGAGAGAAAAAGCTAAAGATGTTGTTGAAGAATATTTTTTGAAGGATTAATTAGGGTTAAACCTATCCTATTTTTAGGGTTTTTGGTTGAAGGTTTTAGCCTTAATTTCTGGTGGAATAGATTCCCCTGTAGCCGCCTATATGGTTGGTAGGATGAATGTTAAGGTTATCCCCATCTACTTTGACAATTCACCCTTTTCTAGTGGAGAAGCAAAAAATAGGGCTGTTGAATGTATAGGTAGGCTTAGCAAAATTTTAGGTTTAAAAGAAGCCTATATTTTCCCTTATGGGGTTTGTCTTCAAGAGCTTTCTAATAGGTGTAAAAGAAATCTTATTTGTGTTTTATGTAGAAGGATGATGTTTAGGGTTGCTGAAAGGTTTGCTTTAGAGGTTGAGGCTTCAGCCTTGGTTACTGGTGAAAGTTTGGGGCAGGTTGCAAGCCAAACCCTCCAAAACGTTTTTGTCGAGGATAAGGCTGTTAAAATTCCTATCCTCCGCCCCCTAATAGGGTTAAACAAGGAGGAATCCGTTAAAATTGCTAGAAGAATAGGAACCTATGAAATTTCAACCAGAAACGTTGTTTCATGCACAGTTAACCCTAAACATCCAGCAACCAAAGCTAAACTTAGCCAAATCTTGGAGGAGGAAAAAAAGCTAAACATAGAAAAGCTTGTTTTTGATGTTGTTTCTGGGAGAAAAAAAGTCTTTTTGGGTTAGACTAAAAAATTTTTGCTTTTGTTTTTAGCTGGTAGCCGTTTAACGCCTCGGTTTGGCTGTCAATTTCTAGGTAGGCTGCATAAGGGTTAAAGTATGGTTCACCTTTTCTTGAGAAAACAGTTAAAACAGCACCGTTATGGTTTACTTTTATCCCCTCGTAGCATGGTTCATGTCCACGTATAAGTGTTTTAACCCCAATTTTTCCAAGAAAACTTTTTGTAACATCTTCACCAAAAAGTTTTCCAGCACCCCTAGGTGAAGGGTAAACACCCTTTATATCTTCTTCAGGATCACTCCATAAAATTTCTTCTAAAAGCCTTTTTGCTGGATGATGTTTTGCTGCATAGCTTAAATCTTGAAGGTTTTTTGCTTCACTTGGGATTCCGCCGTGAAGAAAAAGATATTTGCCTTTTAGGATGGCTGAATGGGGTAACTTATCAAAAAACACCAAAAACTTTTCATAGATTTTTTCCCAGTTTCCCCCAAACTTTCTTTTTAGGTGGTATGGTAGGTCGTGGGGGACTGCTATAAGGTCTGATGGTCCTTCATGGTTTCCCCTTAAAAGGATAACGTTTTCTGGATGATTTGCTTTCAGCCAAAAAACTATGTAGTAAACTTCTGGTGAGAGGAAGCCTCTATCCCCATAGTCACCCAGAAAAAGGATTATAGGTTTTTCTCCTCTCCTCACAGCATCCAAAAAGTTTGAGTTTTTAAGGATGTAGATAAGGCTTTCAAGGTCTCCATGAATATCTCCAACAACCACAATCTTTCCCTTAGCCTTTAAATCGACTAGCCCCTCTTCAACCTTATAGTTTTCTAGGGATTTAACCTCTTTTTCTTTATCAAGCCTTAAACAAACATTTTCAATTAAACCTATAAATTCTGAGGGTTGAACGGTTTTAGCTTTCTCCACGATTTCTTCTACCACACCCATTTTCTTCCACGTTAGGTTTGACAGGAGGTTTTCTTCTAAAACATGAATAATTAATTTATTTGGTTAACTTAACCTTAAACCTTATGAGTCTAATGTTAA
Source organism: Candidatus Hecatellales archaeon (assembly GCA_003661965.1). Classification (GTDB taxonomy): domain Archaea; phylum Thermoproteota; class Bathyarchaeia; order Hecatellales; family Hecatellaceae; genus EX4484-218. The sequence continues at coordinate 25,408 of QMXD01000004.1, forward strand.
CGGTTAAGTATAGCCTATTGCTTATAGTAGCAGTTCTTATGTTGTTCATTAACATTAAACTTTTAGCCAGATTTGTTAAAGTAAAGCTTGCTACAAGCAAAATTTTTCTTAGACAAAAAGAGTTTTTAGATGTGGTTTTAGGTTTTCTTGTGGCTTTACTTTTTCTTCTTACAGCCACCTCCTCCTTCTGCGTATCAACGTTTCTAAAAGAAAACACTATAAAAACTGTGGGGATTATATTTGCAAACCTAACAGCCTTAACTCTCCTTCATACCTTTTACAGGTTTTATCGGATGGTTAGGTGAATGTTTATGGTTAATGTTTCGTTTCTTCTTCTTTTAGGTCCCCTAACCTCATCCATAGCCCTACTATTTGTTTTAGCCACCTATCTTAAGGCTAGAAAAAACCTAAAATGTGCTGTTTCAAGACTTTTTCTTAGAAAAGAAAAAACCGCTAAAGCCTTTTACTCTCTTATAGTTGGCTCATGCTTTTTTGTTATCAACCAGATATTTACCCTACTTTACAGCCTAAAACTTGTTAGCTATATGGTGCTTTTTTTGATGTCGATATGTTTAGGTTCACTTTTTGCTCTTTCCCTAACTTTTACCTTTTACGAGTTTATGGTTGTTATGGATGTTTGTGTTAAAAAACCTAAAACTGTTTAACTTTTTAGAAAAACTTATTTTTAGGCAAACCTAAAAATCTAGGTTGACAAAACCTTTTAGGGAAGAATTAAAATGGCTATTGAGACCTTTTATCCTCTTCTAGGTCAGCTTGGTTTTGGTGGAATTTTAGGGTTTGTTATAGGCTACACCTCCAAAAAGCTTCTAAAAATCCTTATGGTTTTTATAGGCTTGTTTTTTATGGCTTTACTCTACCTATCCTACACGGGTTTTATCCAAATAAACTACGATAAAATTTCAGCAACAACAGAGGCTTTCCTAAGAAACCTTTTTGGTGGAGGGTTAAGCCTACCCCTATTCTTATCCTCAAACATACCGTTTATTGGAAGTTTTATTGTGGGGTTTGGTTTAGGGTTTAAGACGGGATAACAAAAAGGGTAGCCATCCAACAGCCTAATTTAAATCTGGGTTTAAACATTTTTCCTATTGGTTTGGGGTTAAAAATTGTCCCTACAAATTTTAAGCGGTGAAGACTTAAAAAGGCTTAGAAAGTCCTATGGGTTAACCCAAAAAGAGGTTGCTAAAAAGGCTGGTGTAAGCCAATCACTTATAGCCAGAATTGAGGCTGGAAAGATTGACCCAAGACTTTCAACAGTTAAAAAAATTTTAAATTCGATTTTGAGTGTAAAACGTGGGTTAGATGCTGCAAGCATAATGCATAGTCCAGTTATATCTGTTGATGTTAAAGATTCTGTGAGAAAAGCTGTAGACCTTATGGAAAAACATGGAATATCTCAGCTTCCGGTTTTTGACGGGGATAGGATTGTTGGAAGTGTTTTAGAGGGGACAATAATTAGGAGGATTCTTCAGGGTAAGGAGCCTGAAAAGGTTTTTAGTTTAAAGGTTGAGGATGTGATGGAGGAACCTTTTACAACAGTTTCACCTAGAACAAGCATAAACGAAATTTTAACTCTTTTTACCCATGAAAAACCTGCTGTTCTTGTTGTTGATAAAGGTAAACCTGTAGGTATAATTACAAAGATAGATTTGATAACCTCTATTAGGTCCAGATAGTCTTTGAAGCCTTTAAAACTAAACCCTGAAAAAAGAATTCCTTCTAGATGTGTATGTTTGGATAGGTTGCTTCATGGGGGTTTACCCTCAGCTAAGCTTACGGTTTTTTATGGTGAGGCTGCAACAGGAAAAACAACAATAGCCCTCCAATATTCTGTTAACTGTGCTAGGGAGGGTTTACAGGTTTTATATGTTGATGGGGATGGAGGTTTTCCTGTTGAAAGACTTAAACAGATGGCTACAGACTTTGAAAGTTTAGCCTCCCTAATCCTTGTTTTTAACCCAAAAAACTTTTTTGAGCAGACGGTTTTACTGGAAAATCTTGAGGTTTATCTTTCTGGTAGGGTTGGACTTATTGTTGTTGATACCATTAACAACCTATACAGACTTGCAATAAAAAACACTGAAACAGTTTTCACCTTAAACAAGGAGCTTAATAGACAGTTAGCCTACCTAACCCACTACGCAAAAACCTACAACCTTCCAGTTCTTGTTTTAAGCCAAGTTCATGCTGTTATAGGGGAGGAAAACGGGAAAATTGAACCTGTTGCAATAAGAGCCTTAAACTATTGGGCTTCAAACGTTATACGTTTAAACCTAAACCCAAAACCAGGTTTAAGAACAGCCATTCTAGAAAGGTTGGATGGGAGAAGTTTTACAAACGTTTTTTGCCATTTTAGGCTTTTTGGTGGTGGTGTAGAGTAGGTTTAGCTTAACTAAACCTTTTTTCTCTCCAATACATCGTGATTATGCTAAGAAATATTATGGCTGCTCCAACCATTTGAAGAGGCTCCAATCTTTCACCAAGAAATAGGAAAGCCAAAACAAGGGCTGAAATAATTTCCGATGTTGAGTAGATGCTTGCTCTCCCAGCCTCCACGTTTTTAAGACCGAAAATGAAGAAGGTGAAGGCTGCTGTTGTAGGTATAAAAGCTATTAGGAATATTAAAATCCATGTTTGAATTCCATGTGGGATAAAGATACCGTTAAAAAAGAGGTTTACTAGGGTTAGGGTTAAAGCACCAAAACCAAGTGTATAAACAATTATTGTGGGTTCTTCAACATCTTTAAGCATAACCTTGCTAAGAATCATGTAGATAGAGTAGGCTAAGGCTGAGGCTAAACCTACAGCCACACCTAAACCTGTAAGTTTTAGGTAGGTTAAACTATAACCTTTAACCACAAAAAAACATCCAACAACCACAAACATTACAGCAAAAACCTTTGTAAGGGTTGGTTTTTCACCAACAAAAAACCTTGCAAGCATAAGTGTAAAAATAGGGTATGCGTAAAGCAGCAGAACAGCAACAGAGGCTGATATAAGCTTAACAGCATAAAAGTAGGCTAAAATTCCTCCAGCAACACCAACAACCCCAGCAACCGAGAGACACGGAATTTTTCTAGGTTTAACCCTTAAAACTGTAGGGTTTAATAAAAGAAAAACAAGGGTTAAAGCTAAAAATCCTATGGTTAACCTATACATAGCCACAGTTTCAGGCTGTAAACCATTATTCATAAGAATTTTACCTAAAACACCAGCAGAACCCCAACAAACACCAGCAGAAAAAACTAGGATAAAACCAAGCTTTTTCCTTTCCAAGAGGCTCCACCAGTTTTAGGCTGAAAACAAAACTGTATATTCCACCATAACCAAACATAAAAAATTTTTTAGTGTTGTAGAGATGTTTTAGGTTTACCTTTACTCCTCTTCTAGGTTCTCATCAAACTCAGATTTTTCTTCTTCCCCTCTCAGCAGAACAGATTTTTCTATTGAGGCTCTTTGCATAACACTTTCCGAAACATAGATTGTGGCTCCTGCTCTTACGGTTAAGGCTATAACATCGCTTGGTCTCCCCTCAACCACCCTTTCCTCACCAGAAACCTCAAGCACAAGTTTTGCTAAAAACCTGTTTGCTTGAATATCATAAACTTCTCCACGTTTAACCCTAGCGTTTAACTCGTTAAGGATTGTCATTAAAAGGTCGTGGGTGTTTGGGATTGGAAGCTTAATTCCCTGAAGAGCCATAGCAATAGAGGAAGCTTCAAGCTCACCAATAACAATCAGTAAAACTCTCTCCCTAGAATCCTCAAGGATTAGTGCAGGTGTAGGTCCATAGGAGGTTCCCACTTTAGCTATACCTGAAATTTGAACTTGAACATTTTCTTCCATTTTTTAAACTCTCTCTGCTTAACTATTAAGTTTTGATGGTTATATACCTTTGGATTCATAAGGTTTATTGGTGGTTTTATGGTTGAAAAGAAGGTTTCGATGGTTGATATAACAGGAAAACCGTCTGTTTATAGGGAGGCTGAAGCTAAAGGTGTTATAAAGCTTAAACCTGAAACCATAAACCTAATAAAAAACGGGGAAGTTGAGAAGGGAGACCCTCTTGAAATAGCAAAAATAGCTGGTGTTTTAGCTGCAAAAAACACAAGCCAAATTATTCCTTTATGTCATCCTATACCCTTAACCCATGTGGATGTTAAAACAAGGATTTTGGGTGAGGATAAGGTTGAGGTGTCATCAACAGTTAAAACTGAGGCTAAAACAGGTGTTGAAATGGAGGCTTTAACAGCAACCCTAACAGCTCTTTTAACCGTATGGGATATGGTTAAACAGTATGAGAAGGATGAGAGGGGACAGTATCCTTCAACAGAAATCTTATCCGTTAGGGTTGTGTCAAAAATTAAGGGTTAAATTCCAACCCAAAACTCTAATTTAGGATGAGTTTGTATTATTTAGGTAAGGTGTTAAAAAATTGGCTGAAGCAGAATCTTCAATTTTTCTTATGTTACCTCTCCTACTCCTATGTTGTCTTCTTCCAATGTTGATGAGGGGTGGTATGGGAGGAAGACCTTTAGAGGCTGCAAAAGAATTTGATATTTGGATTGTCCCCCTAAAAATAGGTGAGGTTTTTGACACCATAGTTAGAGAGGTTGAAAATTGGAGGGGGAAAGCCCTCATAGAACCGCAAAAAACACCCCTACCATTCTTTAAGCTTGGAAAAGAAACAGGTAAAAGGTTTGAAGTTTCACAGTCTATTCCTCCAAGACTTCTTAGGGTTATGGATAGACAGGAGGGTGAAATGGTTTTTGAGCTTACGGAGATAGAGGGTGGAGGCACATCGGTTAAAGTTTCATTTTCTCCACCTGCAAAACCTAGAATTCAAACCCTTAAAGCCCAATTCCCAGCAAAAATAATGACTGGGTGGAGGTCATGTCCATTCTGCGGTAAACCGATTCTTCCAGACTATAACCTATGCCCCTATTGTGGTCAAAGATTGAGGGTTACCGGGGGAAACCAAAACGAGAAGGTTTAACTGGGAAATTTTGCTTTCCCATAACCACCCAGTAACCATAAGGCTTAAGGGGAGAAAACTTAGGGTTTGTGCAAGATGTTTAGGGGTTGTTTTAGGTTTTTTAGCTTTAACCCTAACCATAAAACTTTACAGTTTAACATTCTTCCAAAAACTATCTTTCCCCTATCAGCTTACAATATGCCTAATTTTGGCTTCCCCAGCAATAGTTGACTGGGTAACCCAAAAATGGGGAATTAGAGAAAGCAACAATTCTTTAAGGGTTTTTACAGGGTTTTTTGAGGGTTTGGCTGCTGTTCTACTATACCTTTCAGCAGCACCCCTTACCCAAAAAATTCTTATTCTCTTGTTTGTTGAGGCTTTAACCTTAAACATAGGTTTTGCTGGGGAGAGGCTCCTAAAAAAGGGAATTTTTGTGCATTATACTGCATGACACTGTATTACATGTTTTGGGCTACTTGTAGAATGGTTCTCTTGCCATTACAGCCTCCAAAAAAACTTTACGTAGTTTTTCTTCTGGGGTGTTTTTTCGGATGTGGGATACTATGTCTATAAGGTTGTCGTTTCTCATTAGGCATGGCTTAAGCTTACCTGAGGCTGTAACTCTAAGCCTACTACAGTTCATACAAAAGCTTGAGTTGTGGAAGGGTCTGACAAGTTCAACTTTTACCTTTTTTCCGTTGTCGTTAACATGGTAAATTTTTCTGTTGTGGAGGCTTCTAACCTCAACTTTTTCAGCTTTAGAAGCTAAAAGTTTTTCAACATCGTCTAGGCTTGTATAGTATTCTTCATAAAGCTTTTTAGCATCTCCAAGGTTTTCAAGTTCTATAAGTTGGAGGATAACATCTTTTTCTGATGCAAACCTTATCATGTCTTGGATTTCGTTTTTGTTTAAATTTTTAAGGACAACCATGTTTATCTTTACTGGTTTTAAACCATAGTTTAAGGCGTAGTCTAAGCCTTCAAGAACATCTTTAAGACGGTTAAACCCTGTAATCTTCTCGTAGGTTTTAGGGTTTAAAGATGAAAGGTTTATGTTTACCCTGCTTAAACCTGAATCCTTTAAATCTTTAGCAAGCTTAGCTAAAAGTAGACCGTTGGTTGTCATTGAAACCTCTTTAACACCAGAAACACCACTAATCCTTGAAACTATCTCACAAATATCCTCCCTTACTAAAGGTTCACCACCAGTTAACTTAATCTTTCCAACAGCAAAAGAGGATGCAACCCTAACAATTTTTTCTATCTCCTCAGGAGTCATCTCATCTTTAACGGTTTCACTGTCACCCTCACCATGGCAAAATATACATTTTAGGTTGCAACGTTGGGTTAAAGAAATTCTTAGGCTTGTTATAGGACGGTTAAACCTATCCACAAGCAACAATACAACCATCCAGCGGTATGTTTAACCAGTAATAACGATTATACGTAAACCCTTATATTAAAAAATCGGTTTAGGCTAAACCTTTCTCTTTGGCTTGTGAAAAAATAGCTTCAAGCTGTTTTTTCATAAGTCTAGGCTCTTTACTTAGGTTAAAATAGTCAGCAAAAAGACTTGTTGTTTTTAACACAAAAGATTTTCCAAGCTTCTCCCTTTTTATAAGCCCCATCTCCTCAAGCTTTTCAATATGCTCATAGGCTTGCTGCCCCCTAACAATAACAACCTTTGCCTGTGGAACAGGCTGTCTATAGGCAATATAGGCAAGGGTTTTAAGAGGTCCCTCTGTTAAAAGAGGTTTAACCGTAAGTCTTCTAACCCTAGGAACGTAGGATGGTTTTAGCTGCATAACAAACCTTTTATCTTCAAGCTCAACAATTTCTAGGGCACCGTTCCTACTGTTATATTCCTCCATAAGGGATTTTGCCAACTCATAAACCTTCCTTTTCGAGTAGATTTTTGTTATTGAGCAGAGGGTTTTAAGTTCAAGAGGGTAGCCAGCAGCATAAAGTGCAGCCTCAATTAAAGCCTTTTTCTCCTCAAGATTTTCCTTTTCCTCTTTTTCTTTCTTTTCTTTCCCCTCTCCACCATCAGACTTTTTAGGTTGCTCGTTGCTGTTCACGTTTTTCAGCCTCCAAACATAACGCTATATAAATTTCTCCAAACTCCTCCTCCTGAAAAAGCTCAACAAAACCTTTTGAAGCAAGAAAAATTAGAAGTATAAATGTTCTTACAACCTCAACTTTAGATTTACCTGAAACTATCCTTCAAAACGGAATTAAACCTCGAATTTTAAGG
>QMXD01000005.1 GCA_003661965.1 Candidatus Hecatellales archaeon
AGAGAAAAAATTTAGTCTTTTAAGTTAAGGTTTTTGCTTCTTCTTTAAAAACGATGAATTACGATTACATTTAAATCATCATAACACCTAAAAACTCTATGTGTAAACGTTAATTTAATAGGAAAAACAAAAACTTCTAGAAGTGAGAAGTATGTCTGAAGAACCTCAAGAAGAAAAAACTGTAACCTACATTAAAGCGCTACCCCTAAGAGACTATGAGGATATCAACAGAATAAAGGAAGAACTTCAAATGGGGAATGTTCTGATCATCAAGATAACTCCACTTGCCATGAAAAGTATAGATGCTGTAAAAAATGCTATAGACGAGTTGAAGGCTTATGCCCAATCCATTAACGGTGATATTGCAAGACTTGGAGAGGAAAGAATAGTTATAACACCACCACCAATAAAAATTTGGAGAAAAAAATCCTCCTAAACTTTATATCAACGTAGTTTTTTGGTTTCCAGAATTTCTGGTGCTTCGCACCTTATTTTAAACATTCTTCCAATAGAAGAAGAAAGACTTAAACACTTAGACTTTTCCCCATGGCAAACAAAAACCTGTTGTGGTTTGGGTGTAATCCTTTTAACATAATTTAAAAGCTGGTTTCTATCACTATGACCTGAAAAACCTTCGATAGACTCAACTCTACACTTAACCTTTATCACTTCAACTTTTCCTTCAGAATTAACCATAGAAACTTCCCTAAGCCCATTCAGTACACGTCTTCCTAAGGTTCCCTCAATCTGATATGAGACAAAAATAATCGTGTTTTTATCCTCTGGTGCAAGCTGTCTAAAATATTCTAGGACAGGTCCCCCTTCAAGCATACCTGAGGTGGCTAAAATTATCGATGGTGAACCGTTAAAGGCTTCTTCTCTTGCACTTGAATGTTTAACGGTTACAAAGTAGTCTGATTGGAATGGGTTAACATCCTCGTACAAAATTTTGTTTTGAATCTCTTTTGAGAGGTATTCAGGATAGGCTGTATGTATTGCTGTTACCTCGTTTATCATGCCCTCAATGTATATTGGTGTTTCAGGTATGACTCCCCTCTGCATATACTCATTTAAAACAAGCATTATTTCTTGAGCTCTTCCAACAGCTAACACAGGAATTAACACTTTACCATCTTTACTTAAAGTTTCGTTTACAACCTCTACAAGTCTCCGTTCAACCTCGACTCTAGGAGGCATAAAATCTTCAGGTCCACCATAAGTGCTCTCCATAATTAAGGTTTCAACCCTCGGAAAGCTTGTTACTGAAGCCTCTAAAAGCATTGTACGCATAAATTTAAAGTCTCCAGTATACACTATGTTGTGTAATCCATCACCTATATGAAGATGGATTATGCTTGAGCCTAGAATATGTCCTGCGTTATGAAGGGTTAACCTAATATCTGGAGCTATATCGGTAACAACCCCATATTTTAAGGGTATTGTGTGAAGAACAGTCTCCCTAACGTCCTTTTGGTCGTAAGGTGGAATTTTTCCCTCCCTAGACATAACATCCAGATAGTCAAGCTGAAGCAGAGCCATAAGACTTTGAGTAGGCTCAGAACAGTAAACAGGTCCATCATATCCATACTTAAAAAGCATAGGTAAAAGTCCACAATGGTCTAGATGTGCATGTGAAATAATTACTGCGTCTAAACTTTCTAAGTCAAACTCGTTTACATCAAGTCTTGGGAAGGCTTCTTCAGGGTTTGTTGAGCCAGGGTTTATTCCACAATCAATTAAGACACTACTTTCTTTTGTTCTTACGAGTAGGGCTGATCTTCCAACCTGCTGGAATCCTCCAAGGGGGGTAATAAGAACTTCTTGTGTCTTATAAAAAGTTGATCTAAAAACTCTTTCACCGACAGCACGTAAAATTCTTTCCCTTTCTTTTACCTCACTATGCAAATAATGTCTAATATGTGCTATAATTTTTGATGGTATTGGTGGTGCTCTTAAGACTCTTGGACGCCATTTGGTTGTCTTTATAATTTCTTGGAGCATTGAACCGTTTTTGCTAATAACTAAGCCTGGTTTTTTAGCCTCAATTATGACTTCGCCAAGTGAAGGGTCAAAAAGGATTTGAGTTATTTCAGCTTCTGGATTAACATTCTTTAAGATAAACTGTTTGGTTTCTTCTTCACCCATCCTTATTGAGGGGTCACATCTAAGTGTAATCCTTTTTCTTATCAGGTTTACAATATCCGTTACAATGTAGCTTTGCTCAAAAAGAATTTCAGGTCTTTTTGTGTAGATAGCAATTCTCGGCCCCTCAAATTCTATTCTGGTTATTTCAGCCTCCTTTGGAACATGCTGTAGAATAGCATCCCTGATTTTTTTCTTTACATTGTTAACACTCAAATTCTCAAACCCTTCAAAGCTTTTCTGTAAAGATTTAAAAGTTTGAATGAAATCAGCCTAAGACTTAACATATTTTGCTTTTTCTTCTTCTGTTAGCTCTCTATATCCATCTCTTGTTATGATAGCAACATCAAAACTGTCTCCGCTTGCAGCATCCCTCCTCATAGCTGCTGAAACAGCTTTAACAACGAGTGGTATAGCCTCCTCAACTGTTAAGTCTCCCCTATAACCATCTTCGAGAATGCCAAGGGCTATTGGTGAACCTGAACCTGTAGCAAAAAACTTTTTTTCCTCTGTTATGCTTCCAAAGGGGTCTAAAGAGAATATGTGGGGTCCCTCAGAATCTATACCTGCTATTATGGCTTGGAGGGTTAGAAGTCTGCTTCTAAATAAGAGGTTTGCAGCAAGTCTGGCTATTGCTGAAACTGCTATTGGTCTTCCATAGTTAACCTTAAACAGTGCAACATTAGCCCTTAAAACGTCAACAACGTTTTGGGCGTCAGCAACAACACCTGCTATCGTTATTGCTAGGTGGTCGTCAAGCTTGTAAACCTTTTTTCCACGTTTATGGGCTACAAAGTATCCCATTGTAACCCTTGTATCTGTTGCTAGGGTAACTCCGTTTTTACAAACAACACCTACGGTTGTTGTTCCTCTATAATAGGTTTCTTGTTTGCTTTTGTATGGGTTAAACATTTGCTATACCTCAACGTTTAAGAAAACATGTTAACCCTATACTGCTCAAAAAGAAAGGGTTAAAGAGTTACATTTTCTCAAGATATTAACTAACTTAAAAACGTTTCTAAAATTGGGGGTTTAACAAAATTCTTGGATAGAAAGCTAACCTTTGTCCAGGTTGGTAAAGCAAAAGAGGGGTTTATGTTTGTTTATGAGGGTATGCCTAAAAAGTGTGAAAATTGTGCTTATCAAAAGGTTTGCCACAACCTAGAAGCAAAAACTGTTTATGTTGTTAAGGGCTTAAGGGAGAAGAAGGTTAAATGTAAACTTTTAGATGGTGAGGAGCTTTTGCTTGTCGAGGTTGAAAAGGCAGAAATTAAGGTTTCTTTAGAGCCAAAATATGTTTTTGAGGGAGCTATTATAGAGTTTAAACCCCAACCATGTAAAAACATTGGCTGTGAAAGGTTTGATGAATGTGTTCCCCATATTTTGGCTCCTAAAAGAAAGTATAAGATAGTTAGGATTGGAGAAAAGTTTGTTTGCCCTATGACTGGGAAGTCTCTTGTTCAGGTTTTTCTTTCTCAGCTTTAGATGGTTCTGTCTTCTTTTTCCTAACATACCTATCCACAAAAACAACGGTATCTATGTTTGGGAAAAACTTTTGGATGTCGGATGCAACCCCCCTCTTTATTGGTTGAAGCCTATCTAAGGATAGGGCTTCCTCAGGAACCTTAACCGTAACAGAGTTTTCTAAAATTTCAAGCTCAAACTTTTCCGCTGGAATATTAGGTATTCTCCTATGGATTAATGCTTTAATCTTTTCTTCAGGAGTTTGAAGCAGCCGTTTAACTTCAACCTCATAAACTAGAGTTTTACCTGCAAGTGGAGGATTAAAGTCAACCTGAACTCTTCCAGCCCCAACACTTCTAACAACAGCAAGCTTACCGTCAATTTCAACCTCTAAACCTGGATAAGGTGTAATTTTTTGCTGTTGGAATTTTCTTAATGGTATAACTTTAATTTTAGATGGGTCTCTTAAACCAAACGCTTTTTCAGGGGATATTTCAATAACTGTTTTTTTACCTACCTCTAAACCTTGAAGTTTCTCGTCTAAACCCTTTAAAACCCAGCCTTCACCCACGACAACAAGCATAGGCTCATAAACAACGTTTTCCTTGAAGATTCCGTTTTGTTTAGCAACCTCAGCTAAACTTGTGTCGAAAACTGTGTTTGTCTCCTTAATTTTTGCTGTATAATCCATTAGGATAAAGTCTCCCTTATTTACCAGATTCATCTTTCATCACGGTAAACCATAACAGCCTAACGATTGACTTTTATCCTTTAACCCTAAATCATTATTAAGTTTTCGGTTTATTTTACGAGAAAACGAGCTTTAAAGACTTTGAAAAATATAAAGATATTTTAAGAATTTATAGAGTATTCTTAAGTCTAAAACGCTAAACATAAAGATTAAGAAAAATGGGAGAAGTTTCAGTCTTCGCACCATCCCATATAACAGGAATATTTACCGTAAAAGATGGTTGTAAAAAACCAGTTTTTAAGGGTTCTAGGGGAGCTGGTGTCTCCCTTAGAAAGGGTGTTTATACAACGGTTAGGCTTGAAAAAAACCATAGGTGGGATGTATCCGTATACTTAAACGGAAAACCTGTTAACGGTAAGATGACTGTTTCTCTAGCAACCGTAAAAAAGTTTTTTAGGTTAGCTTCCCCAAACAAGGTTCTAATAAACCATAAGGTTGAGGTTCCTATCGGTGCAGGATACGGTGTTAGTGGTGCTTGTGCCTTAAGCCTCTCCCTCGCTTTAAACGAAGCCTTAAATACTGGTCTTTCAAAGGTGGAGGCTGCCCAAATAGCCCACACCGCAGAAATAGAGTGTAAAACAGGTTTAGGAACGGTTTTAGCTGAAAGTTTTGGTGGTGTTGAGATAAGGGTTGAGGCTGGGGCTCCAGGAATAGGCTCCCTTAAAAAAATAGAAAACGTAGAAAAGTTTATGGTTTTGTCTTTATGTTGGGGAGGTCTTCCGACAAAAAAGTTTCTCAGAAATGAGGCTTTTAAAAAAAGAGTAAACATGGTTGGAGGGGTACTCCTAAATAAACTCATCAAAAATCCTTCAATAGACAGTTTAATGTTTCTTTCAAGAAGGTTTGCTGACAGGTTAAACCTTTACACGTTAAGACTGAAAAAAATTTTGGCTGGGCTTGCTGAGCTTGAGAAGGAGCTAAGACCCTTTTCCATGAACATGTTTGGTGAGGCTGTTTTCACACTTATTGAAAGAGAAAGATTAGGTGAGGTAGTTAGAAGGCTTAAGTTGTTTAACGGTTTTGGCGGTCAGCTTATAGTTTCAGATATTGATAATTTGGGGGCAAGGATTATTGGATAAGTTTAATCTGCATAACATTCTAAAAAACCATCCTAGGGCAGAGTCTTTAACAATACGTGAAAAGCTTGTTAAGGGTTTCAAGAAGGGAATTGTGGCAACAGCAGGCTTAATAGCTCATGGTAGGGGTGAATGTTTTGACTATCTGTTAGGGGAAAAAACACAACCGTTTGCTTTTGAGGCTGAAAAGGTAGCGGTAGCAACACTTCTTCTTTCATCAAACCCTGTAATCTCCGTTAACGGAAATACAGCAGCCCTATGTGCAAGAGAGGTTGTAAAACTTTCAAAACTGGTTAATGCAAAGGTTGAAGTAAACCTGTTTTACAGGTCTCTTAAAAGAGAAAAACTGATAGCCAAAACCTTAAGAAGATATGGGTTAAGCAAGGTTTTAGGTGTTGGTGGAAAAGCAGATAAAACGATTCCCTCGATTAGCAGTTTAAGATGTAAAGTTGACTCTGAAGGTATATTCTCAGCAGACACGGTTTTGCTTGCTATAGAGGATGGAGACAGAACATCTGCTCTTAGAAAGGCTGGTAAAAGGGTTATAGCCATAGACTTAAACCCCTTTTCAAGAACAGCCATATGGGCATCGATAACAATAGTTGATAACCTTGTGAGAGCTCTCCCAAACATGATTAGATTTGCTGAAGCCCTAAGAAAAAAAGATAGGAAAGATTTAGAGGGAATCGTGGAAAGCTATAACAACGATAATATGCTTAAGGAGGCTGTTCGGTTTATTAACCTAAGACTGAAAAATCTATGTAAAGAAAAAGTTTTTGGTTGGAGTATTTGCGGAGAAGAATTCCAAAGAATGTTTTTAGAAAAAGAGGCGTTATCTAGGTAATTAAATATGAGTGAAAAACCCAAACTTCAAGTTGCATTAGACTTTGTTAACTTACATAGAGCCTTAAAGGTTGCTGAGGAAGCTGTTAAAGGTGGAGTTGACTGGATTGAAGTCGGAACACCTCTAATAAAAAGTGAGGGGCTTAATGCTGTCAGAGAGATAAAAAAGATTTTCCCCAACCATACAGTTTTAGCTGACATGAAAACTGTTGACACAGGATCTATCGAAGTTGAGATGGCTGCTAAAGCTGGGGCAGACATAGTCATAATTTTGGGTGTTTCCGATGATAGCACCGTAAAAGAAGCCGTTGAAGCTGGAAGAAGATATGGTGCAAAAATAATGGTTGATCTTCTTGGTGTTGAGGACCCATATTCAAGGTCTATTGAGCTTGAAAAGCTTGGTGTAGACTATATATGTGTTCATGTGGGAATAGATCAGCAGATGAGGGGTGTAGACCCGCTTAAACTGCTTAAACAGGTTGTTGAGGCTGTAAGAATCCCTGTTGCTGTTGCTGGTGGAATAAACAGTGAAACTGCAGCTGAAGCTGTTAAGGCTGGAGCAGCCATAGTTATTGTTGGTGGAGCAATAACAAAGGCTGAAAATGCTGAGGAAGCAGCAAAAACAATAAAAAAGGCTATGGAGACAAAAGCCCCTATTAAAACGGCTCTCTATAAGAAGTATGGGGAGGGGGAGCTTTACAAGGTTTTTATGGAGGTCTCAACTCCAAACATTTCTGATGCTATGCATAGAAAGGGTGAAATGGTTGGAATAAAACCCATCACAAACGGTGTTAAGGCTGTGGGTAAAGCTTTAACAGTTAGAACCTATCCTGGAGATTGGGCTAAACCTGTTGAGTCTGTGGATTTAGCTGAACCTGGAACAGTGATAGTTGTTGATGCTGGCGGCGGCTCAAAGGCTATTTGGGGTGAGCTTGCAACTTGGAGTTGTGTTCAAAAAGGTGTTAGTGGTGTTGTTATTGATGGTGCTGTTAGGGATGTTGACGTTATAAGAGATTTAAAGTTCCCGGTTTTTGCCAGAACAATTAATCCTACAGCTGGAGACCCTAAAGGGTTTGGAGAAATTAACGTTGAGATTGTTTGTGGTGGTGTAAGGGTTAGACCTGGCGACTGGATTGTTGCTGATGATAATGGTGTTGTTGTTATCCCTAGGGAAAATGCTGTGGAGATAGCTAACAGAGCCAAAGATGTTTTTGAGAAAGAGCAAAGAATTAGGGCTGAAATAAAAAGAGGAAGCACCCTTTCAAAGGTTTTAAAACTAAAAAAATGGGAAAAAATTGTTGGGTGAAATTTAAGAGTGAATATTCTTGTTATGGGTGCTGGTGCAATAGGAAGCCTATTTGGGGGACTGCTTGCTGAAAACGGAAACAAGGTTATATTTATCGGTAGACAACCACACATAGAAAAAATTCAGAAACACGGTTTAAAAATTAAAGGCTTAATAGAAAAACAGGTTTCCAAAAACATTAGAGCTGAAACAAACCTAAAAAACCTTCTAACAGAAAATTTTGACCTAGTTCTTTTAACGGTTAAGGCTTATGATGCAAAAAAAGCTTCAATCCAGATAAAAAACCTAGTGAAGAAAAAAACTTTTGTTCTCTGCCTTCAAAACGGTTTAGGAGTTGAGGATGAAGTATCTCAGATTTTGGGTAAAAACCATGTTTTAAGGGCTGTAACCTTTAATGGTGCATATATAGATAAGCCAGGAACCGTAACATGTACAGGTTTAGGAAGAACACTTATAGGTGAACCCTACAGCCAAAACCTTAAGAAGGAAACCTTAGGGATTGTTAAGGTTTTTGAGGAGGCTGGCTTTCTGGCTGAGGCTTCGGCTAATATTAGTGAAGAGGTTTGGATTAAAACTCTTGTTAATGTTGGGATAAACCCCTATGGAGCCTTAACAGGGAAAAGGAATGGGGAGCTTATAGAGGACAGTAAGATAAGGGAACTTATGGTCGACACAGTAAAAGAGGGTGTTAAAGTTGCTGAAAAGATGGGAATTAACCTTAAAGAAGACCCTATAAGGTTAATGCTTAAAACAGCAGAAGCAACAGCAAAAAACCTAAACTCTATGCTTCAAGACCTAATAAAAGGTAAAAAAACAGAAATAGACTATTTAAACGGTGCAATTGTAAAACTTGGAAAAAAACTCGGTGTAGCTACACCTCTAAACAGGCTTTTAACAGTTTTAGTTAAAAGTTTTGAAGAAAGGTTTAGGAGGGAAAACCAGATTTGGAGTTTAAACATCCATCAAAAAGTATTATAGGCTCCAAAGGTGAAGAGCTTAAAAACAGAAAAATCGCTCTCTGCATAACCGGAAGTGTCGCTACTTCTCAATCTCCAAAAATTGCTAGAGAGCTTATGAGACATGGGGCGGAAGTCTATCCAGTATTTTCACCGATGGCCCAAAAAATAATCCACCCATACCTTATGGAGTGGGCTACAGGAAACAAACCTACCTTAAAGCTCGATGGAAAAATAGATTTTATTTCGCTTTCTGAGAGTGAGGGTAGAGTAGACTTAGTCTTAATAGCTCCAGCAACAGCAAATACAATAGCAAAGCTTGCCTCAGGAATAAACGATACACCAGTAACAGCTGTGACAATAGCTGCTCACGGCTTAGGAATACCAGTCTTAATAGCTCCAGCCATGCATAAAAGCCTCTATGATTATCCTGCAACCCAAGAAAACATAAGAAAGCTTAGGAGTTGGGGTTACGAGTTTATAATGCCTAGAATTGAGGAGGGAAAAGCAAAGTTTGCTGAGGTTGAAAACATTGTTGAAGCTGTAATTTTAAGGCTTAAAGGTGGAGATATGGCTGGTTTAAAGGTTTTAGTGACAGCAGGTCCAACCTACGAGTATATCGACCCTGTAAGAATCATAACAAATAAGAGTTCAGGTAGGATGGGGATAGCTGTAGCCGAGGAAGCTAAAAGAAGAGGGGCTGAAGTAACGCTTGTTTATGGTCTTGGAACAGAAAAACCCCCAACTAACATTAAAACGTTAAACGTTGAAACAAGTAAGGAAATGTTTGACATGGTTATCTCTGAGCTGAAAAAGAACTCTTATGATATTCTAATTGCTGCTGGGGCTGTTGCAGATTTTACTCCTGAAAACGTTTTTAGCCATAAGGTTTCCACGGATAAGGTTTCAAAGTTAACTTTAACCTTAAAACCTACAATAAAAATAATTGAGGAGGCTAAGAAGGTTAGCCCTAAAACCTTTGTTGTAGGGTTTAAGGCTGAATATAATTTGTCTGACGAAGAACTTGCTGATAGGGCTTATGAGAGGCTGGTAAAGTCTGGAATAGATTTGATGGTAGCAAACGATGTTGGAAGAGAAAATGTAGGTTTTAGATGTGAAACAAACGAAGTTTTGATTGTTGATAAGGATAGAAACGTTCAAAAAATTCCCCTAGCCAGAAAGGAGGTTATTGCAAAAAAGGTTTTAGACTACATTCTTAATAAAATTGGTAAAACTTGAATCCTGAAAAAACTTTTTCCACCTTCGACTCAATTTCATCAGGTTTTATGTCTAGGTTGTAGCCAGTATCCGTTAGACTTCCAAGGATACCCCTAATAGTCCTTAAAACCTCAGATTTTGAGACTGTCCCCATACTTCCAATCCTAAAAGTTTTACCTTTAAGTTTTCCACCCCCCCCTGCAACAACAACACCATATTTTTTCTTCAGATTTTCCCTAAATCTTCTATCATCCACATTCGTTGGAAGCCATGGGACAATCACAGTATTAGACCTTAAATCTCCATGAGCAACAGTATCCAAACCCATTTCTTCAAAAGCCATATAGAAGGCTTGAGCACAAACTCTATGCCTTTGAACCCTATTCTCTAACCCCTCCTCCTTTAACACTTTTAAGGCTTCATCAAGTGCATAGTAAAGTGGAAGAACAGGTGTAAAAGGTGTTTCAAGCCTACCTTTAAATTCTCTCCATGCTAAAAGGTCGTGGTAGAAGGGTCTAAACCTGTTTTTTTCAGCAACCTCATAGGCTTTTTCACTCACAGAAACCATAGCTAAACCCGGGGGACATGCAAAACATTTTTGGCTTCCAGCAATACAAACATCAACACCCCATTCATCAACAGGCAGATAGTCTCCAAGCAAAACAGAAATAGCATCAACAATTAAAAGCACATCATACTTTTTTGCAAGCTTCCCAATTTCCGGGAGGCTTCTTAAAGTTGTTCCGGTTGAGGTCTCGTTATAAACTAGGGCTATAGCCTTAACATCCTTCTCGTTTTCCAAAACCGTTTTAACATCCTCAACACTACAAGCAGAACCCCATTCGCTCCTAATCTCAATTGGGACTCCACCAAAACGTATAATCTCCTCCTTTAGTCTTTCACTAAAAAGACCGTTAACAGGAACAATAACCTTATCTCCTCTACTTATAAGGTTTCCAATAGCAAACTCTACACCACCTGTCCCTGAACATGTTAAAGGGAAAACATCGTTTTTTGTTTGGAAGGCATACCTTAAGTTTTCAAGGATATTCTTGTAGAGAGCCCTGAACTCCTCATCTCTATGGTTTATCATCGGTTTAAACATAGCTTTCATTATTCTTGGTGGGACATTAGTTGGACCTGGAATCATTAACAGTAACTCTTTTGTCTCCAACAAATTCCACCCTAAACTTGAAATCTAAAATATCCCATTTTACATGATAAAGGTTTTGATAGCTATGCCTAAAAAACCTATAATAACTCTACTAACAGACTTCGGCTTAAAAGACACCTATGTTGCCGAAATGAAGGCAGTTATACTTTCAATAAACCCAAACACTACCATAGTAGACTTAACCCATGAGGTTGAACCCTACAACATTAGAATGGGAGCATACCTACTAGCAAGATCTGTAGAATATTTTCCTGAAGGAACAATTCATGTTGCTGTAGTTGATCCTGGAGTTGGAGGTAAAAGAAAACCGATAATAGTTGAGGCTGAGTCGGCTTTTTTTGTAGGTCCTGATAATGGTCTTCTAATATTGGCTGCAGAAAAACTTGGAATAAAACATGTTTATGAGATAAAAAACAGGATGTATATGAGAGAGAAGATTTCCACAACCTTTCATGGAAGAGATATTTTTGCTCCTGTTGCAGCCTACCTCTCCCTAGGGGTTCCAGTAAAAGAGTTTGGGGAGAAGTTTACAGACTATATAGTGCCATCCTACACTAAGCCAAAAACTCTCAAAAACGAGATTATGGGCGAGGTAATCCATGTAGACCATTTTGGAAATATCATAACAAACATAACCCAAAAACACCTAAAAATGAAGAGGATAGATTATGGTGAAAGCTTTACTATAAGCTTTAAAAACGGGAAACCTGTTAAGGTTAAACTTTTAGACTCCTATTCTAAGGTTGAACGTGGGAAAATTCTTACAATAGTTGGAAGTGGTGGTTTTCTAGAGGTTTCAGTAAATATGGATAATGCTTCAAAAATTTTAAACGTAAAACCTGGAGACAAAATAACCGTAAGCGTTAAACCTTAACCTTCTTTTTGAAGGGATTATCTGTCTTAGCTAAATCCTTTATTCTTTCGATCCCCCTAATCTGCCTAATAAACTCAGCAACACTCCTAGGAACAAGTTCCTCCCAGTTTTCACCACTTAAAATTTTTTCCCTAACGTTTGTTGCATTATAGGTTTCCCTATTCTTATAGGGTATACCCTCAACCTTAAAACCAGCCTCAACAAAAAGCTCCCTACTTAAAGGGTCATTAGTAAAAACAACATCAAATTTCGGTGTGTAAGCAATAACCTGAGCAACCCATAAACTATGAATTCTTGTGTCAGGGATAGGAATTATACTATATGATTCTCTTCTAACCCCATGCTCATCTAAAGCAAGCCTAAGCATGGTAAACCTTTCTCCAGCCGTAAAAGGATTATCAAGTTCATGGCTAAACTGGGCACTACCAATACCGATGATAAGTTCCCTAACCTTAGTTAAAGCATAGGTTATTGCGTGGATATGCCCTTTATGGACTGGCTGAAACCTTCCAATGTAAAACCCATGTTTAGGTTTATCCAACAGTCAACGCTCCAACAACCCTAAAATTCTCTAAACAGACTATAAAAACTTGTTTTTTAAACCTATCCCCCTACAGGATATGGTTGTAGGCTTACCTTCTTCACCTTCAACCCTAAAGTTAACACCCAAAATCTGTTTACAGACCTCTATAGAGGTTAAGGTGTGAAGCGTCAATCTGCTAGTATAAAAACTTGAAGTTCCCTCAGCCAAACTAACCCAAATTATAAGCTGGTCTGCAAGATGAAAGTCAACCAAAGCTTCCTCTTTTAACTGTTGAAGAAGGGATAAAGCAGCTTCCTCCCCAACCTTTTCAGCAGGTTTTCCAATTTCACCAAGACAATCAGAACCCATTCTTAAACCATCCCCTAACATAGCAACAAGAACGATTCCACAACCAGGGTCAAGCGAACATTTAGCATGTCCACTTTGAAGACTTTCAACCTCAATCTGTACATCTCTAAATCCACTATCAACCAAAATTCTTTCAGCAGTTTTAGCCATCCTTTTAGGTATATGTTCTGGAAGTCTACAACTGTAGGCTAAGCCCCACACCTTTTCAACCTTGGGTTTATCTGTTAGGTTTAACGGTTTTAAACTTTTAACAGGGTTGAGGTAAGCCCTAACAATTCCACCACCCTTAGGATAAAAACCTCTTCTAACAAGTGAGACAGAACCCTCAAACCCCATTTTTTTAAGAACAGGGAAAAAAACATGTTGCATATATTCGATTGGTGGAGCCCACTTATTGTTTGTCCCACCCTTAATCTCAACAAAAACCTTTTGGGGTGCATAAGCTGCAACAGGAGTTAAGGCTTGAAGAACCAACGTTATACTACCCGCCGTTCCAACATCAAAATTAAAGTTTCCACCTTTAATAGTTCTAGGATAAAACTCAATTTCTTTAGAGCCTACGTTTAACCCCTTAACCTTAGCATCAACCAACTCAGCTAAAGCCTTTATAGCTGTAAGGTGTTGCATCCTAAGCCCAGGGGGGCTACGTTTTGCTCTAACATTAAAAACCTTTAAAGGTTTACCTGTTAAAGCTGAAAGAGCTGTTGAAACACGAAGAATCTGTCCTCCACCTTCAAGGATACTTCCATTTACCTTAACTTCACTCAATCTTTAACTCCTCCATCTTAAAGTAGCATTAAAGCTAAGAAGAAGTAGGGTTAATGAAAATTTTAAGCTTAAATTAGGGAGGGTTAAAACTAAAAAAATTCTTTTACTTTTGTTGTTTTTTAAGGTTAGAAAGCTTAACAACAGCAACCTTTCCAGGTTTAACCTGTTCTAAAGGTTTACATTCAAGGTATCCTGTGTTTACAGCGTCTTCAAAGATACGTCTAGCTTTCTCTGTTCTAAGAAGAACTGTTGACCATCCGTCGGGGGAGCCAACACTACCAACAGAAACATCAGCCAATTCAGATGTAAAATCTGTGCAGTGGTGGCATGAACCTCTAACATAGGGTCTAACCTCATCTAAAGACACATTTACAACTTTTTGTCCATCAGCCTCAACAATAAACTTTCCCTTCCTAATTGAAAACCTTGAAACCTTTCCAAGGTCAGTTTTTTGTGGGAGATATTCCTTAATCAATTTGTCGTAGTAGAAGCTTTCCATACAGAATAAGCCTATAGCCATAAAAACCTTCGAGCCATATTTTAAGGCTCCATGTGGAGAATACTGCATTTTTCTGATAGCTCTAATCTGGCATGGTGTACCCACAACAGCTATTCTCTCCTTACCATACTCATCAACAGCAGAACCTAAACCTAGCAAGGTTGGGCTAACAGTATACCTTGTGCCAGCACACTCTAAAAGTTCATCTGGGCTTAAAACAACTCTTGGCTCAGGTTTTAACGGTTCCTTCCCACCTAAACATGAGACAACAGCACAATCAATAAAGCCTTTCTCAAACATGTAAACCAGAAGACTTGTTACAACACCACCATCTGAAGCAACCTTTAAAATTTCCTCTCTTTTAGACCTTGCTGAATAGCTGGCTAAAACAACACCAAGCTCCTCCTTTTCAAATCTAGACCTACCAAAAATGTTAACCTCTGAGGGTTGAGGCTCCGTCCAAGGACACTGGTTATAGCAGTATTCACATAGGATACATTTTCCTATAAGGGTTGGCTGTTCATCCTTACCAGAAACTTTTTTCATGGTAAGTACTCCAACTGGACATACAGAAACGCATGCTCCACAACCACAACAAATGTCTTTTCTTACAACCTCAGCTAAAAGACTTCCAAAAATTTTTGGTTTAACAACCTGTTTTGTCGCAGCCAAACATTTTCTCCCTCACAACTTTACCTAAAACCTTTATGGTTTAATTTTTTTAATTTCATACATAAAGATTTCCACAGACGGCTTTCCCCTTAAGGTTAAGCGTAAATAATTTAAGTATAAAGCTGGTTTAAGGATAGTTTAAACCGGAAACCATGGTTAAGTGTGCGGGTAACAGTTAACTTATGGAGGTTAGGAGGGTAAAATGCTACCTTATGCACCAATCTTGGTTTGGGTTATTCCACTTATAGCAGCAGTTTTAATGCCTCTTGCATCACTCCATCCAAAAGTTAGAGACATATTCCCAGTTGTTATAGGTTTTATTGTAGCCATTTATGCTGCATCAATGCTCCCAGATGTGCTTCACGGTCCACCCTATCCAAACCCATACATTGACTGGGTTGCAATACCAAGTTTTCTAAACCTTAAGATTGGAAGTCTTGTTGACCCCCTAAGTGTTTTTATGTGTAATATTGTAGCATGGATAGGTGCGTTAATACTGCTTTATTCTTTAGGCTATATGGCTGGAGATGAAAGCCTACCAAGATACTGGTTTTTCATGTTGCTCTTTATAGGTTCAATGATAGGTCTTGTTTTAGCTGACAACTTCCTCTCCCTATACATCTTCTGGGAAATGGTTGGTTTATGCTCCTACGCCCTCATAGGCTTCTGGTATAAACGTCCTGAAGCAAGAAAAGCTGGAATGAAAGCCTTTATAGTTACAAGAGTTGGAGACTGCTTCCTCCTTGTAGGAATAATTTTAATCTACCTTAACGTTGGAAGCTTAAGCTTTACAGCGCTTGAAGAATCTCTCAAAACCAGCTGGGTTAAACCAGTTTTCACACTGATTCCCATATTTCTGCTTGGAGGTGCCATAGGAAAATCAGCACAGCTACCACTCCACACATGGCTTCCAGACGCTATGGAGGGTCCAACAACGGTTAGCGCCCTAATCCACGCAGCAACAATGGTTAAGGCTGGAGTTTACCTTATGGCTAGAACCCACCTAATCTACATGAATTATGCTCCTCAAGCATGGTTTACTGCTCTAGTATGGGTTGGGGCTGCAACAGCACTAGTTTCAGCGACAGCAGGACTTGCAGCTGTAGACCTTAAACGTGTATGGGCATATTCAACCATAAGCCAGCTTGGATATATGATGTCAGCTTTAGGTCTTGCTGTTGGAGCTGGATTTCTTGCAAGCCAATTCCACCTTATGAGTCATGCAGTGTTTAAGGCTCTTCTCTTTCTAACGGCTGGTGTAATTATCCATGAGCTTGGAGGTATGAGAGATATGCGTAACTATGGTGGGTTAAGAAAGGATATGCCAATAACCTTTTTTACATGTCTCTTCGGTGTTTTAGCCTTAAGCGGTATAGCACCCTTTAACGGTTTCTGGTCTAAAGACCTAATATTTAAAACAGCCTTAGAATCAGGACATATTTGGGCTTTTATAGTCCTCTATATAACAGCCATAATAACGGTAGCATACTCTTTTAGAGCATTATTTCTAACGTTTTTCGGAGAAAAATCTGAGTACGCTAAAAAGTTTCATATCCATGAGCCTAAGGTTATGGCTATACCCCTAATAATTCTTGCAGCCTTCACAGTTATAACAGGATTCTTCGAACATGAGTTTGCGGAGTTTATGGGTATCCATACGGCTGGGGTTGGAGGAATAGATCCTCTAATCTTAGGGTTGTCTGTTATAGCTTGGGTTGTAGGAATAACACCAGCCTACCTCCTCTACCTTAAAAGAAAACCATCCCCAGAAATGTTTGGTAGGGGTGTTTGGGGTTCAATCCAAAAAATGCTTTTCGAATGTTACTATATAGACAGATTCTATTATCTTGTCTTTGTTGAGAAGCTTCCAGCAGGTATCCAAAAGTTTAGGAGAACCCATCCCGGAATCCTAAACTTTAATATCTGTGGGATAATAGGAGGATTTTTGGTTCTTCTACTCCTTATAATCTTTTTAGCAGTCTAAATTTTTAGAATGGCTCCTAACAGTAACCCAGCACCAAGCAAACCTATACTTACCAGAACGATAAGAACGTTAAGAGCAAGTGCCGGAACAATTTTTTCTACATTTCCATAATCTTTTAGGGTTACGGTGGATGCTTTATAGCTTAACCACAGAGTAGCGAAAACCATTAAGCATGTTAAGGGTAAAAGTTTAAATAAAACAAAAAGTATAACCAAGAAATACATTAAAACCAAAAAGAAGACATAAAGCTTTGATGCTTTTTCCCTCCCAACCAATATTACAAGATGTCTTCTTCCAGCCATTTTGTCAGCCTCAACGTCTGGAAATTCGTTTAAAAAGAGAAGAACGCTTACAAGTATGCTTATAGGCACAAAAACAGCAAACCCTTCTAAACCCACATATCCATACTGGGTGATTGCTGCTCCTAAAGCTATAAACCCATAGTTTGTTCCTGCAACAATTTCGCTTAAAGCTGGAACACGTGAAAGGTAAGCCGTGTAAAAGTAGATTGAAACCATGCCATAAACAATTATTGGTAGAAGAGGCCAAAAGAAAAACCTAAGAAAGTAAACTCCAATAATTCCAGCTCCGATAAGGCATATGGCTGCTGTGCAAAATGCTGTTGAAGGTTTTATCTGGTTTTCAACTATAAGGTTTATACCTCCACTAAATGGTGTTTTTGGTGTATATTTGTCAACACCAAGCTTATAGTCAAAATAGTTGTTAAAAACGTTTACAGCCATATGGGCTAATAATGCACCAACCAAACATAAAACAGCATTTAAGACATTAAACGTATGATACCTATAAAAGCTTAAAGCCAACCCTGTAAAAACTGTTACAACTGTTAGAAGGAGAAAATTTGCTCTTAAAAGTTGTAGCCATTTACCTAGGCTGGTCAAGACTGAAACCTCGAAACGTTAAACGTAGGACTTTTACCTTACATTAGAGTAAGATTACCTAAACATAAAAGTAACTATGGAGAGGTTTTGGCTTATTGGTAGACCTCGTGTTGTTACATCCACCAACAATCCATAATTTTAGAGAAAAAACTGTTGTGCTTGGACCTATTAGCGATGTTGTTCCCTCCTCCCCGATTTTTGAATCCTATCCTGTTGGTTTTTTAAGCATTTTAAGCTTTTTTAGCAAGCATGGTTATAGGGTAAAAATTTTAAACGTAGCCTTAAAAATGCTTCTAAACAAAAACTTTAACCTTGAAAAAAAGCTTAAGTCTCTTAACCCTATAGCCTTTGGAATAGACCTTCATTGGCTCCCCCATGTTGAAGGTGGCTTAGAGCTTGCAAAAACAGTAAAAAAAATTCATCCAGATAAACCTGTTATCTTTGGTGGTATGTCTGCCTCCTACTATCACCTAGAACTGATAAAAAACCATCCATATGTCGACTTTGTTATCCGTGGTGACACCACAGAAAAACCCCTACTAGAACTTATTGAATGTTTAGAAAAGAATAAAACGCCTGAAGACATCCCAAACCTAACATGGAAAACAGGAGATGGAAAAGTAAAGGTTAACCCTTTAAGCTTTATTCCAGAGAGCCTTGACGACTATATGATGGATTATGGTTTGGTTATTAAAGCTGCTGCAAAAGACCTAGATCCCACAGCCTACCTTCACTATAAGGACTGGTTTAAATATCCTATGGCTGCTATTTTACCGTTTAAAGGATGTATTTTTAACTGTGTAACCTGTGGAGGTTCAGGTTTTGCCTATAAGAATATTTGTGGTAGGGTAAAGCCAGCGTTAAAAAAGCCTGAAACACTTTTTGAGGAAATTAAGATTATAGGTGAATATATCAAATGTGCTATTTTCATCTTAAACGACCTTAGGGTTTGTGGAGAAAAATATGTAGAAAAATTTTTTAACATCCTTAAAAGAGAGAAGATAGATAACCCACTTGTTTTTGAGCTTTTCAAGCCTGCAAACAAAAGTTTTCTTGAAAACATCATAAAAGTTTCACCAGATGCAAGCGTAGAGATTTCTCCAGAATCTCATGATGAAGAGATACGTAAAAGCTTTGGAAGAACCTATGGAAACAGCGAACTTGAAAAAACCTTAAACCTACTTTATCAGTTAGACTTTAAAAGGGTTGACGTATTCTTTATGATAGGACTGCCTAAACAAAGCCAAGAATCTGTGGTTGAAACAATTCAATATATAGATAGACTTTTTAAGTTTTTTAAAGGTAGGGAAACGGTCTTACATCCTTTTATCGCTCCTTTAGCCCCATTTCTAGACCCAGGAAGCCTTGTCTTCGAGAACCCCGAATTTTACGGTTATAGGGTTTTCTATAAAACCCTTGAAGAACATTATAATGCCCTAAAAAAACCAAGCTGGAAATACTTTTTAAACTATGAGACTAGATGGCTTTCAAGAGATGGAATAGTTAAAGCCACCTATAAGGCTGCAAACCTAATTAACAAGGTTAGACTAAAGCATGGCCTCATCGGGGAGGATGAAGCTGAGACTATATCTAAAAAGCTGGAGATCGCTGAAAAAACAACGGTAAAAGTTGATGAAATTGTTAAAAGCTTTAAAGGTGAGGAGCTGGAAACTAAACTTTTAAAGCTAAAAGATGAAGTTGAGAAGGCTTATGAGGGTCTCTTATGCTCTAAAAAGGAGCTTTTAACATGGCCTTTAACTTCTGGTTTGGATGTAAGGCTGAGAATTATAGGTGCGTTAGCCAAAAACTATCTAAAAGAATTCCTAAAAATCTAAAGTTTTTTCCCTTTTAAAACGGTTTCAATAAATTCTAAGTCCTCCTTAATAAATTCGCTTAAAAAGCATAGCATAACCCTATAAAAAACAATCTCTTTCTCATGTTTTTCCACACATTGATGTAGGTCTGAAACCCATACACCCAAATGTTTTGATAAAAACTCTTTTTCAGCCTCTAGGTAACGGTAAGCCTCACTTTTATCGTTATTTTTCCAAGCCTCAGCCTCTCTAGAAACCAAAAAATACATAAACTCTAGTTCTACGGCTATGTGATCTGGGGGCTCATTAAAAGTTTCTACTAAACCTAAACCAAACCTGTTATAAAATCTGAGAACGTTAAGAGTGTTTTCTCTCATTGTAAGTCTATCTTCTGTCGTATAAACAGACTCGTAGGGTGGGCATGGAACCTTAGGATAGGATGAAATAAAAAGCCTTGTATATTCAACTTTTAATTTTAAACTGTCTAAACCTACAATTTGATTAGCAAGCTTCTCTAAGAGTCCTATAGTCTTAAAAGAAAACGTTTTAGGAAGTTTCTCTACACACTCCAGAACCTTTTTAACAATATTTCTTTTTCCAAGAATTTTTCCGATGTTTTCCTCTGAAGGGTTTAATAGGCAAACAGCTAAAGAGCCGTAGATACTACTCCTATGGGTTGCTATCTTTGTCATCTCCTCACCGTTAAAGTTTAACCCTAACATCCCCCTAAAACATATCACCTTACATTTTCATAAGATTTGGGATAAAATTTTTAAGTAGAATAAATTCAGATAATTGACTAAAGCCTTACAGGTGTTTATAATGGCGGAGAAAACTAGACGTGATTTTATTAAAACAGCAGCGGTTTCCACTGCTTTTCTTGGCTTGTTTGGCGGTAGGGAAGATGTAATTCTAAACACGTTAAAGTTTCAACCATCGATTGAATGGCCTAAACCACCAGTAATGGAGAAATATTACACAAGTTGTGGTGTATGCCATTCCCAGTGTGGTATAATTGCTTACACTAAGGATGGGGTAATAAAGTTTGTTGAAGGTAATCCTAAAGACCTCCATAGTGGAGGTAAAATGTGCGCTAAGGGTATTGCAGGCACCCATTTACCTTATGCTCCAGACAGGCTAAAATATCCCTTGAAAAGAACAAATCCTGAGAAAGGTATTGATGTAGATCCTAGATGGGTAACAATCTCTTGGGATGAAGCCCTAGACACAACAGCAAAAAGGCTAAAGGAAATCAAGGAAACCTATGGTCCCCAATCGATAATATTTATAGCGTATCCGAACAGTTATGTTGAAAGACTTAGAAAAGCTATAGGTTCACCGAACAGAATTACCCACCATGACACATGTATTATAACCCATGTGGTTGTGCAAAAGTTTACCATAGGAGCAAAATTATGGTCCTACGATTTTCCAAACTCAAAATATATTCTATGCTTTGGGTGGGATCAGCCTTCAAAAGCCAAAGTCTGTATTACACGCCGATTTATTGAGGGAAAATGGAAAGGTGCAAAAGTTGTTGTTATTAACCCATTTGTAACCCTATTATCTTCACAGGCAGATGAATGGATTCAGATTGTTCCAGGAACAGACTTAGCTTTTGCTTTAGCTATGATTAACGTTATTCTTAGCGAAAACCTTTACGACAAAGACTACGTTGAGAAATATACAAACTTTAAGAAGTATGAGAGTGAAATTAGGAGTTGGGCAAGCCAATACACACCAGAATGGGCTTCAAAGATAACAGGTGTTCCAGCCGAAACCATTAGAAGGATAGCAAGAGAATTTGCAACAACAAAACCATCAGTAATTCCTGTTCACAAGAGGGATCCGCCAGGACCAAACTATGCTAACAGTTGGAAGCTTGAACATGCAATAATAATTTTGAATGCTTTAGTTGGAAGTATAGATAATGTTGGAGGATGGCTTTTCACCAAGGGTGTTAATTTTCCATCACTCGACAAGGTATTTCCACCTCCACCATACCCAAAACCACCAGTAAAAGAGGATATTTGTGGAAGAAGCAAACTTCCATTACTTGATAAGGTTAAGCTAGGAATTTTCTCAACACTTGCAAACCATATTTTGGAGAAGAAGCCTTACGAGGTAAAAGCAGCGGTCATTTACAAGTATAATCTTCTTTCATTCCCAAACCCAAAGAAGCTTGTTGAGGCTCTTAAAAAGCTTGAGTTTATAGTTACGGTTGATGTTCTACCAAGCGAATCGGTTCAGATAGCTGACATAGTCCTCCCAGAATGCACCTACTGGGAGAGAAAAGGATTTAGTGTAAGAATCTATAATGGATGGTATCCACAGGTTTCTGTTTTCCAGCCTGTTATAAACCCAATGTATTCATGTAAGAGTGCTGGAGTTATATTCTGTGAGCTTGGAAAAAGGATAGCACCAGAATACTTTAAGAAGTCTGATGGGACATTCTTCACATCTACCGAATATCTTGAAACAGCAGTAAAACATGCCTTAGGAATATCCTTTGAAGAGCTGGCAGCTAAAGGTGTATGGAGTAAACCCGGAGAATTTAAGCCTCTTACAAAGCTTGAATCTATGGCTAAGGCTGGTAAAAAGATTCAGATTTACGGTGAAACCTTCAAAAAGTATGGTTATGACCCGCTACCCTCATGGGAACCAAGAAGAGATAAACCATCCTCAGAATATCCATTTTACCTCATCATAACAAGACCTGCCGTCCATAGGCATGGTAAAACAACAGATAACCCGTATCTTTTGGAAGCCTGTCCTGAAAACGCAGCCATAATCCATCCTGAAACTGCTAAAAGTCTAGGTATTAGAGACCTTGAATGGGTTTGGGTTGAGTCAAGAGCTGGAAAAGTTAAGGTTAAAGCCAAACTTTTCGATGGAATAAGAAAAGACTGTGTTTGTCTTTCACATGGCTTTGGACATTGGTCAAAAGGCTTAATCTACGGCTATAAACGTGGAGCAAACGATGGAGACCTAATTCCAGACCAAACTATTGAAGACATTTTAGCCAGAAAAGACCCAACAGGTTCAGCATGCATGTCGGATGTATGTGTTAAGGTTTATAAGGCTTAGGTGGTGAGAAGGAAATGGGTGAAAAGTTCTCAAGAAGAAGTTTCCTAAAAACTGTTGGAACAGGTTTTGGTTTAACAACTCTATTTGTCACATCTGGTAAAACAAAAAACCTAACAGCAACAACCACAAAACCAAAAGCCATGTTAATTGATATTAGAAAATGTATAGGCTGTAAAGCATGCCAAATAGCATGTAAAATCTGGAATAAGCTCCCAGCGGAAGAAACAAGAATTACAGCAGAAAACGAATATGTAAACCCACCAAGATTTTCAGCAGACACTTGGTGCTATGTCAAATTTAGCGAGGTGAGAGAGAAGGAGGGTATCGTAAAGTGGAGGATGGCTTCTCTCAGATGTATGCACTGTTTAGAACCAGCATGTGTATCTGTATGCCCAACAAAAGCACTTAAAAAGCTTCCAGAGGGTCCTGTGGTTTATGATCCAAGCAGGTGTATAGGCTGTAAATATTGTGTTGAAGCTTGTCCATGGCATGTACCACATTTTGACGAGGAAAAGAAGGTTATAAGCAAATGTGTTTTCTGTGTGGATAGGATTAAGGCTGGAATGGTTCCTGCTTGTGTTGCAAACTGTCAAACAGGTGCTCTTCAGTTTGGGGATAGAGATGAAATCCTGGAAAAGGCGCATAGTTCTGGTGCACCCTACATATATGGTGAGAAGGAGGCAGGAGGGACCTCTATGATTTTTGTTTCAGATGTTCCTTTCAAGGAGCTAGGTTTTCCGGAGGTTTCCTCAAAGCCTATGGAGACATTCAAGTCTGATATGTTAACCTCGATAGCTAGTGTTGGGGTTATCGCTACAATTATTTCGTTTGCAGGATATTTTGCTGCAAAATTCCTTAGGAGAAAGGAGGAGGTAGCTAAAACTTTAAAGGAGGAGAAGTAGGAGGGGAGGTGAGATTATGGCTCATTTGGTTTGGGGATGGTTAACAGCCATAGACCTTTTCCTTATAGGTAGTGCTGGTGGGGCAGCCATAGCTAGTGGAGCAGCCCATATTCTTGGTAAGGGTGAATACGATGCCTTAGCAGAGTCAGGAGCATATCTTGCACCAATACTAGGTTTAGCAAGCCTTCTAACGGTTATGCTTGACCTTGGAAGACTTACAGTAGCCCCCATGAACGTTATCTATGTTTTCAGCCACCTACCAGTTTCAATGGTATCCGCTGGAACTGTTTTCCGAATATTCTTTATTGCTGTGGCAGCCCTAAACGCAATCCTGTGGCTTTTCCGTAAGGAGACTCTGATAAACTATGTGGTTAGAATAATCTGTGGTGCTGTAAACGTGGTTCTAGGTTTCCTCGTGACAATTTATCCAGGTGTGATGTTAGCCTTTGCTCGTGGTAAACCATTTTGGGGTTCACCGTTTTTCCCATGGGTTATCTCTGTAAATGCAATGCTTTCAGGCTTAGTCCTAGCGGTTTTTGCTATACCAATTATTGGTGTGTTTATGCCACGTTTATGTCCAAGCCTTCTAGAGGCTCGTAGAACAGTTCTTATCCATAGGATTCCAGAGCGTGCAGGTTTATATATGGCTATACTAATCGTAATAGACTTAGCATTCACCGTTGCTTACCTAACCTCTGTAGCTGGAACAGCCCAATACACGCTGCTTTTCACAAACTTCCTGTTGTTCTCTATGTTTTGGGGTGGCTTCATAGGTTTAGGTTTAATAATACCCCTAATAGTCTACCTGTTGGCAAAACTGAGACTCGGCATTCCACTCTCAGTATGGATACTTCTACTCTATCTATGCTTTATCTTGGTAGCTGTTGGTAGTGTGTCTGGAAGATATGCTCTTCTAGCGGCTGGACAGCTAATCTAAAACAAAAAACCTTCTTTTTTAACTTTTGAATTTGAATAAGTAAGTATTTTTAAGGGTTTCCAGTATAGTATTATCGGTGGATATTTTTGGAGGTAAAGGGTTTAAGCTATCTTGACGTTGAAAAACCTAAGCTTGTTATCTTTTGCGGAAAAGGTGGCGTTGGAAAAACAACATGTGCATCAGCATCAGCCCTACATTTTGCAAAAAAGGGCTTTAAAACACTGTTAATATCGACAGACCCAACACCCTCCCTATCAGACATTTTGGAGGTTAATGCTAGAGGAAACATTACAACACTGGAAAACATAAAAAATCTTAACGTTGTTG
Organism: Candidatus Hecatellales archaeon; assembly: GCA_003661965.1. GTDB lineage: Archaea > Thermoproteota > Bathyarchaeia > Hecatellales > Hecatellaceae > EX4484-218. The sequence goes on from QMXD01000005.1 coordinate 24,589, forward strand.
AGTTAGACTATGAGCTTGTGATAGAAATGTGGAAAGAAAAATTTGGGTATGAGGTTTATGAGGTTATATCCTCGTTTTTACCTGTTGGTGAGGAAATAATAGAGTATATTGCCGGAGCTCCTGGGATAGATGAGGAGTTTGCTTTAAGCTATGTTTTAGACCTTTATGAGAGTGGAGACTATGACACAATAGTATGGGATACAGCGCCAGCAGGAGGAACCCTATCCCTACTTAAGCTTCAAGACAAGTTTTATAGACATCTTGGTGAGGCTGCAAAACTCTATATGAGAGTTCGAAAAGCTATAGAAATCCTTACCAAGGGAAGGGCGAAAAGAGACCCTATCGAAATAATTTCTGAATGGGAGAAGCTAGCTCAAAGAGTTTTTAATATGTTGAGGGGTAAGAAAACTCATACGATAATAGTGACAATAGCTGAGGCTTTGGGTGTTAGACAGACAGAAAGAGTTCTTAAAGAACTTGAAGCTTTTGGAATGCATGTTAGCAAAATATTGGTAAATTACATTATCACGGAGGATGTTTGTAAATGTAGCTTCCATATGGAACGTGCAGCTATGCAAAAACATTATCTTAAGGTTCTAAGAGAGAGTTGTGGAGAATCCATGATAGCAACACTTCCACAACTTCCACGCGAAGTAAGAGGTGTCAATGTCATAGAAAAAGTTGAAGAACTCTTATTCTAAAATTCTCTTAAAACCGAAAATTTAGCTAGCTCACATAGACACTCTTTTGCTTTTGTATTTCTTAAGGGTTTTAAAGTTTCAATAGCCATCCTAGAATATTTTTTAGCCATCTCCAGAAGGTTAACCTTAACTTCCTCATAACTACGTACACGCATAAGCTTCCTTAAAAAGTCTGAAACTTTTTCCCCCTTTCTCAAGTCTAGGAGGTCATCTCTGATTTGGTAGGAAACTCCGAAAAGACGTCCAAACCATGAGAGGGTGTCAATCTCCCATTTTTCTCCTCCACCAATAATAGCACCTATTTTTGCAGCAACAGAAAACAGTGAAGCTGTCTTTTTTTCTATAAGGCTAAGATAGGTTTCCATGCTAAACTCTTGTTGACCAAGCTGTATTTTAAAGTCTTTAACTTCACCTTCACACATCTCAAGAACCGAGGAAGCTACCTCTTTAAGTATTTGGGGTTCTCTATATTCCGCAAGAATATCTAGAACGATTGCGAACATGAAGTCTGCACTTAAAATTGTGAGAGGTTCTCCGTATTTGACATGGAATGCTGGTTTCCCCCTCCTATAAGACTCTTTATCTATCATATCATCATGGATAAGGGATTCTGTGTGGAGAAGTTCTATGGCTACTGCTGCAGGGTAAGGGTTAGAGTTTTCTTGTTTTCGCGATATTGACTCGGCTGATAGAATAAGTATTAAAGGTCTTATTCTTTTTCCTCCCTTGACTGCGTAGGATAAAGGCTTGTAGAAGGAGGAATCTTTGTACCTACCTATTTCATCTGATATAGCCCTCTCTATGCGTAGGATGTAATTTTTTAGGTCATCCCTGAACTCTGCTAAAAACTCATGTGAAGCCAGCTTTTTATTCCTCCCAGAGGTTTTGAGTTTCTCTTTTTCTCCTCCCACGATATTTTTCACTTTTCTTCATTCTCAAAGGTTAATTAATGTTAAATAAACTATGGCTCGCCTATTATATATATTTGTTAGGAGCAATTTTAGGGTTAGAAAGAATTGAGGAAAAAGTTTGATGTCTTAGTTGTTGGTGCAGGTGTTGCTGGGGTTTCAGCAGGTTTTTCCTTAATTGAAAAAAATGATGTTGATGTTTTAATGGTTGAAAAAAAGGATGTTATTGGTTATCCTGTTAAATGTGGGGAGTTTATTCCAACATTTGAAAGCATCAAAAAAATGATTCCACACTCCAAATATATTGAAAAAGTTTATTCTCTAATTCCAGAAAAGGTTATCTCAAACAGAACAAAAAAGATAAGGTTTTATTCTCCAAGCAATCATTGTTTCGAATTTAAGTTTGATGGGATTGTTTTGAAAAGAGATCTTTTAGAAAGACTAGTAGCTGAAAAAGCCCTAAAATTGGGGGTTAAAGTGTATACTTCCAGCGTTGTTAGACTTATTATGGGTAAGGATGGGTTTAAAGAGGCTATAATAAAGACTTCTGAAACTGAAGATAGGGTTGAGGTTAGGGCTGTTATTGGTGCTGATGGTTACCCTTCAAATACAGCAAAATGGATGGGTTTAGAAAGCACCTACAACAGTCTGAATGATGTTGCTTTAGCAGTTCAAAAAACTATGGATGGTGTTGAGGTTGAAGAGGATACGGTTGAAATGTTCTCAGGAAACCTATGCGCCCCCAAAGGTTATGCATGGATTATCCCTAAAGGTGATGGTGTGGCAAATGTTGGTTTAGGTGTAAGGTTAACCCATTTCCGCTCGAAACATAGAAAGAGAATTTTAGAATATCTCAACAATTTTATAGGGAGACATCCAATAGCATCCAAGAGACTCTTAAAAGCAAAAACCTTAAACTTTTCAGCTAAACTTGTTCCTGTTGGAGGTATTGTTAAAGAGGTTCAAAAAAATGATGTATTACTTGTTGGAGATGCAGCTGGACTTGTTCTTGCAATAAATGGCAGTGGTATCCCAACAGCCATGCTTTCAGGAATCGTTGCTGGAAAACTTGTTGCTGAACATTTAAACAGCAAACAAACACTAAACGTTTACAGGAAAATCCTAGAAGAAGAACTTGGGAAAGTCATTGGTAGGAGTGTAAAGTATAGAAGGATTGCAGACCGTTTTATGGAGCATGATAAACTTTTTACCATTCTGTTAAAACTGATAGGTGTAAGAGGGGTTTCAAAAGTTCTTGAATGTGAAAGTTTATTTTAAAATTAGCCGTGGGTTACACCTGTACTTAGACTTAATTTTTTCAACTTTACAACTTTTTTTCTTTCTGGTGGTGGGGATGGAACTTTTACCAGTTTTTCAGGTGGATAGATAAGATTACTTCTGTTGTATTCAGATAGTTCGTAGCCCCCCTTCAATTTTAGGGCTGATTTTAAACAGAAGTAGGCGCAAAAACCACAAAAGCAACATCTTCCAGCATCAAATTGAGGATATTTTCTGTTTTCAACATTAACCATAGTTATGGCTTTGTTTGGACAGATAATGGCGCAAACCCCACATCCAACACATTTTGCTAGGTCAAGTACGGGCCTCCCTCTATACCTTTCAGATGTTTCAAGCACATAGTAGGGATATTTAACCGTAAACCTATACTTAAAAATATGTCTAAAAGCCATCCCAAGTGGTCTTAATATGGATGCGATCCAAGAAAAAACCATTATTTTTAACCTCCTAAATACGTTATAGGTAAAATCCAAGGTGTAAATCTTGCAAGAACAAGAATAATAAATATTTGGGTTAAGGCTAAAGGTATTAATATTCTCCATCCAGCGTTTAATAGTTGGTCTATTCTAAGCCTTGGATAAACTCCCCTACCCATCAAGAAAAACACAACAACTATCCCAAACTTTATTAGGAACCAAGCTACAGGTGGTAAAACTGGCCCTAACCATCCACCTAAAAATAGAAGAGTAACCAAACATGAGGCAATACAAAGATTAACATATTCAGCAAACATAACACAAACATAGTGAACACCAGTAAACTCTGTAGCCCAACCATAAACTATTTCCTGCTCAGCATGAGGAATATCAAATGGACGTCTACCAAGCTCAGCCATCATTGAAACAAAAAAGACTAAAAATGCTATGGGTAAAAGTAGGATATACCATACATTAGCTTGACTTTCAACAATTTTAATAAGGTCAAAAGAACCTGTAACCATAACAACGCATGCAACTGAAAGCATTATGGGGACTTCATATGCAAGTAGCTGGTAGGCTGCTCTTAAAGCTCCCATTGTCGTGTATTTGCTTCCAGAAGCCCAACCAACACCTATAACCAAAAATGGATGTATAGCAAATAAAGCTAAAATCACAAGAATACTGTAGGGTGTATAGAAAACCACCAAATAATCAACAGGTCCAACAGACGGGAAAGGTGCTACTGGGATA
>QMXD01000006.1 GCA_003661965.1 Candidatus Hecatellales archaeon
CTGGGGTAGAAGACCCCGTTGATGGGGTGGGTGTGTAAGCACCGAGGGTCCTTGTGGCCCGAGGTGTTTAGCATGCCACTCCCAATCGCCCGAGGTGTCGGAATTTTTGGTGGATGGTTTACTTCAGCCGTAAAGACTCTGCATGGCAGAAAAAATTTTTAGCCTAAAAATTTTAACGTTAAATGTTTGCTAGGTGTTTTTATCCGTGGAGGTCTTTTTGGCTCCAGGGATGTATAGGAATATCAAGCGGAGTATCATGGAAGGAGTCAGTATAGAAGAGTTTTCAGATGTTAAAGACACAGTGCTTAGGGAAAAAGTCGTAAAATATTATAGCGGGGACACCGTGAAACTCTGGGCTCTTAAAGAGACACTTTTTGACCGTTGAACTTCTATTAGGGAAAATGATTACATACTTTTTTATCATAGGGGAAATTTTATCTACATATCAAGAGTGGCCTTTAAATATCCATTTACACCCAACGAAACCGAACAACTAAATATTGCAAACTTTGTTGCTGAAAAGGTTTGGGGAAAAGATGTCGATGGTAGGACATGGCCTTACCTTATTTTTTTAAAAGATGTTAAAAAAATAGACCTCCCACTAGAGAAATTTAATGAGTTAACAGATTATAATTTAAGGTTTGTAGTCGGATTTATGAGGCTGTCAAAAGCTACTTCCAAACTTATCGACCATCTCTCAAAAATAAAAGTCTCAGAAGGCGAACCGTCTAAATCTCCCTCAGAACTTAAACATGATGATATTGTTGATATGATTTATGCCCTCGGAGAAGTTATCGGATATAAACCTGAAAGAAAATGGAGACATGAAGGATATGAATTTGATGTTGTATGGAATAAGCCACCAAGGATTGGTCCCAAATATGTTTTTGAAGTTCATCTTAAGGGAAGCTTAGAAGCTGCTCTCTTAAGGTTAAAGCATGCATATGACCTTTGGGAGTCAAGAATATTTTTAGTTTCAACAGAAGACCAGCTTAAAGAGGCTGAAACAAAATTTTTTGGAGAACTTCACGAACTTAAGGATAAGGTGAACCTTGTAAAAATCGAGGACATTAAGGAGTTTTACGATTTTAAGGGAAAGTTTGAATGGCTTGAAAGAAAATTTGGGTTAAGACCAACATAATAGAAGCTCTTTTGTAAACGTGTAGTGCGCTGTAGTGTAGTGTCATGCACAGTCTTAAAGATGGGGAAAATAAGCCTTTTATTTTTCTGTTTGGTTTAACATTTTGGGGTTTGGTGAGTGGGTGGGTGGCTTCCCAGCCTTTAAAGGCTGGAGGAAACTCCGCCCACATGGTGGACCCGCAGCACCGTAAGGTGTTAGGGTGAGAACCCTACCCAACCACAGAAACAAAACCTCCAACAGGAGATGTCTATGATACGTGGCTGGAAAACGTTGAGAATCCTGTTGGAACGGTTGAAAGGGGGTTGGGTGCGGGGTGCAAGGACAAATAGGCATCGATGAGGATTCCACCCTGAAGATGCGGGTAGTCCGCTTAGCCGTATGCCACCTAAAACAGAAGGCGGGTTACAACCCACACACCAAACCCCTTCAACCAAAACTTTTAAGATAGCTTAAAACTTCCTCGTCTGTTAGGTCATACCATTTTTTGTATGCGTCTGCAACAGCAAAAATTGGGGTTTTACGTAGGTTTAGGCAAACAACCATGTTAACCCTAGACTCTGAAACAAGAAGTTTAACAGCCTCAAAGGAGGCTGTTGGAGTGGCAACAACAACCTTTTTAGGGTTGTGTTTAGCTAAAACCTTTACAGCTGTAAGCATAGTATAGCCTGTAGCCAAACCATCATCAACAACGATTATAATTTTATCTTTAAGGTTTGGGAAAGGTTTTTCTCCTCTAAGCCTCCTCACCCTCTCAAAAACTTTTTGTTTGGTTAGGTTAACACAATCCTCAACCTGTTTTTCCGTTAAACCTAAACTTTCCACTAAAACCCTATTCAAAATAACCGTTCCATCCCAAGCAACAGCACCAAAACCAGCCTCAGAATCCCATGGAAACTGAACCTTTCTAACAACCAAAACATCCAAGGGTAAACCAAGCCTTCTCGCAACCATAAAACCTACAGGAACACCACCAGCAGGAACAGCTAAAACTAGGCTGTTTAAAGGCTTCCCCAAAACCTTTTCAAGTTTTAAAGCCAACTTTCCACCAGCATCCAACCTATCCCTAAAAACATAAAACCTACCACGTAAACTAGGCTCATCCACAAACTTTAAACCAAAAATAGTTAACCCTCCCCAAACCAGAAAACCCTATACCTTATCCTAATTTTTCCTCTAAGAAGCTTATAGGTTAGGTAGGTGAATTGCCCCCTCCATGGAGGCTGGGTTAAGGTTAGGAATAGGGCAACATAAAAAGCGTAAAGGTCAAAAAGTCTAAACTTCCACAAAACTCTTAGAAGAAGCCTAGAAAGAAAGTTTAAACCGTTAGCTCCAAGATAGGCTCCAACCATGGTAGACAATGTAAAAGAAGCTAAACGCCAAACAACCACAAAAAAGAATAGGGCAGAGAAAAAGTTAAACTTTACCCAGAAAACCTAAAAAAGGGTTAAAATGGGAAGCTTGAAAACTCGTCTTTATGTTTACTGTTTGGGTGAGGATGACCCACGTAAATGTACTGCTCTTAAGCTTAACCGTTTTGGTTTAGCAAAAAAGCTTAAGCGTAGGTTTGAAATTCCTAGGAAGGCTGTTTTGCTTAACCCATTTGCAGAAAAGGTTTTAACTTCGGCTGATAGGGAGGCTGTTGCTAGGTATGGGGTTGTTGCTGTTGACTGTTCATGGAAAAAGGTTGAAAAAACTTTTTCACGTAGGTTTAAGGCTGTAAACAGGAGACTTCCACTCCTAGTTCCAGCAAACCCCATAAACTTTGGTCATCCTGGAATGTTAAGTTCACTTGAGGCTTTAGCTGCAACCCTATACATTACAGGGTTTAAGGGTGAGGCTAAAAAACTTTTAAGCCTATACAAGTGGGGTGAAACCTTTCTAAACCTAAACAAAAACCTTCTAGAAGAATATTCAAAAACAAGGAGTGAAGAGGATGTTTTAAGGGTTGAGGAAAACTACTTTTAAGCCTAAATGGATACTTTAATTTGTAGGGAGAATTTTTAGGGTTTGTGGTTGTTATGCCTCTCTACGACTATTTTGGTAGGATACCGAAAATTGGTGACGGCTCCTTTATCCATGATAGTGCTGAGATTATTGGGGATGTTGTGATAGGAAACAATTGTTACATAGGTTGTAGTGTCATAATTAAGGGTGACTATGTAACCATAAGGATAGGTGATAGGGTAATCATAGAGGATAAATGTGTTATCCATGGGAATGCAGGTGAAACTGTAACCATAGGTAACGATGTAATTATTGGGCATGGATGTATAATTCACAGTTGCACAATAAAGGATGGAGCCCTAATAGGTATGGGTGCAATCGTAAGCGATTCTGCTGTTGTTGGTGAAAACTCTATTGTTGGTGAGGGAAGCGTGGTAACCCAGAGAACAGTTATCCCACCAAGAAAAATTGTTGTAGGAACACCTGCAAAAATTGTTAGGGATGTTACTGATGAGAGGCTTAATGCCCTAAAAAAGATTAGAGAAAAATATTTGGATATTTACACAAAATATGGCTCCCTTTTCAGAAAACTTTAACCCAGAACTTTTCTACCATAATCCCAAAGACTATCAAAATATTTTAAGGCTTCACCAGCAAACTTCTCAGAATAAATTTTAACCGTAACCTCATGGTTTCTTGTTAACGCACTTTCAGTCCAATTATGGCTTCCAACAAGCAAATATTTCCCATCAACAATAACCATCTTTGTGTGGGTTGTAACCCACCTACTAGGGTCAAGTCTAACAGGAATCTTGTTTTCAGAAAGAAACTTTATGGTTTGAGGATAGCTTTTTAGGGTTACATCATCAACCAAAACCTTAACCTCAACCCCACGTTTTTTAGCTTCAACAAGACCTTTAAGTAAAACATTTACAGGGTCTTTTTCATGTTTAGAATCATATTTTACAACATACATTATTATTTGGATGCTTTTGTTTGCATGGGAGATAAGTCTACAAGCCTCAGGATAATATTCCTTATCTTCAAGCAACTCTATCCTAACGGTTGTTAGGTTTTTAAGGTTTAGGTAGGAAAGATTAAGGTTTTTGTAGGCTTCCTGAAGCCTAACATATTTTTCTTTCCATCCAGCCATCTGACTTTTAAGGTTAGAGTAGGCAAGGTTAAGATTCTTATAGGATTCTTCAAGCTTACCGTAGGTTTTTTGAAGCTCAAAATATTTTTCTTTCCATACTAGCTGAGTTTGGCTTCCAAAGCTATAGCCTACAGTTAAACCGATAAACAAGCCAACAACCAAAAAAATTATGGAAAACCTTAGTTTTCCAGCCAACATGAAACACCAAAATTTAATTTTGTGGGCGTTATGTTAAACTTTTTTGTTAACTAAAGTTTTTTATTTAAGCCTAAACCTATGTTAATGGTAGAAATATATTGAATGCAGGAAATAGGCTGGTTGTCTCCGTTGGCTTTAAAAGATAAAGTGTTCACGTTTATGCAAAAAATATTCCTGTTTTTTGCTGGGAACAAGCTTGTTTTAAAGCTTTACGAGAATATGCTGTTAAACCAGGTTAAAAAGGGTGAAATGCCTCAACATGTAGCAGTTATTCTTGATGGGAATAGACGGTGGGCTTTATCTAGAGGGTTAGATGCTCTCTACGGTCATGTTGAGGGTGCAAAAAAGGCTGAAGAATTTTTTGATTGGTGTAGGGAACTAGAAAAAATTAGGACTGTTACCCTATACCTTTTCTCAACAGAAAATTTTAAACGTTCAAGGGATGAGGTTGAACATTTGATGAGGCTTATAGAGGCTTATCTTAAAGCCTTAGCTGAAGATAAACGTATCCATGAGAATAGGATTAGGGTTAAGGTGATAGGTAAAAGGGAGCTTTTACCAGAAAACCTTAAAAACTGTATAGAAAAAATTGAGAAGGTAACCGAAAACTATAACAACTACTATTTAAATCTTGCAATAGCCTATGGTGGACGGGCAGAAATAGTTGATGCTGTTAAGGCTATTGTTTCAAAGGTTGTTGAAGGAAAAATTTCACCTGAAGACGTTAACGAAAAGGTTGTTGAAGAACACCTATATACTGGTTTTCTTCCAAACCCCCACCCAGACCTTGTAATAAGAACCTCTGGTGAGGAAAGACTTAGCAACTTTTTGCTTTGGCAAAGCGCCTACAGCGAATTTTGCTTTCTAGATGTTTATTGGCCGAATTTTAGGAAGGTTGACTTTTTAAGGGCTATTAGGGTTTACCAGCAGAGACAAAGAAGGTTTGGAGGCTAATTTTTAAAAAGCTCCCTTAAAATTTTACATTTCCTGTTTTCCTCTTTAACCCTAAAAATCCTTATTCTCCCAATTTTTTCCTCTTCAATAAGGTTTGCCTTCTTTAAGATTTTAAGATGCTGGTTTACGGATTTGTAGGGGAGTTTTACTTCTCTACCTATCCTTGAAATGTTTAACTCTTTTTCTTGGAGAAGAAGCCTTAAAATTTTTATTCTTCCTTTTGAGGCTAAAACTTCCTCAATCAGCTTGAAAACCACCCTTAGCCTTTTCAAGAAGCCTTAAAACTTCTGTTTCAAGTTTTTCTGATGGGATGGCTAAACCTATCAAGGTTGTTTTTCCACGTTGACCTCTACCAGAAACCTTTGTTGTAACAAGCCCAAGCTGGCTTAGGTTTTTTAGGTATTTCCATGTTTGGGTGTGGGCTCTAGGTTTCTCGTTAAACTCTTCACATACAACCCCATACTCTTTTTCAACCTCACCCATGGATAGGTATGCAGACTCATTGTTTTTTAGAAGTCTTGCAACAGCCAAAAGTAAAAGTTTTTCGTGGAGGCTTGTAAGCTTTAAGTCTTCAATTTTTATGGTTGGATGGGTGTAGGATTGGGCTGCTCTAACATGTTCAGGTTGAACTTTAGTTGAACATGTTTTTTCAGCGTATTTTCCTGCAAGCCATAAAAGCTCTATGGCAAACCTTGCATCCCCATATCTTCCAGCCAAATCTGCAATAAGCTCAACCGTTTCAGGAAGGACTGTATCCTCTTTAAAGGCTTCTTTAACCCTTTGGTTTAAAATGTCTTTAAGCTGGTAGGCAGCATATTTTTCGAGTTTTATTGTGTAAAAGCCTAGGGTGCTTAGGGTGCTTCTATCTATAAGCTTAAAAACCTCTTCACATTCAGGCTCCCTAAAAATACATATTAGGGAGATTCTTTGGGGTGTGTTTGGTGGTTTATCCTCATAAAAACGTGTAAGCCTAAAAAGCGGGTTTCCACCCTCCTTCTCAATTAACGCTTCAAGCTCATCTAAGGCTAAAACAACATAAAAATTGTTTTTTTCTAGGGTTTCAACAAGAAAGTTTAGGAGTTCTTGGGAGGAGTATCCTCTTGAAGGTAAACTTCTACGTTGAAAATGTCTTGTTAAAATGTTTTTTAAAATATTGTAGAAGCTTCCCTCCTTCCTACAGTTTACATGAACATATTTAAGGTTAACACCCCTTTGAACAGCTATCCTTTCAAAGTCTAAACCAAACCTTTTTGATAAAACAGTTTTACCTGTTCCAAGCTCACCACGAACAATAACCCTTGGAGAAATTTTTCCAGGTTTTTCTAGGACTGGTCTAAAGGCTCTTGTTAGGGTTTTAAGCTCCTCCTCTCTGTGGGGGAGTGTGGGTGGAACATAGTCTAGGGATAGTTTACCCTCGTCTTTAAAGACTGTTCCTCCTAAAAGCTCCCTTTCTATAATGTCTGACAGAACTCTTCTCCTCCAAAACAAGTTAACCCTATAAGGAGAATAAAACTCTTTTTGGCAGTTTAAAACTAAACAAAAACTTTAGTCTTTAGGCTAACCTAAACCTACAAGCCTAAACTGTAAACATGGTTAAACCATACATTTTCTAGGCTAAAATTTTATTTTTTGTGGTTGTTTCTCCACCCGTTAAACCTGTCTTTTAGGTCTAGGGTTATCTCTATAAGGAGTAAAACAGCCACAACTGTCCAGAGGACATCTATGGCTGGCATAAGGGTTCACCCCTCTAACCTATTAGAGGAGGGGGAGAATAAAAACCGTTTTTGATTTGGAGGGTTAAAAGGCTTAAAGACTCCTATATAAAGTTATGGTGGGATGTCTGGATGTTTTTGTTGAGAGGGTTTAGGTTAGGGGGAGACTCCTATATAAGTTTAGCCTTAAAATTTTTACATTAGGGGTAGACTAAAAATATAAACCCTATATAAAGGATGCCTATAGGAGGCTTAGGTTAACAATCCACCCTTAACTTGTAGCTTACAATTTTTTGGCTGATTTAGGGTTAAAGTTACATGAATATATCATCTACTCTAAGGTAAACCTTAAATTTTTAGGGTTTTAAGGCTAGGATAGGATATATAAGAGGAAAAGCAAACCGTCCTTATGAGGATTGATAGGTCTTGTCTTTTACCCTAGAAGACGAGGAGGGAATATTCCTAGTTAAACTCGCAAGAAAAGCAATCATAGAATACCTTAAAACCGGTAAAAAGCTTAAACCTCCGGAAGAAACACCGGAAAAGCTAAGGGTTAAATGTGGTGTTTTTGTAACCCTAAACAAGTTTGAAAAAGGAGGAAAAAACCTTAGGGGTTGTATAGGCTACCCTGAACCAATTCTTCCCTTAGTTGAGGCAACCATAGATTCAGCAATAAATGCGGCTGTTGAAGACCCAAGATTTCCACCTGTTAGGCTTGGGGAGATGGATAGGATTGTTGTTGAGGTTAGTGTTTTAACACCCCTCCAACCCATAAACGTTGAAAACCCAAAAGACTACCCTAAACATGTTAAGGTTGGAGTTGATGGTTTAGTTGTTGAACTTGGATGGAATAAAGGTTTACTTTTACCTCAAGTTCCTGTTGAGTGGGGTTGGAACTCTGAAGAGTTTTTGTCTAACTGTTGTATGAAGGCTGGTCTCCCCCCAGACTGCTGGCTTCTACCAAAAACAAAAATCTACAAGTTTCAAGCAATAATTTTTGAGGAGGAAGAACCTAACGGAGAAATAAAAAGAAGAAGCCTAACCTAAACCTCCCTTTTTGAAGGTTCTACTTTGAAAATCTATTTTGCTCCATGTGGTATTGGACTTGGACATGTTGGAAGAACCCTAGAAATAGCAAAAAGACTCAAAAAAGAAAAATGTGAAATACTTTTTTCAAGCTATGCAGACGCACTAGAAGTCTTAAAAAGCGAAAATTTTAGGTTTGTTGAAGCACCAACCTTTAGATACTGGGTTTGGCCTGATGGAACACCAGACCCTTGGAGAACCCTAAAATGGTTAAGTGGGAAGCTTGTTGGAGTTTTTTTAAAACAGGTAAAGTTTGAGGTTGAAAACATTGGAAGGTTTAAGCCAAACCTAGTTTTTTCTGACAGCCGACTTTCAACAGTTTATGCTGGATGGCTTCTAGGGAAAAAGGTTGTTACCATGTTAAACCAGTTTCATGTTGTAGGTCCAGGATTTATCTATTACCGTTTTCTCCCAAAAATTTCGGATATTTTTTCTTTCACTTTTTTGGCTACCGGCTGGGGTTTAAGCGAAAAAATTCTTGTTCCAGACCTTCCACCACCAAACAGTGTTTCAGCAGTAAACCTAAGAATACCTAAACCCCTAAAAAACAAGGTGGAATTTATAGGTCCAATTTTACCTGTAAAACCTGAAAGTCTTCCTGATAAGGAAAGCTTAAAAAGAAGGCTTGGTTTTGATGGTAGACCATTAATCCATGTTGCTGCTAGTGGTTATGGTTGGGAAAGGTTGTGGTTTGGAAGAAAACTCGTTAAATATTTTTCGGGTTTCCCTGAAAAATATCAGGTTGTTGTTTCTCTTGGCCTAAAAAACTCTTCAAGCTTTTTTAAAAGTGGAAACCTAACTGTTTACGGTTGGCTTTCTAGGAGGTTTGAGGTTTTAAAGGCATGCGACCTTGTGGTTTGTAAGGGTGGACATACAACTCTAACCCAAGCCTTAGCCTACGGTAAACCTATGCTTCTAATTCCAACACCAGAACAAACCGAGCAAATTTTAAACGCAAAAACTGTTGAAAAGCTTGGGGCTGGAAAGGTTGTTGACCAACGTTGGCTTTCAAAAAAACTTTTGGTTTCGGCTGTTGAAGAAATTTTTAGCTCAGAATCCTATTGGAGGAAGGCTGAAAACCTAGGAAAAATTGCCTCAAAATTTGATGCTTTAAGTTTAGCCACAAAAACAGTTTTAGATTTGGCTTAACCTTAAAACCCTAACGTTTTTTAGGGTTTTCTCAACTAAACCCTCAACATCCAACTTTTCCTCATAAGACTCTATCTTTTTTGAGGTTAAACCTTCATAGTCCTCCATCGGTGTAAAATCAAAAAATTTTTTGTGGGGTAGGTCGTTGTGAAAACTAAGCTTGTTTTTAAGCTCTTCAACATCAAACTCCTCAAAACCGATTAGAGGATAAAATATTGGTAGGGTTGAGGCTTCTTCAAGGTAGGATAAAAGCCTTAAAACGTTTGTAGGTTTTAAGCCTAAACTAATTCCTACAACAACACCTAAAGCTCCCTTTTTTCTGGCTAAACCACATGCAATTCTAATAGCCAAACGTTGTTTAAGGATAGAGTAAAGCTTAGAATCCTCCACCCTAAAACCAGAAAAATTTTTGAGTTTTACAATATAGACATTAAAATCTTCACTAGGAACATATCCAGCCAAATCTTTAGCAAACCTAAAATCTTCTTCAACCCCACCATTTTCCTCTAGATAGAGAGGGATTGGGAAAATTCCTCTTTTCATCATTAACCATCCAGCTAAGGCTGTTTTAACCTTGTTTCCAAGCAAAACCACAACCTTACCTTGGCTTCCAACAGGAAGCCCACCCCAACCCCTAAAAACCTTCGAGTAGACATAGGCGTTTTCACCTCTAACCTCAACAAAAATTGTTTTGTCAGGTTTTTCAAGGTTAACCTTTAACCCTCTACCACCAAATCTTCTAAGAATTTCAGCACCAATTTTAGCTTCTAAATCTTTGCTTGTATATGGGTGGAAGCCAACCCTTCTAGCCCTAACAGCAAAACTTTCATTCTCACCCAAAACCTCCTCTCCAAGCCTTAAAGAAGCCTCAACCAGATCCTCAAGCTTTGCTGAGGTTTTTATTGCTGGGGCTGAAAAATCAACCCCCAAAACTTTTGAGGCTACCTCAGAATTTTTTTCCGGGTTACCTCCAACAATATAGATTCTTCCACCCTCTTTCACCAAACCCTCAAACCCTAAATTTTCCATCCTAAGCCTACTCTTCAAATGTTTAATAAGTAAACCTTCCAACCTTCTTCTAACAGAACTACTTTTAAGAAGAATTTCTGAGTATGCGACAAGAGAAACATCAAACCTAACCAAAACCAACTCAAAAACATATCTCAAGCAAAGACTATAAAGTTAGATGCTAAAACTGTCTTGGAATGTGAAAAAGAATGTTTGGAGATCTGCAAATTTTTCTTTTAGCCTACTTCGCCTCAGCAATTGTTGCATGGTTTGCTGTTTCCCTAGCCATATACTTTGCTGCTAGAATTGTTGTAGGTGGAAAAGCAAGTTTTACCCATACCCTACTACTAGTGTTTGTTGGTGTTGTTATTGTAGGTTTAACCTCAATCCTAACCCACAGCCTTTTAGGCTCGTTTTTAGGCTCAGTTTTAACTTTTCTTGTTTGGCTTTGGCTAATTAAAACATTTTTTCAAACAAACTGGTTTTCAGCCATAGGAATAGCAATCCTAGCAGTTTTTATGTTTTTAGCTGTAATAATTCTGCTTGGGTTTATTTTAAGCATCTTCGGAATATTTATCCACACACTTATATAGGGATGATGGACCGGGCGGGACTCGAACCCGCGACCTTCGGATTGCAAATCCGACGCGCATTCCAAGCTGCGCCACCGGCCCATTCTTAAATGTTTTCTGTGGTAAATGGATTATAAGAGTTTCTTTGGGTTGTGGAAAAGCTATTCTTTTAGTTCTTCAACCTCTTTTTTACCTTTTTCTAGTTCTTTTTCCTGTTCTTTGTCTTTTTCTAGTAGGAGTGCTTGAAACTCTCCAACATGGGTTTTTTCTTCTTTTGCTATGTCTAACAAAAGCTTTTTTATGTTTTTGTCTTTGGCTACTGCTGCCATCTGCTCGTATAGGTTTATAGCGTCAAGCTCAGCAATTATTCCCACTCTTAATATTTCTTTGTCTAGGTCTTCATCTTTTACCTTTTCAAGGTTTATAGGGATTTTTGAGGTCATACCTTATTTTTTGTTTTTGGCATAGATAACCTTTTAAAAGTGCCCCCAAAATTTTGAGGGGGAAACCTTATTTAGGCTTGTTGTAGCCAAACCTCTTGAGGAATTGTTTAATGTTGGAGCAAAAACCTTGGTTTAAATTTTACCCTAAAGATGTGCCTCCAAAAATAGATTATCCTAGGATTCCCTTGTTTGGTTTGTTGGAGGAGGCTTCTGAAAAATACCCTGAAAACGTTGCCCTCATTTTTGAGGGGTTTAAGATTACATATCGGAGGCTTAAAGAGCTTACCGATAGGTTTGCATCCGCCCTCCATAGTTTGGGTGTTCGGAAGGGGGATGTTGTTGCACTTTTCCTTCCAAACGTTCCCCAGTTTGTTATAGGCTACTATGGGGTTTTGAAGGCTGGAGGTGTTGTTACAGCTTTAAGTCCACTCTACAAGGAGAAGGAGGTTGAATATCAGCTTAAAGATTCTGAGGCTGTGATGGTTATTGTTTTAGACTTGCTTTACCCAACCCTAAAAAACGTTTTAGGTAAAACAAAGGTAAAAAAGGTTATTGTAACAAGTATAAGCGAATATCTTCCATCAGCCAAAAAGATTCTAGGAAAAATTTTTAGAAAAATCCCAAGCCTTAAGGTTAGAAAAGAAGAAAGAGTTTACTTTTTTAGGGAAATTTTGGCTGAGTATCCTCCAAAACCTCCAAAGGTTGAGGTTAAACCTGAAGACCTTGCAATCCTCCAATATACAGGAGGAACTACAGGTGTGCCTAAGGGTGCTATGCTTACCCATGCAAACCTTGTTGCTAACGCCATCCAATGTAAATACTGGATTCCTGAAAAAACTGGTGAAGGAGTAATTCTTGGTGTTCTACCTCTTTTCCATATTTACGGTATGACTGTTGTTATGAACCTATGTATAGCAAACTGTTCAACAATGGTTTTGCTTCCAGGGTTTGAGGTTGAAAAGGTTCTTAAAACTGTTGAAAAGTATAAGGTTACAGAAATACCTGGAGCACCAACAATGTATACGTTGATAGTAAACCATCCTAAAGCTTCAAAATATGATCTTTCATCGGTAAAGTTTTGTATTTCAGGTGCAGCACCCCTACCACCAGCAATCCAAAAAAAGTTTATGGAGTTAACTGGAGGGGTTCTTGTTGAAGGTTATGGTTTAACCGAAGCCTCACCAGTAACCCATGCAAACCCCCTAGACAAAACAATGAAAACAGTAAAAATAGGTTCCATAGGAATTCCATGGCCAGACACAGAAGCAAAAATTGTTGATGTTGAAACAGGTATGAGGGAGCTTCCACCAGGTGAGGTTGGAGAACTTATTGTTAAAGGTCCTCAGGTTATGAAGGGTTACTGGAAAAATCCTAGGGAGACTGAGGAGGCTTTAAGGGATGGATGGCTTTATACTGGGGATATTGGTAGGATGGATGAGGATGGATATTTTTACATTGTTGACAGGAAAAAGGATCTTATAAAGTATAAGGGTTATAGTGTTTATCCTAGAGAAATTGAGGATGTTTTATATGAGAATCCTGCTGTAAAGCTTTGTGCTGTTATTGGTAAACCTGACCCTGTTGCTGGTGAAATTCCAAAATGTTTTATAGTTTTAAAGGAGGGGATGAAGGTCACGGAGAAGGAAATAATAGATTTTGTTAGGGGGAGGGTTGCACCCTACAAGGTTATTCGTGAGGTTGAGTTTAGAAAAGATTTACCGACAACAATAACAGGGAAGGTTCTTAGAAGGGTTTTAAGGGAGGAGGAGCTTAAAAAGGTTAAACAGTAGGTTTGGTGTTTGTTTTGAGGAAGGTTGCTGTTATAGGTGTTGGATGCTCAAAGTTTGGTGTAAGAAGGGATGTTAACGTTGCAAGACTTAGTTTTGAGGCTGTAAAAAAGGCTTTCGAGGACGCAAACATAAACGGGAAAAACGTAGAGTTTTTGGCTGTTGGTTCTGCTGGGGCTGGAGGCTTATACGAGGAGGTTTTACCAGCTGTTGTTGTTGCTGAATATTGTGGTATGACTGGTGCTGGTTTAACAAGATGTGAGGCTGCATGTGCATCTGGTAGTGCAGCCTTTTTTACAGCCTATATGGCGGTTGCTAACGGTCTTGTAGATTTAGCTGTTGCTGTTGGAGTTGAAAAAATGACGGAGCTTGAAACACCAGTTGTTATGGAGATGCTTGGAAGAGCAGGATACTACCTATGGGAGTTTCACGGGTTTGGACCCACCTTCCCAGCCTACTACGCCCTTTACGCTTCAGCCCACATGGAAAAATTTGGAACTAGGGAGGAGGATTTGGCTTTGGTTGCTGTTAAAAACCATAAATATGGTTCTTTAAACCCTTTAGCCCACTTCCAAAATAGGGTTAGTGTTGACGAGGTTTTAGCTTCACCTGTTATTGCTTGGCCTTTAAAGCTTTACGACTGTTGTCCTATAAGTGATGGTGCGGCTGCTGTTGTTTTGGCTTCTGAGGATAAGCTTAGGGAGTTGAAGGTTGAGGATCCTGTTTGGGTTAGGGGTGTTGGTTTTTCTTCTGGAACAGCAAACCTAAGTCGGAGGGGGGATTATGTTGGGCTTAAGGCTTCTGTTTTAGCTTCTAGGATGGCTTATAGGGTGGCTAGGGTTGAGCCTAGGGATGTTGATGTTGCTTGTGTTCATGACTGTTTTACTATAGCCGAAATAATGGCATATGAAGACCTAGGGTTCTGCAAAAAAGGTGAGGGTGGAAAACTTATTCGTGAGGGGGAGACAGAAATTGGGGGTAGAATTGCTGTTAATGTTGATGGTGGTTTAAAGGCTAAAGGTCATCCTATTGGTGCTACTGGTTGTGCCATGATTTATGAGTTGGTGAAACAGTTGAGGGGTGAGGCTGAAAAAAGGGAGAGACAGGTTCCCCTAAAAAACTATGTTGGTTTAGCCCATAATATTGGTGGTGTTGGACACTACTGTTATGTGACAGTTTTGGGGAGGTAAAGTTTTTGGGTATTGGTTTACCGTTTTTAAATTCTAAACCCTTAACCTTAACGTTTAAAATACCTATAAACGGTTTTTCAAGGTTTTTTGAGGAGCTAAAAAACGGTAGGGTTATGGCAACCAAATGTAGGGGGTGTGGAAAACTCTATTTTCCACCTGTTGCTGAGTGTGGAGAATGTTTTTCTTCAGGGATGGATTGGGTTGAGTTGGATGGGGAAGGTGAGGTTGAAGCGTTTACCCATGTTGTTGTTAGACCTGAATCTTTTAAACGTAACCCACCCTATACGCTTGTTGTTGCTAGGCTAAAAGAGGGTGTAAAAGTTTTTGCAAAACTTTCAAACGTGGATTTGGCTGAGGTAAGGGTTGGTATGAAGGTTAAGCTTAAAACAAAAATTGTTGGAGATGAAGCCATCTACGAGTTTACACCAGTCTAAAAGGGGAAAAGAGAGGCTTTATGTTTGATGTTTACTAGTAAATTTTAGGTGGTGAAAATTTTTGGAAAAAGCTGTTGTGGTTGGAGCTGGAGCTATGGGTCATGGTATAGCCCAACTTTTAGCTATGGCTGGGTTTGAAACATGGCTTGTTGATGTAAAAGAGGAAATTTTGGATAAGGCTTTAAACCAGGTTAGGTGGAGTTTGGGGAAGCTTGTTGAGAAGGGTAGGGTTAGAGAGGAGGAAGCTAAAAAGGTTTTGGAGAGGATGAAAACAACAGTAAACCTTGAGGATGCTGTAAGGGATGCTAAGGTTGTTGTTGAGGCTGTTCCTGAAAACCTAGAGCTTAAAAAACAGGTTTTTGGTAGGCTTGGTAAGGCTACCCAGCCTAACACACTTCTTGCAACAAACACTTCAAGCCTAAGTATAACCGAAATTTCAAAGGCGGTAGAAAAACCTGAAAGAGTTGTTGGTATGCATTTTTTTAATCCACCAGTTCTTATGCCTTTGGTTGAGGTTGTTAAGGGTGAATATACCAGTGATGAGGTGGCAGGTTTTGCTATGGATTTGGCTAGGAGGATGGGTAAAACACCCATTCTTGTTAGGAAGGATGTTAGAGGTTTTATTGTAAACAGAATTTTGATTTCGATGTTTACAGAGGTTTGTTTGGCTGTTTGTAGGGGTGAAGCCACCATAGAGGTTGTTGATGCTGCGGTAAAGTATAAGGCTGGTCTTCCTATGGGTGCTTTTGAGCTTGCAGACTATATTGGGCTTGATGTCGCCTACAATATTTCAAAGGTTATGGAGGAAGCATATGGTGAAAGAGCAAAAGTTTGCCCTGAACTTGAAAAACTTGTAAAGGAGGGAAAGCTTGGACAAAAAACTGGTAAAGGTTTTTATGATTGGAGTGTTGGCTACCCAAGAATCCCCTTTAAGCTTGCAGACAAATATGATGTTTGGAGGATTTATGTTGTTTCTGTAAATGAGGCTTCATGGCTTCTTAAGGAGGATGTTGCAACACCCCAAGACATAGACACAGCCATAAAGCTTGGAACAAGCTGGGTTCAAGGTCCATGCGAGCTTGGAGATGAGCTTGGATTAGACTTAGTGTTAAGTAGGCTTAGGGAACTCCATATGAAGTATAAGGAGGAAATCTATAAACCCTGCCCTCTACTTGAAGAATATGTTGGTAGGGGTTGGCTTGGAAGAAAAACTAAAAGGGGATTTTACATCTATGAGTAAGAAAAAATATGACACTATAACTGTTGAGAAAAAGGATGGAGTTGCATGGGTAACCTTAAACATCCCCCAAAGACTAAACGCAATAACCCTAAAAATGATTAAGGAGTTAGCCTCAGCCATAGACGAGTTGGAGGAGGATAAAGATGTTAAATGTGTGGTTTTAAAGGGTGCTGGTGACAAAGCTTTTAGTGTTGGTGCTGATGTTACAATGTTTTCTTCAGCAACACCAACAAAAACCCAGACAATCGCAATTAAGGGTCAAGAGTTAACAAGAAAAATTGAGCTTTCATCAAAACCGTTTATAGCAGCAATTAACGGCTACTGTTTAGGTGGAGGCTTAGAAATGGCTTTAGCATGCGACTTTAGAATAGCAACAGAAAACTCTGAGTTTGGAAGCCCAGAGATAAGGCTTGGAATAATTCCTGGTTGGGGTGCAACCCAAAGACTTCCAAGAATAGTAGGGTTAGCTAAAGCAAAAGAACTGGTAATGTTTGGTGACAGAATTTCGGCTGAGGAAGCCTTAAAGATAGGTTTAATAAACAAGATTGTTTCAAGGGAAAAGTTTGAGGAGGAGGTTGAGGCTTTCGTAAAAAAGCTTGTTGAAGGACCACCAATAGCCCTAAAATATGCTAAACACGTGTTAAACTTTGGAAGTCAGGCTTCACTTGAGGTTGGGCTTAAGGTTGAGGCTGAGGCTCTTGGACTACTAGCCTCAACAAACGATGCTGTTGAAGGAATTTCAGCTTTCTTCGAAAAAAGAAAACCTGAGTTTAAGGGGGAATAACCCAAAAAATTTATTTTCCAAGCAGAAATCTTGCAGCTATGTTTTTTTGGATTTCTGTTGTTCCCTCATAGATTTCTGTTATTCTAACATCCCTATAGTATCTTTCAATGTCGTAGTCTGAAATATATCCGTATCCACCAAAAATTTGTAGAGCATCGTTTACAACCTTAACAGCTGTTGAGGTTGCAAGGTTTTTAGCCATACAGCTAAGCTCAGGAATAATTCTACCCTTATCAATATACCATGCAGCCTTATAGACTAAGAGCCTAGCAGACTCTAGGGCTGTAGCCATATCAACAAGCTTATGCTGGATAACCTGAAAATCTGAAAGTCTTCTTCCAAACTGCATCCTCTCCTTAGCATATTTTAAGGCTTTTTCGTAGGCTCCTTGAGCCATCCCTAAAGCTTGAGCAGCAACACCAACCCTTGTAACATCAAAAAACTCCATGGAATGGTAAAAACCCATAAACTCACAACCAACCAAAGCGTTTTTTGGTACACGAACACTGTTAAAAGATATTTCACCTATGGGTGAGGCTTTAATCCCCATCTTATGCTCAATTTTTGTAATATCTAAGCCTTCAACATCCCTATCAACCACAAACAAAGATTGACCTTTAACCCCAGCCTCAGGTTTAACCTGACATAAAACAACAATAAAGCTTGCTATGGGTGCGTTTGTAATAAGAGTTTTTGTTCCATTAATTATGTAGTGGTCTCCTTCAGGTTTGGCTGTTGTTTCAAGAAAGGTTATGTCGCTTCCATGGTTAGGCTCTGTAAAGGCTGCTGAGGAAACCCATTCTCCACGGGTGATTGGTGGAAGATACTTTTTTTTCTGCTCCTCACTACCAAACATGTGAATTAGTTCTCCACCAAAAGGTCCTGTTATCATGGCTGTGCCTAGGGTTGAGTCTGCACGGCAAAGCTCCTCAATTATGAGTAGATAATCAAAAAAGCTTAGCCCTTGTCCCCCATACTCCTCCTCAAAATGGGGTGCAATAAAACCTAGTTTTGCACATTTCCTATAAATTTCCCATGGAAACTCTTCTTTTAAATCGTATTCTCTTGCAATTTCAGGTTTAAACTCTTTTTCTGTAAATTCACGTACAGCCCTTTTAATCTCCTTCTGCTCCTCAGTTAATTCAAAATCCAAATTTTTTCACCGCTGAATTTAACCCAAAAAAACCTATATAAGGTTTAGCTTACCCCTTCCCCAGCCTAAACCTAAAACAGGAAAAATTAAAAATTCTTAAAGGATTTGGTTTGGGTTTATTTGTCAGGTGGTTAAAAATTTTTCAACTTTTTCTTTAAGCTGTTCTTTTGGTTGAACACCAACAACAACATCAACAAGCTCACCGTTTTTAAAAAACATTAGGGTTGGGATAGCCATTATACCGTAGATTAAGGGGATACGTGTATTCTCATCTATGTTTAGTTTCCCAAAGGTAACTTTTCCACTATACTCTGAGGCTAACTCTTTAATTATGGGGTCAACCATCCAACATGGAGCACACCATTCAGCCCAAAAATCTACAACAACAAAAGAATGTTCCTTTATAAACTGGTCAAAGGTTTCATCGGTAACTTTGACAGGTGTAGATTTTTCCTCTTTTTCTTTTTTCTCGGACAAACCTAAATCACCTCAAATAATCAGAATACTTAGTCATAGATGGTGGAGGAATATAAAGGTATGGGGCTAAAAATAAACAGAATTAAAGAAAAATTTTTTGAAAAATATTTGGTGGGTTTTAGGCTTCCTTTTTTGACAGAAGAATCTCTATGATGCTTACGTATCTTGTTCTTCCAGCGTTTTCAGCTGTTCTTTCCTCGCTTCCAATCTTTATAGATTCAACATCAATGTTTTTGTTGAAACGTTTAATCATTTCAGCCACGGTTACAGCTTTAGCTATCATTCTTCCTCTAGCCTTCACACATATCTTTGATTTTTCTGCAAGCTGTAGTAGGGCTGCTGAAACATAGTTCATAGCTGGCTTTTTACCTATGAAAACCTCACCTAAAGCCTCCATCAAACCACCTCCTAAAATTTAAGGTAAAACTTTAGGTTTTAACCCATAGACTTCAAAGGAAACCTATCTCTAGATTAAAATATAGAAGATTTGTTTGAGTTTATAAGCTTTAATTTTAGACACTCCCAAAAAACTCTGAAAGCTTTTTCTGGAATAAGGCTTTCCTAAGAATAACACTCACCTTAACCCACTCTTCCAACGGGATTCTAAGCCTTAAAGAAGCAAATTTAAGAGCATCCCTAAACGTTTGAAAAATATAGGGTTTTGTTTTTAAAGCTCTTCTAAGACTTTCCCTAACATTCCAAACACCAACAGGTGTAACATAACCACTATAAATTTCACGAAAAATAAGGACAGTAGCCTGTTTACGTTCAGCCTTTAAAGCT
The DNA here is from genome assembly GCA_003661965.1 of Candidatus Hecatellales archaeon. GTDB lineage: Archaea > Thermoproteota > Bathyarchaeia > Hecatellales > Hecatellaceae > EX4484-218. The sequence continues at coordinate 19,209 of QMXD01000006.1, forward strand.
TCAGCAACAGCAAGTCTAGCAGCATAATAGCATCCACCAACATCAGCATAGGTTTTTCTACCCTCAAAACCCTCAAAATCACCCATAAGCTCAGGTTTTCCACCACCCATATTCCATACAGTCCCCGGAAACCAAGCCTCAATCCACTCAAAACTCCAAGCTTCAGGAATAAATATGGCTAGGAAAAGGTTGTCAAGGTTTCTAAAAACATAAACCCTGTATTCGCTGATAACATCGTAACGTTTTACTTCTTCTAGGAGGCTTAAAGAGATAAGGTTGTCAACAGCGGTAATACTCCATCTTGTAGGAACAATTTTTCTGTTTGAGAGTTTACCAAACATTCCTAGGCTTAAAGACTCCTGAATTTTTGAGACAGGAACACCAGCCCTATAAAGCCTTAAAACAGCCTCCCCAGCCTTCAAATCATAATCATAATAACATTTTTCAATATGTTTTTCAACCTTAACATCCGAAAACCTAAAATCTTTAAGGGGTGCTGATGGACCGAAAGGTTGAGCATGACTGTCAAAAACAACCGTTCCAACAGGTTTTTTTGTTAGTATGGCTTCACCATCAACAGGTTTTTGGCTCATAGCCAACTCTTGAAGAAGTTCAATAAGTCTTCCACCCCTTCTAGCATCCTCAACTTTTACAGGGATCCTACCCCAAACAAGAGAAGACCTAAAACCTAAAATCTTTTCCAGAGAAAAACCAACCCATCTTTCAGGCAAGTCTAGGATAGAGGTATCCCCATGGTAGGGTGGAATTAAGGGTCCAACGTTAACCTTCGGATAGCCAAACCTACCAACAAAAACACCTGGGGGAGAAGAACCCTCAACCACATCCAAATCAAAAATTTCTTTATGTTTGAGTAGGGCTCCAACCCTAAGAAGGATTGGGCAGACAGGTTTTCCACAAAGCATTCTACCAGCTTTACATAGGAGACATAGGGTGTTTGAAGGTTTAGTTACAATTTTTATGTTTTTAAGGTTTTCAAGAGTCAACAGTAACCCCTAAAATATTCTCCCTTAAAATTTGGGGGTTAACGAGGCTTAAAAACTGTTAGGTTAGGCTATGATAAGATTGTTTATGTCAAAGTATCTTTGGAGAAGCTGTCTAACCCTTGCAACCTTTTCTCCACCCTTACCGATAGCCATCCCCTTATCCTTATCCTCAACCCTTACAACAACAATCTTTTTCTTGTCAAGCTTCTCGATAACCCTAACCTCTTTAACCTTGGCTGGAATAAAAGCATTCTTTATAAAGTCTTGGATGTTGTCAGCATACTCAATAATTTCAATGTTTCTTCCTGTAGCCTTCTTTAAAAGCTTTATTTTTGAACCGTTTTTCCCAACAGCAAGTCCAGCCTCATTCTGTTTTGTTATAAAAGTTATTTTGTTTGAGTGGTTGTCGATTATACAGTCTTTAGCTGTAACCCCCGTTATACTTTCAAACAAAGCCATATACCGAATCTCATCCGCTGTTAACTTAATTTTGCTTGTCATTTTCTACCCTTACCCTTTACCATCCTCAATATTTCCGAGTCACCTGGATCCCTAACAGCTAAAACTGAAACTGGAAAAGGTTTTTCACATACGGATCCAAGACCTAAACTTGAACCATCATATTGAAGGATTGGTGTTTTAGATATTTTTGCATATTGTTGAACTATTTTTTCTCTATCCTTAGGTATATTTTTTGCTATAATTATGAGTTTTGCTTTCCCACCTCTTAAAGCCTCTACACTCTCCTTAAACCCAAAAATAACCTTCCCGGTTTTTACGGTTATCTGGATTGCCTTATTAATATCCATTGTTTTCACTTTGACTGGGTTTTTTCAGGTGTCGGAGTCATAAAGAGTTCAACAGTTCCTGTTCCAACAGGAATCATTTGTCCACATATAACGTTTTCCACAACACCCACAAGCCTATCCTCCTCACCCTTTACAGCAGCATCAATAAGTGTTGGAACCGTTATTTCGAAGGCTGCTCTAGCAAGAACGCTTGCCTTTTCACCTGTTATCCCATGTCTACCAATCTGCATAACCTCACCTTCAAGAGTCATCATGTCAGCAACAAGCATTATATGTCTAATATCAACATCTAAACCCTGCTCATCAAGAACACTTTTCATCTCCCTTATAATCGCGTTTCTTGCAGCCTCAATACCCAAGGTTGAAGCTATCTCATGGATGTTGTTTGTTGTTGTTCTTGTTGGGTCTACACCAGGAACCTTTAAAACCTTAGCTAGGTTTGAGCCGTCTGTTTGAATTATCCATTCACCCTTATCAAAGCTTACAAGCGCCCTACGAATACCTGGTATACCCTTAACCCTCACATACGGAATTCTGTCAAAAAGTTTTGGTAGGTTGGCTGGGTCTTCAGGTTTAAACATAACCGTCACAATTGAGCCTCTCTGGGTTACTTTCACCTTACAGTTTGGTATGTTAAAGGCTTCTTTAAGCTCTTGAACTGTTAAACCTCTCTCCTCCATACTTCCCTCAGGAATCTTAGCAACAATAACTTTTTCCACATGGTCTACATAAATGTCTGAGGCAACATCTGCAAGGGTTGTGTGGACAAGCTCCCTAGCTATTTTTGTTGCTTTTTCACGGCTTTTCCTATACTCCTCGTTTAAATGAACAGTCATTATTGGTGTTGATGGAACCCTTCTAGCATCAACAATCTCAATAATTCTTGGAAGACCAAGGGTAACGTTTCTTTCTTTAACACCAGCAAAATGGAAGGTTCTAAGAGTCATCTGGGTTCCAGGTTCACCTATAGATTGGGCTGTAACAATACCTCCAGACTCTCCAGGTTCTATGTTTGACTTTCTATAGTCTTCAAGGGTTGTTTCAACAACAATATCAACACCCTCTTTTGTTAGGTTTGAGTTAAGAAGACTCTTTTTCAGCTCTTCAACAAGTAGTGGTGGAAGTTCAGCTGAAACTTCTTCAACCCTATCTTTAATGTATTCTTTTGGTGCAGGCTTCCCCTCTTTAACAGCAATTTTAACCCTTTCAACAAGTCTTTGAACGTTTACAGCTTTACCATGGTCGCTTTTTGCAGGGTCAACTCCATCCTCACCATACCTAAACTGGACTATATGACCTGTAGCTGTTCTTACAGTTCCATCATACTCAACTTTTACGTCTTGGAGAGCGTTTATTAGACGTCTTTGCATATATCCGCTCTGCTGGGTTCTTACAGCTGTATCTACAAGACCTTCTCTACCACCCATAGCATGGAAGAAGAATTCTGTTGGTGATAAGCCATCCCTATAACATGAGTATACAAAACCTCTTGCTTCAGGGCTTGGGTCTCTGGGTTTAAAGTGTGGTAGGGCTCTATCCTTATAGCCTCTAACGATTCTTTTTCCTCTAACGGATTGTTGACCTAGACATGCTGTCATCTGTCCTATGTTTAGGCTTGAACCTCTTGCACCTGTTCTTGTCATTATGCTTCCACTATTACCCATACCAAAATATTGGTCTGCATATTCTCCACAGTCATCTCTTGCTTTTGCAAGCTCGTTCATGGCATAAATTTCAAATGAGTCTTCTAGGGTTTGACCTGGAAGTCTAGCTAAAACTCCAGCGTTAAACTGTCTGATAAGCTCATCTATCCTTTTCTTTGCTTCCTTCGTTCTTTTACCTATTTTTTGTCTAACCTCATCTGAAACATCAAGCTCGTCTAGGGTGTAGGAGAATCCTTTCATCGTTAGGTAGGTGTTTACAAGTCTTGAAAGCTTATTTAAAAATTCTTTTGCAGCCTCAGACCCATACTCTTTAACTATCCTATGGAGGATGCTTTCAGACTTTTCAGCACCTATAGAGTTTCTATCTATAACTCCATGGGTTAGTTTACCGTTTTTTACAACAACATAAGCATCATACTCACAGTTTTCATGTTTACATTTTGGACATCCTACACAAATACTTGCTCTTGAAACAAAGTTAAACCCTTTAGGTAGAAGAAGACTAAAAATGTCTTTACCAGACCATAAAGGTTCAGGTTTTTTAATTGTAGGTTCAGGAAGCTCACCCTCATAACCTATAGCTGTAAGAAGATTACAAACCTCATCCTTCCTAAGATAGGTTGATTTTCTTGTAAGCAGGTAGGCTCCAGTAATAAAGTCTCTAATAGCACCTATAATCGGTCCACCATACCTTGGAGAAAGAATTTGGTCTTGAACCTGCATCAAAACTTTTGCTTCTGTTACAGCCTCCTCCGTCTGAGGGACATGAAGATTCATCTCATCACCATCAAAGTCTGCGTTGTAAGGTGGGCAGACACATAGGTGAAGCCTAAAAGTCTTATAGGGTAAAACCTTAACCCTATGAGCCATCATAGACATTCGGTGGAGGGAGGGCTGCCTATTAAAGATTACAATATCACCATCTATTAGATGTCTTTCAACTATAAAGTGTGGTTGAAGATTTTCAGCAATTTTTTCCCTGTCAGCAACAAACTCCAACCTAATCCTTTTACCATCAGGTCTAATCACATAGAGGGCTCCAGGATACTTGTCTGGACCGTTTTTTACAAGTTCACGCATTCTTTCAATATTCCATTCTGTTACAACCTCAGGGTAGGTTAAACGCATAGCAATATGGATTGGAACACCAACCTCATCTATGCTTAGGTTTGGGTCTGGTGAAATAACGGTTCTAGCTGAAAAGTCAACCCTTTTACCTGAAAGGTTGCTTCTAAACCTACCCTCCTTCCCCTTTAACCTTTGAGACAAGGTTCTTAAAGCCCTACCAGACCTATGTCTTGCAGGTGGAATACCTGAAGTCTCATTGTCAAAATAGGTTGTTACATGGTACTGGAGAAGGTCTGAAAGCTCTTGGAAGATTAGGGGTGGAGCACCACCCTCAAGTGTATACTCGTCAAGTCTACGGTTTATCCTTATAATGTCTACAAGTTTATGGGTTAGGTCGTCTTCAGACCTAATCCCAGACTCCAACATTATTGAGGGTCTAACTGAAACAGGAGGGACAGGGAGAACAGTTAAAATCATCCATTCAGGTCTAGCGTTTTTAGGGTCATAACCTAAAAGTTTTAGGTCTTCATCCGGGATAAGCTCAAGTCTAGCTCTTATTGTTGCAGCATCCAAAAGTTTTGGACCTTCATCTGTATGCTCAAAAAAGTTTGTTGGCTTATTAAACTCGACGGGGTTTTGTCTTTTCATACAGTGGGGGCAAATACTCGCCCTTTTAGCCTCATTTTTTACCTCTTCATAAACTTCAACAGGCTCCTCACCAAGCTCAATTTTTGCCTCCTCAATCTTCTTCTTATACTCTTCAATTTTGTCTTTTGAAATCAGTATTCTTCCACATTCCTTACAAAACATGTTTAAAAATTCGTGGATATATTTTACAAAGCCAACATGGATTATTGGGGTTGCAAGCTCAATATGACCAAAATGACCTGGACATCTTACAGCAGTATTTCCGCATGTTTTACATTTTGCTCTAGGTTCAAGTGTCCCAAGCCTTTCATCCATAAGACCTGAAGGAATCGGTGCACCATCCTCATCGTAGGTGTCAGCCTCTCTAACCTCAACAACAGAATATTTTCTAATTTCTTGGGGTGAAAGTAAACCAAACTTTATTTTTTTGATTGTTTTCGCCGCTTCCTCTTCAACAATGGTTTCTAAAGCCATAACCCTTTACACCTTCTCCTCCAAAATAAGTCTTGGAGCAATACATAAACTCATAAGCTCTTGAAGTAGAAGCTTAAAAGCGTAGGAGACAACAACAGGTGAAATTACAGCTTCATCACCACAAACATTACAAACATATTTTCTTTGTTTAGCATCATAATGGGCGATAAGACCACACTTCTCACAAACATACATCAAAAACTTATCCGACTCATCAAGTAAACGGTTTTTAAGTAGAATGGCTGCACCATGCCCTATTAAACAGTCTCTTTCCATCTCACCAAACCTTAAACCTCCACCTCTAGCCCTACCCTCTGTA
>QMXD01000007.1 GCA_003661965.1 Candidatus Hecatellales archaeon
AGGGTTTTCTAGGAGACTGTAAAGTCCTGTTCCACCTATAATCGCTATTTCAGCCTTTTCCACAACATCATCCCTCAAACAAAAAATATTTTTGTTTGAAACATAAAAACTATGTCAAAACTATGGTTTAGGAGTTGAGAGAGGAAAAGATAAACCCATGAGTAGAAATAAACATGAGCTAATCCAAAAATTAAGCCTACTATTAAACGAGGATAGAAAAACAACAAGAATAATCTTTAAAACGTTAAGTTTAGGTAAACGTAAGGTTAGTTTTAAGGATATTTACTCTTTAGCCCTACCCAGCAACACACAAAAAAAGAAAAACCTAATTAAAGATGCAATTTTGGCGATGTGTTGGTGGAGGATACTTCTACCTAAAAATAGTTTCCCCCACAACTCATGCTACAAATCCGAGGTTGACGAGGTTTATGAGATACCAGCATGCATAAACTATGCTTTCAAAAATTTTTATGTTCATGGAACATGGGACTACAAGTTTGCAGTCTTCAAATATTTTGAGGAGATAGGAGAACCCCATAAAAACCTAATCCCAAAAATAGTTGAGGATATTTTAAGGGAAGCCTATGGGAAAAGCTTTATAAGCCTATCAGCAATAAGAAAAGCCTGCAAAAAAAACGGATACCCAGAAGACAAAATATCCACACTAATATCAGAGTTAAGGAATGGAGGATTTATAAACCCGTTTTCCACAGTTGCAAGAAAAAACCTTAAAAGAAGAGAAAGTATGGCTGAGGAAGAACCTGTTTACGAGTTGAATAAGGCTTTATTCATAAACTATAAAAGGTAAGCTTTTAAGGTTAGATAGGCTCTATAACGGTTTTTGAACCGTCAACTGTAAACTCTGAATCCGCCAATTTTACCCTTTTACCCAAAAACTTCTCATAAATAGCCATAGCTATCAACGCAAAACGGCACGTTAACTTTTCAGGTTTTAAAATCGAATGCACGTATCTAGCATAAAGACATCCTTGAACATTAAAAACATATTTTTCTCCTCCTATCTTTTCAAACCAAGCATCCTTAACCAACCCTGAATCTTTTAGGGTGTTTGCGTATCTGTTTAAAGCATCTTCTAGGTTTTCTCCTTTAACCAAGCCTAAATTCATTCTTTTACATATTCTTATTAGGGAGTCTAAAATTGCGTGGGTAAGGTAGGTGTGAGGAAAAACACATAGGCTACGAAGTGTTTCTTGGTAGGCAAAAAGTAGAAGATGTGAAAGAATCTCAGCCTCAGATGCTTTTTTCTCGTTACCCATAATCCTTTTACACCTAATTTTTGTCTACTAGGACTGCTTTTTTAACCAGAAGGTAGCCTGAACCCCTCCTCCAAACCTTTTCAACATCCAAAAACTCTATCCTTTTATTGAAAAGTGGTGCATCCTTTACAAAGGTTTCTCCTTCCCCACCCTCAAGTGAAAGATGAATCCCAAACTTTTTATTAAGAATTTTAAGCTCCTCTAAGGCTTCAAAATCAAGCTTTCTGTTAAGCCATTTTTCAGTTAAACCTTCAGCAGAAACAGCGGTAAAGACAACCTCAAAACCCTCCTCAATAACCTCTCTTAAAAGTTTTTCAGGGTTTTCATGCCAAAGCGGCGTTAAACTTATAAGACCTATCTCCCTACAAACCCTATCTATCCTCGTTTTTTGGTAGCTGCTTTCAATAGCACCTGAAACAAGCCCCTCAAATCTTAAACTTTTTTTAAGCTCCTCTAAAGCATTTTTAAGGTCTAAAACTTCCTCTTCTTTTTCCCCTCTACTTACAATGCTGTAGATTGGGATGTTCATGGCTTTAGATTGGAGATGGGTTAACCCTATACATGGATAATGAAACATCCAAGACTCGGGGTTTAAGGGTTTAACCGTTAAAAGCCCAACAACCTCATACCCCATTTTAATAACTCTCCAAACACTAAGAGTAGAGTCTTTCCCACCAGAAAAAAGAGCTAAAACCCTTAAAGTTTCCACCCTTATTTCCACAAAAAAATTAACCAAAAAAGTTAATTAGTGTTTTTCTTAAAATAGTCACAAAGACCATCCATGTTTGGAGGATAAAATTTTGCCTTGTAAGGTTGTTGTTGGCGGTTTTTGGGGAGATGAGGGGAAAGGAAAAATAATCTCGTATTTGGCTTTAAGAGACAAAATAGATATTGGTGTAAGAGGTGGTGTTGGACCTAACGCTGGACATACAGTCGAATTTGAAGGACACACCTATAAGCTTAGAATGCTTCCAAGCACATTCATAAACGAGAAGTCTAAAGCCCTTATTGGTGCTGGTGTACTTGTAAACCCAAAAATTTTTCTTGAAGAAGTGGAAACAACTGGCTGTGGGAAAAGAGCTGGTTTAGACCCAAACTGTGCAATCATAGAGGATAAACATATTGAAAAAGATAAAAAATCATCTTATCTCTCAAAAAAGATAGGAACAACTGGAAGTGGAACAGGACCATGTAACGTTGACAGGGTTAGAAGAAGGGTAAAAACAGCAAAAGATGTTCCTGAACTTAAAGAGTTTCTGGTTGATGTTGCTTTTGAGGTTAACAAAGCCTTAGACGAGGATAAAAACGTTTTAATTGAGGGAACTCAGGGAACCTTCCTATCGCTTTACCATGGAACCTACCCATACTGCACCTCAAAAGATGTTACAGCATCATCAATATGTGCTGATGTTGGTGTAGGACCAACAAGGGTTGACGAGGTTCTTGTTGTTTTTAAGGCTTATGTGACAAGGGTTGGAGAAGGACCTTTACCAGGTGAGCTTCCAAAGGAGGAGGCTGAAAAACGTGGATGGCTTGAGGTTGCAACAGTTACTGGTAGGGTTAGAAGAGCAGCCTCATTCAACATAGATTTGGCTAGGAGGGCTGTTATGCTTAATAGTGCAACCCAAATAGCCATAACAAAGCTTGATGTTCTATATCCTGAATGTAGGGGTGTAAGAAGGTTTGCAGACCTACCGGATGAAGCAAAAAACTTTCTTAGAAACATAGAAAATTCTGTTGGTGTTCCGATAACCTTGATAGGAACAGGACCTGAAATATATGACATTATAGATTTGGAGGCTACTGGTAGAATTAGCCCTGTAAAAAAGCCTAAATAGTCTTTTCACTTGTTAAAGCTTTTTTGTTTCGATTTTTTCTTGAAGCATTATAAGATAGCCTCTAGCAGAAAAAACTTTTTCATAAACCTCTTTTAGGTTTTTTTTCTGTCTCCTGTAGAGTTGGAGGGATTCTTGTAGGTTTTCTTGGGCTTTAACTATACATTCAACAACATCAAAATCCTTGTTTTCGTTTGGGGTTGACGGTAAATCATCTTCGTTTTCAACTTTTGCTTGGATTCCAAGCATAAAAAGTAGGTATTCTGTTTCTGATGATGCATTCCAAATATTCATGTTTCTAGCTTCAAAATCTTTTTTGATATGAGCCTCTAAGGCTTGGTCTAACTCTTTTAAGGCTTTTTGAATTAGATTTTCAACTTCAACCGTATCCAATTTTTCCTTACCATAAACAACAGCTTTTACTGTTTAAGCTTTATTCCTGTTAAGGTTATGTTTAACCAGGAACTTTTCCCAGTCTATCCTCCAAATTATGAATACTATAAGTCCAAGAAGGATTGCTGTTATAAGTGTTATGGTTGTTGTTAGGTATGGTGAGGTTTCCTCCATAAAAGAGTGAACAAGAAAACCAAAATATTTTCCACCCATAATTATAGCATAAAACATTGTTAGCTTACCAATCAAACATGGAATAAAAACACGTAAAAAGCTAAACCGTGCTAAACCCAAAGGAACAAATATAAGGTCGTCTGGTAAAGGTGTAAAAGCAAAAAGAAAAACAAGCAAAGGCCAAATATTTCTATGCCTCATCAAAACTTTTAGCATCGCATCAAACTTTCTTTTTGCTTTTTCACCAACAACACCTTTTGCAGCATAACCAACAGAGTATCCTACAATCTCCCCTAGGGCGGAGCCTATCCCAGCTGAAAACATTAAAAGGATTGGGTTTAGGTTTGTGTTTGCACTTAGCCAAAAAACTACTACTGTATATGGTATAGGGAAAACTATTGAGGAAGCTCCGATTAGGCTTATAAGAAATACTCCTACAAAACCAAGTTGAACCGCAAGATTATAAAGAATGTTTTCCAAGCCAAACCACTAAACTCTAATATATGGGTCTAAAACCTTTTTTAGTTTACCACCTAAAACTATTTGGGTTGACGGTAAACTCTTAAACATATTAAGGTTTGTAGTTGTAGAGGAAGGGAGGCTTACCTGTAATGGTGGAGAGAAAACGGTGGGAAAACAATTTTAGTGAATGGTTTCAGGATGTTATATTTAAAGCTGAGCTTATGGATTATAGGTATCCTGTTAAAGGTTGTGGAGTTTGGCTACCTTACGGGTTTAAGCTTAGAAGCAATGTTGTAAGCCTTATAAGAAAACTTTTAGATGAGACTGGACATGAGGAGGTTCTTTTCCCTTTAATGATTACCTCAAGAATGATAGGTAAGGAGTCTGAGCATGTTGAAAGTTTTGAGGAGCAAATTTTTTGGGTAACCCATGCTGGGAAAAGGGAGCTTGATGAAAAGCTTGCTTTAAGACCTACAAGTGAAACTGCTATTGCACCTATGCTTAAGCTTTGGATACGTTCCCATGCAGACCTCCCAAAAAAATACTATCAGATTGTTAGTGTTTTTAGGTATGAAACAAAAGCTACAAGACCGTTTATTAGGCTTAGAGAGGTTACAACCTTTAAAGAAGCCCACACATCCCACGAATCCTATGAGGATGCTGAGAAGCAGATAAGGGAAGCCATAAAAATATATAATAGGTTTTTTGATGAGTTATGTTTACCGTATCTTGTCTCAAAAAGACCTGAATGGGATAAGTTTGCTGGAGCCTTATACTCAATAGCCTACGACACAATTTTCCCAGATGGTCGTGTTCTCCAAATAGGGACAATCCACAACCTTGGACAAAACTTTTCAAAAGCCTTTGATATAACCTTTGAAAAAAGGGATGGGTCAAGAGACTATATTTGGCAGACATGCTACGGAATATCTGAACGTGTTATTGCTGCTGTTGTTGCTGTTCATGGTGATGACCATGGGCTTGTTCTTCCACCAACAGTAGCCCCAATCCAGATTGTGATTATACCGATACCTTACAAGGAATACGAGGAAAAAGTTTTAGAAAAATGTAGGAGTGTTGAAGAAAAGTTAAAAAGGGAGGGTTTAAGGGTTAAGTTAGATTCAAGAGAAAAACTGACTCCTGGAGCAAAATTTTTTGAGTGGGAGTTTAAGGGTGTTCCTTTAAGGGTTGAGATAGGACCTAGAGACTATGAGGAAAACACTTTAACACTTGTTAGAAGAGACACTTTGGAGAGGGTTAGGATTAAGGATTCTGAGGCTGTTAAAAAAACTTTTGAGATGCTTTCCATGATTCAGGAGTCTTTGAGGAGGAGAGCCTTAAAATATCTTTTGGATAGGGTTAAAAGGGCTGAAAGTGTTGAAGAGGTTGTTAGGCTTACAAGTGAAAAACCTTTAATTGTTGAGGTTGGCTGGTGTGGAAAATCTGATTGTGGTGTGGCTTTAGAGGAAAAAACAAACCTAAGTGTTCTCGGCATACCAACAGATGAGGCTTCTCCACCAGAAAACATGAAATGTTTAATTTGTGGTGAAAAAGCAAAATTTATTGTTAGAATAGCAAAAACCTACTAAAAAGGAAAACTAAATTAATGGTTTCTTCTTCACATTAAGTTAGATAAGCTAAGAAGGATTGGATAACATGCCTAAAAAAAGGAAGAGTAGAGGTAGGTCGAAAGGCGGGAAGGGTAGAAGCGAACTTGTTCATTGTAGTGGTTGTGGATGTCTTGTTCCAAGGGATAAAGCAAAAAAGGTTACCACATGGGTTTCTTTTGTAGATCCTGCTTTAGCTAAGGAGTTAAGGGCTCAGGGTGCTTTTATTCCGAGGGAAAAAGTTGTAAAATATTATTGTATTTCTTGTGCTGTTTATAGGGGTGTTGTTAAGGTTAGGTCTAAAGAGGAGAGAAAAATAGCTAAACCTCTTTAGCCTGCTTCTTCCCCATTTTTTGAGGGATGACCTGTTTGAGTGTTGAGAGACTTATCTCAAAACTGACAAAAGAAAATTTGTGGCTATATATTTTAACAGAGCTTTCAAACAACCCTATGTATGCGTATGAGATAGATAAGGCATTAAAAAACAAATATAAAATTCCTGTTGCAAGAGTTACAACCTACGTTGTTCTTTATAAGATGGAGAGGGAGGGGCTTATAAAAAGAAAAAAGAATTCCCTCTCCTCAATAAGTAAACCCGGCAGAAAATATTATATGATTACGGAGAAGGGTGTTTCAGCCCTAGATGTTGGAAAAAAGATTTTACATAGAACACTTGAGATTCTTGAGGAAAATTTAAACAAGAAAACCGTTTAACCTTTTTCTAGTTTTTTTAGCTGTTTAAACGTGTAAAGGATTCTTTGAACAACCGTTACATTTGTTAAAACAGCTAAAACCATAAGCCCAAACTCTGGATGGAGAAAAATACTTGAAACTATAAGTATAAGGGTTCTTTCAGGTCTTTCTGTTAAACCTACCCCCTCCAACTTCATGTTTAAACTTTCAGCTTTAGCCCTTGTATAGCTTACAAGGATTGAGCCTAAAACAGCAAAAAAACCCCATATATAACCATAAACCCAAAAAATTGTTTTGGTTGAAAAGTGGAAGGTTATACCGAAAAGAACTATTGCATCAGAATACCTATCCACAACAGAGTCAAGAAAGCCTCCAAAAAGGGTGCTTCTACCAGAAACCCTTGCAACAACACCATCCAAAACATCACAAAAACCTGAAAAAAGCAAAAGTATGGCTGCAACCCAAAAATATTTTAGGTTTTCTGGGAAAGCATAAAAAAAGGCGGCAGCAACAGACAACCCCAACCCTAAAACTGTTAAAACGTTTGGGGTAAACTTGGCTTTTATAAGGATTTTTGCCACTCCCTTAAGCAAACCTTCAACTTTCTCCCTTATTCTTGAGAGCAAGAATCCACTTTTCCCCTTTACACACCAACTTAAACTAGGTTTGAGGCTTTTCCAAAATAAAAGTTTTTATTTTCCCCACACCTAGAAACTTAAATTTCACAGCAAAAAATTATGGTTAGAAAAGAGAAAATGTTTTGTGGTGTAGTTTATGGGGAAGATAGCTTCAGGAGTTAAATGTAGTGTTTTAGGATGCAACTCTGAAGCTGTAAAATCTGTTTCGGTTGAAAAGGCTAAAGCTGGAGGGTTAAACGTTTCTGGTGAAAAAAGAGTTTATCTTTGTAAAACCCACTATAAACAGTTAAAGAAAAACCTAAAAAAGGAAAAGCTTATTGAAAAATGGAGATATATGGGTTAGAGATGGTAGTTTAGGTTGAGAATTCTACTTATTCATGCTGACAGGTTTGGCTGGACTGCCAAAGAAAAAGCAATTAAAAACGTTGAGGAGCTTAAAGAAAACGAAAAATCCTATTCTATGGATGAGGCTCTTGTGGTTTTTTGTGCAGTGGAAAAGGTTGATGAAAAAAATCCTAGCCAAGTTTTGGAGAAAGCCTTAAACTCTATTGTTGATGTAGCCCAGAAGGTTAAAACCCAAAACATAGTTGTTTATCCTTATGCACACCTTTCCTCGGAGCTTTCATCCCCAAAAACAGCCATAAACCTACTAAAAAACCTAAACAAAAAACTTGTTGAGAAAGGTTATAGGTCTGTAACAGCACCCTTTGGATGGTATAAAAGTTTTGAGCTTAAATGTAAAGGTCACCCGCTTTCAGAGCTTTCAAGGGTGATTGTTCCAGAGGAGGCTCCAGAAAAACCTCAACCCAAAGAAAAAAACATCTATAAGGTTTTAACACCCACCATGGAGGTTTTAAACCCTGAAAACTACCAGTTTAGGTCTGGGGAGGAAAATTTTAGGTTTCTTGTTGAAAAGGAGGCTTTAGGCAAAGAATTTGCTGGTGGAGAAAAACCAAGATTTTTAGACTACTGTAAAAAGTTTGGTTTTGAATGGGAACACCTATCAGACCTTGGACATATGCGTTACGGTCCTGAGGCAAACCTAATTTTTGAGCTTGTCGCAGAATACGCTAAAAGCCTAGTTAACTCTCTTGATTTTCCTGTTTACCATGTTCGTGGAACAAACATGTTTGACCTTTCTGTTCCTGCTGTTAGTGAACATGCAAAACTTTTTGGTGGTAGACTTTATGAGGTTAAAACCGATAAACGCACCCTGGTTTTAAGGTATGCTGCATGCCACCAACAGTTTGCAATGTTAAAGGATTGGGTTATAAGCTATAAGGATCTTCCTTTTGGTGTTTTTGAGATTGCTGATAGTTATAGGTTTGAACAGGAGGGGGAGCTTCTTTTATGTTTTAGGGTTAGAAAGCTTCACATGCCTGACCTACATGTTTTATGTAGAAACATGGATGAGGCTAAAAAATACGCCTTAAAAATTCATAGGAAAATTTATGAGGAGATAAGAAAGATTGGGAGAGACTATGTTTCACTTTACAATACAACCAAAGAGTTTTTTGAGGGGAATAGGGAGTTTTTTAGGGAGTTGTTGAAGGTTGAGGGGAAACCTGTTCTCCTATGTTTTGTTCCTGAGAAAAAGTATTATTGGGTTTTAAACGTTGAATACAATATTGTTGATGAGCTTAACCGTCCAAGAGAAATTGCAACCTTCCAAATAGATGTTGGAAACTCTAAAAGGTTTAATATAACGTTTACAGAGGCTGACGGCTCAAAATCCTACCCAATAATAATTCATACAGCCCTAATAGGCACGGTTGAAAGATACATTTTTACCATGTTTGATTCTGCTGTAAAAAACGAGAAAAAAGGTAAACCTCCAATGCTTCCAGTTTGGCTTTCACCAGTTCAGGTTAGGGTTATTCCTGTCTCAGAAAAACAGTTGGGTTTTGCTGAGGAGGTTGCTGAAAAACTTGAAAAGGAGGGGATACGTGTAGACCTAGATGATACTGGTGAAACTTTGGCAAAAAAGGTTAGAAGGGCTGAAACCTCATGGGTTCCCTATGTGGTTGTTGTTGGTGAGGAGGAGATGAAAACTGGTAGGTTTGATGTTAGGTTTAGGGAGACTGGTAAACGTGAAAAGCTTAGTTTAGGGGAGCTTATAGGCGAGGTTAAAAAGCAGATGGATGGTTATCCTTGGAAACCTCTCAACCTACCAAAAAGGTTAAGCATAAGACCCATTTACTAGGCTAAAAGTCTTGTGCATGACACTGCATTACAGTGCATTATACGTTTAAAACTAAGATTTTTATCTGGGAAACTGGTAGGAAAAGTTTGGGTGGGAGGTTTAGGTGTCAAGATTAGCTATACATGATAAGTATGCTGTTAGGATGGGTATTCCTCAGGATATTTCAAGAAAGGTAAACAAAATCGTAGATTCATTTTCTATTCATGACGTTGGGAGAAGACTTCCACCTAAACCTAGCCCTTATATAATTGATGTTTAGGGATACTTAGGACGGGTGGGAAGGGTATCGGTATCGCTAAGGAACTAGACAAAATCACTACAGAACAAGGTAGGAGGGAGCATGAACTAGGGAAAATTGATTACTACCTATGGGAAAACGAGCTAGCAAGAAAGGCTTTTTATCTCCATCATGTTCTTGACACGCTTGGTAACCTTGTTTTGCCTGCACAACTTTTAGCTGGGTATAAAATTCCTTGGAGTGAGGCTGTAAAAATTGCTGTGGATAATGGAAACCTAGTGGCGGAAAAAATAAGTAAGTGGGGTGTCGGGCCTCGTAGTGGTTTCCTTAAACACTATAAGGAGATTCTAGGTGAAATAGAAAGCTTCCTAATAAAAGAGGAGAAGGAGATAAAGAAGGATAAAGAATTAGCGGAGCATGTTAAAAAATTGGCTGAGAAAAAAAGGATTAAAAGAGAGGAAAAATTTAGAAAGGTTTTTTCTGTTCTTAAAGAAAAGAATGTTAATCTTATTAGTTCTACGAAATACAAAGCTAAGATTGTTTCAAGGATGAAAAATCTGTTGCCCTTAGACCTTGTGGAAGAATATGCTGAGGCGGTTGATAAAAGCCGTAGAGTCGGTATTTTACATTCTGAAGTTGTGAAAGCGGTTTTAGAAATAAACAACATATACGAGTGGCTACTACTTACCGAGAAAAGCATAAGAAGACTTAATTATCTTTGGAAGGAGGTACAGCAAAAGATGAAGAGAATTCTTGGCTCACCATGTAAGGATAAAGCGAAGCTAACGGAAACTCTCAAAAATACTGTACCATTCCGTATCCTACCAGAAAAGTTCTTAATCAACTAGCAAACACAATACTTCCGTTAACAACAGAGTCTTAATCTTACCTAAAACTAGAAGTGTTTTTTGGAGGGTTGTTTTATGGCTCCTATGGTTTTGGTTGTGGGTGTTGAGGGTATTCCTTTAATTAAGCCTAACGATGATTTGGCTAAGATTATTTGTGAGGCTATTAGGAGGCAGGGTGTAGTTTTGGAGGATGGGGATATTCTTGTTGTTTCTCAGACTATTGTTTCTAAGGCTGAGGGTTCTGTGGTTAGGCTTGATGAGGTTAAACCTAGTGTTCAAGCAAAAATTTTTGCTGAGGCTACTGGGAAAGACCCTAGGATTGTTGAGGTTATCTTGAGGGAGTCTAGAAAAATAGTTAGGCTTAGGCATTCCCATCTAATAACCCAGACTAGGCATGGTTTTGTATGTGCAAATGCTGGTGTTGATGTTTCAAACGTTTCAGGTGGGTTTAGTGTTGCAACCCTACCAAAAAACCCAGATGAATCCGCCAAAAAACTAAGAAAAAAGATTAAAGAGTTAACCGGTAAAGATGTTGCTGTAATAATTTCTGACACTTCAGGTAGACCTTTAAGAATGGGTCAAATCAACATAGCTATAGGTGTTTCAGGAATAAACCCTCTACTCGACAGAAAAGGTGAAAAAGACCTTTTCGGCTACCAGCTAAAAGTTAAAGAAATAGCCATAGCTGACGAGCTGGCTTCAGCTGCTGAGCTTGTTATTGGGGAGGCTGATGAGGGGATACCTGTAGCCATAATTAAAGGCTATAAAAAATATGTGAAAGATGAGAAGGCTTCGGCTAAAAAGCTTAACAGACCAATAAAATATGACCTATTTATATAGTTAGTTAAGTTTAAAACATAGGAAGTGTTTAGCCTTTGTTTGAAGATAGTTTATTCTACCATAAAATAAACCTTCTATAGGTGTTGGTGAAGAATTGTGATTAGGTCGATTAAGATTGCTGGTTTTCGTGGTATTAGGGAGGGTTTTGTTGATGAGCTTGAACAGGTAAACATTATTATTGGAAAAAACAACTCTGGAAAATCCTCAATACTTGAGGCACTATTTCTTTCTGCACGTGAAAAATTTATCTTTATTGAAATACCTCGTAGATATTCTGAGTTTTATAGTGGTTATCTTTCTGCGTTAGGTTATCTGCTTTATAGACGAATGGATAACGATGAGAAAAGCCTGTTTTACAACTATGAGGAGAAACCGTTAAAATACGAGTTGGTGTTAGAAAACGAAAAAAAGCTAACATACTACTTCATACCAAGATACTATTTCCTCATCGAAGAGCCAACAGTTGAAAATAAAGCAATATTTACAAGACTTGATTGGGTGCCTGAGGGAACAATAGAAGAGGGGGAAATTAAAAGCTTTTTAGAGACACTTAAACCCCCCTCCTTAAGGAGGGATATAGATTCCATTCCACAAATAGTGGATGAAAGGTTGTCAGCTTTACGTTCAGCTTTATTGGTTGACACTCTCCACATAGGTAATGTTAAGGATGTTATGGCAAGTTGTTGGGAGAAGGTTAAAATGCAGGGGTTAGATGAACTTATAGTTGATGCTTTAAGGGAAGCCTATGAATTAAACATCGTAAACTTGGAGTATACACCTTCAGGAAACTGGTTGGTGACTTTAAAAAACGAGCGTAAACATGCTGTTAGGCTTGACGATTTGGGTGATGGTGCCAAGTATGCTCTAACAATATTAACTGAAATTTTGGTTGCAAAACCTTCCATCCTCCTAATTGAGGAGCCAGAATGTCATACCCACCCAAAAGGTTTAGAGTTAACCTTTGATGTTGTATTTCAGTTTATCAAAAAAATGGGGACACAAACCTTTATAACAACCCATAGCCTAGAAACCCTAAACAAGCTAATCCAGCTTTGTAAAAAGCATAGCTTAACAGTAAAAATTCACCATTTCACCCTAAAAAACGGTGTTTTAACTTCAAAACCATTGGATGCACCAAGTGTTGAAGTGGTAACAGACCTAGGTGCAGACATAAGATTTCTAGATGAATACATGTGAAAAAACATGTCAAAATCTAAGCGTTATCCACTGCTTGTTGAGTGCAACCTTGACTATTTGTTATTTTCAAAGCTAAAAAGTAGAGGGCTTATCCCAAGAGAAATAGAAATTCTTAAAGGTCATAAAGGTAAAAACTTTGCGATTAGTGAAGGAGTGCCAAACCTTCTAAATGTTTTTCCTTCTGCATATGTTGCCATCGACCTAAACCACCACACAACAGAAGAAAAACTTGTTAACAGCATCGCTAAAAAGCTTAATAACATCTCTACACCCAGCGGTAAACACTTTCATGTAGTTAAGGTAAGTGGAAACATCATTAAAATTAACGTTAAAAATAGGAAAGAAGAGCAAAAACTTCTTTATGTAATTCCGCTAGGTATACTAAACAGTCAAAAACTTCAAAGTTTTAGGGTAAGCCAACATATGGTTGAAGATTACTATGTGGAAGCGCTTTTTCAGGTAAAAGCTAAAGAGCTAAAAAGGAAAAAATTTAAGGGCAATTTTCAAACCAGCAAGAAACTGTTAAACGAAATACTTGAAAATCTTGGGGTTTTAGATGAACCTGAAGACTATTTAGCCAATATACTTGAAAAATGTGAACTTGATAGAATAGCAGCTAACATAATTCAAAAGGTAAAAGATAAACCAGAAATATGACTTGTTTATTTGAAGATTTTGGCTTCTTTTTCCTTTAAAACTTCGTTTAGGCTTTCTATTACCTTGTCTATTTGTTTTTCTGTTATTACGCATGGTGGTAGGAATCTTAGGGTGTTTCTTCCAGCATTCAAGATTAATACTCCTTTTTCCAGCATTTTTTCCATTACATCTAAAACATCAAACCTTAACTCCATACCTAGCATAAGCCCTAAACCTCTAACCTCCCTTACAACCCTATATTTTTCAGCAAGTTTTCTAAGTCCACCAATAAAATATTCTCCAAGTTTTGCTGCTTTCTCCCAAAGTTTACCTTCAACAAGAACGTCTATGGTTGCTGAGGCTGCCGCACATGCGATAGGGTTTCCTCCAAAGGTGCTTGAATGTTCACCTACACCCAAAGTATCCATTATCTCCTTTTTTGAGGCTGTTATACCTATGGGGATTCCGCTTGCAGCAGGTTTAGCTAAACAAATAATGTCTGGTGTTATGTTCCAATGTTCAAAAGCAAAAAGTTTACCTGTTCTACCAAAACCTGTCTGTATTTCGTCAAAAATTAAAATTAAGCCTTTTTCATCAGCAATTTCTCTTAACTCTTTTAGGTATCCGTCTGGTGCAACATAGACTCCACCCTCACCTTGAACAGGTTCAACAATTATTGCTGCTGTGTCTTGGGTTATGGCTTCCCTAACCTTTTCAGCCTTCCCAAAGGGGACAAACCTTATTTTTGGTATTAAAGGCTCAAAAGCAACCCTATACTTTTGGTTCCATGTTGCTGATAAGGCTCCCATAGTTTTCCCATGGTAACCTCTCATCATAGCAATTATCTCTTTTTTACCCGTAAACTTTCTTGAAAGTTTTAATGCTAACTCAACAGCCTCAGCCCCACTATTTGAAAGAAAAACCTTGTTAAGAGTTTTAGGTAGGATACCGACTATCCTTTTTAAAAGTTGGGCTCTAGCTTCAAGGTATAGGGAGCCATGGCATGCAATAAGCTTTTCCAGCTGCCTTTTTACAGCCTCAACAACCTTCGGGTTTGAGTGTCCTATAAAGGCTGTTCCAAAACCAGCCATACAGTCTATATACTCTTTACCGTTTACATCCCAGATTAAGGCGTCTTTTCCACGGTCTACCACTATCCCCCTTTTATGGTAAACCTTAGCCAAAAACTCGTCTTCAACCCTTACAATCTCGTCTCTACTCATAGACAAATTAGGGTTCCCACCCTGTGGTTTAAGGCTTGACTCATAGGTTCACCTATCAAACCCGAGGTTATTATAACCTCTTTTACACCCATCTGTAAAGCCTCAACAGCAGCATAAACCTTCTTTTTCATCCCATGACCTATAAACTCAAGATTTTTTTTAGCCTCCTCAACTCTCATTTTTTTGGCTACGGTTTCACCAAGCCTTACACCCTCAACATCAGTACATACGATAAGGCTGTCAGCTTTTAAGGCTCCAGCAATATAGGCTGCTGCACGGTCACTATCAACGTTTAAAAGCTGATACTCGTCATCCATGGCTATAGGTGCCACAACAGGCAAATATTTTAGGTTAAGTAGGGCTTCAAGAAAATCCCTATTTACAGACTCAATTTTTCCTGTATAGCCTCCATCGATAGCAACCTTTCTTCCACGCTCATCCAAAACTATAAGCTTCTTTTTTCTTAAAGCCCTTAAAAGAAAACCGTCAACACCAGAAACACCAACAGCCCTAATCTTATAGCTTTGAAGCCAAGCAACAAGCTGCTTGTTTATTTTTCCAGCCATAACCATCGTATAAACCTCCATTGTTTCTTTATCCGTGTAGCGGCTACGCATCCCATCAGGTGAAACAATAAACTTTTGTTTTTTACCCATAGCCTCAGCTGTTTTTGTTACTATGTCTGCACCACCATGAACCAGAACAACCCTATTTTCCTTATATAGGTTTTTTAGGTCTTTTAGGAAGGCTTCTGGGAAACCTGACCTTAAAATGCTTCCTCCAATCTTAACAACAAAAGTTTTCTTTTCCACCAGACTCATCTCTAATTTTTTAGAGTTAATAAAACATTGTCTATGAAAAATTTTACCCTTAAATATTTAGGGTTTTTCTGGCAGCCCTTAAAACCTAAAAACAGTTTAGATTGGGTGGAGGGCAGTCTGACCTAAACCTGTTTTCTCATCAAATCCAAGCAAAATATTCATGTTTTGAACAGCTATTCCAGCAGCACCCTTAACAAGGTTGTCTATGGCACCCAGAATTACAAGTCTACCTGTATGGTTGTCTATCTCAAAACCTAAATCACAAAAGTTTGAGCCTACAACAACCTTTGGGTCTGGAAGCCTATACAAGCCTTTCCTATCCCTAACAAGCCTAATAAAAGGCTCATTCTGGTAGAAAGACCTAAAAGCCTTCCACACAGCTGGAGTATCAACCTTCTTAACCAAAAAACTATGAACCGTTGTAAGAATCCCCCTAACAATGTTTACAGCATGAGCTGACATTGAAACCTTAACCTCCGTGTTTGCTATTAGGCTAAGCTCCTGCTCAACTTCGGCTGTATGTCTATGTCCAGCTGGCTTATAGGGTCTAACCACACCAAACCTTTCAGCATGATGGGTTGAGGCTGAAGGTTTTGCTCCAGCACCTGAAGAACCAATTTTAACATCAGCAACAATATGCTCTCTATGGATAAGATTCTCCCTTATAACAGGAGCTAAAGCAAGAATGGTTACCACAGCCATACATCCAGGACATGCGATAAGCTGAGCATTCCTAATTTTTTCCCTGTAAAGTTCAGGAACACCATAAACAGCCTTTTTTAGAAGGTCTGGTGCAGGATGATTCCAACCATACCATTTTGGGTAGTCTTCAGGGTTTTTCAGCCTAAAATCTGCACTTAAATCTATAACTTTTAATCCAGCCTCCAAAAGTTTTGGTGTAAGTTTTGAGGATACACCATGGGGGGTAGACATAAAAACTAGGTCGCATAGGCTGATTGTTTTTGAGAGGTCTGGCTTATCAAACTTTAGGTTTGTAACACCTCGAAGGTTTGAATGAATCCTAAAAACATATTCTCCAACATATTCTCTTGAGGTTACCTGAACAACCTCAACCTCAGGATGGGATAAAAGAAGCCTTAAAAGCTCTCCACCAGTATAACCTGAACCACCAATAATTCCAACACGAACCATTTTTTAGCCTCCAACCTATCTTTTAGCCTTCCTAATTAAATATCCTACAATATACTTGGGTATGTTTATTCCTGTGGTTTCAACTGTAGACTGAAATTCTACGGTATGGTTTATTTCATGAACAACCAAACCATTCTCAGTTTCCATCATGTCAACCCCTAAAATTCCACCACCAACAGCCTCAGCAGCTTTAAGGCTTAACTCTCTCAACTCATCTGTTATTGGACAGTATTCAGCTTTCCCACCTCTAGCTATATTTGTTTTTACATCCGCAAAAGAATACCTATAGATTCCAGCTACAACCTCCTCCCCAACAACAAAGGTTCTAATGTCTCTTGGAGGTCTTTTAACAAACTCTTGAAGATAGTAGACTTGGTAGAGTGGAAACATGTATTGTCTTTCCTCAAAAACAGCTTCAGCAGTTTCACGGTCTTTAAGTGGAACAATAAGCCTCCCCCAACTACCAATGATAGGCTTTAAAATTGCTGAGTTTTCAAGTTTTTCAAAGGCGTTAAGAGCGCTTTCTGGTGTAAATGCAACATAGGTTTTTGGGGTTGGAATTCCTGCCTTTGAAAGAATTAGGGTTGTTAAAAGCTTGTTACCACAAATACGTGCAACATCATAAGAGTTTACAACAGTATACCCTTTATACTCCAAAACTGCGGATATGTTTAGGTTTCTAAAATAGCTTACACAACGTTGAAGTATAACATCACCAAGAAACTCTTCCCTTTCACAGGTTAAGTCAAAAAAATTTCTTTTTGCATCTATAAGTTTTATGGGTATGCCTCCTGCTTTAGCAGTATCTATAATTGCTTTTTCTTCCCAACGTATCTGGTCATAAACTATTCCTATGGAAATCCCCAATTACTCTCCCCAATCTTCACCTGCAACCTGAACAGGTTTAAGCTCAACGTTTCCAGCCTCAATCTTTGCCACCTCAAGCTCTAAGCCACAGTCAGGGCAGGTTACAACCTCTCCAACGATAACATCGTCTGGAACATCAAATTCAGCTCCACACTCTGGACATTTAACCTTCATCTTTTACTCACGCTTAAATTTTGGTAATAAATTAATCAGATAACAAATGCTTTTAAACTTTTGTATCCAAAAAACTTTTTGTTAACATCAAACATAAACTTTACATGTAACTGGTTTATAGGTTACTTAAAGGTTTTCTTGTTTAACCTAATGGGTTTTGAGGAAAAGGTGTGGGGAAACTTCTTGTATATAATTCCATCTGTGGACATCTTAAACATGAAGTGTGTTAAACTTGTTCAGGGTAAGCCTGGAACAGGTTTAAACGTTTCTTCAGACCCTATAAAGGTTGCTAAAATGTGGGAGGAGAAGGGTGCAAAAATTCTTCATGTGGTTGATTTGGATGCAGCCATCTATGACAGTAAAAAAAGCAGAAAAATTGTTAGGGAGATTTTAAGGAAGGTTAATATTCCTGTTGAGGTTGGTGGTGGTATAAGAAGTGTTGAGGAGGCTGTTTCTCTTGTTGAGGATGGTGCTTCATGGGTTATCTTAGGGACAAAAGCCATAGAAAACCCTGATTTTGTTGGTAGGGTTGTGGAGAAGACAGACTCAAAAAATGTGATTGTTGCGTTGGATTCTAGGAAAAAGGTTGTTTTAAGAGGCTGGAAAACCGAAACAGAAATTTCTCCTTTTGATTTTGCTAAACGTTTTGAAGCCTACAATATAGCTTCAATCCTTTTTACCGATGTTGAGGTTGAAGGAACCCTTAAAGGTGTAAACCTTGAAAACGTTTCTAGGCTTGTAAACTCTACAAGTATACCCATAACCTATTCTGGTGGAATATCTTCAATTCAAGATATTTTAAAGCTTTTAAATGTTGGTTTAAGGGGTGTTGTTGTTGGAAGAGCCTTATATGATGGGTGTTTTAGTTTAGAGGAGGCTATGGAGGCTGTAAGGGGTGCGGAAAGAAAAGGTTGAACGTTCAACAAAAGAAACAAGTGTAAAAGTAGTTTTAAATTTGGATGGTAAGGGTAAAACAAAAATTCAGACAGGAAAACCCTTTTTTGACCATCTGCTTGAGGCTTTCGCCTTCCACGGTATGTTTGATTTGGAGGTTTTTGCTGAAAGCAAAACTTCGGCTGGAAACCATCATCTTATTGAGGATGTTGGTTTAACTTTAGGTTTAGCTTTGGATAAGGCTTTAGGTGACAAGAAAGGGATTAATAGGTTTGGGGTTGCAATAATACCCATGGATGACTCTCTAGTTATGGTTTCTTTAGACCTTTCAGGAAGAGTCTATTTTGACTCAAACCTAAAATTTGAATATGAGAATGTTGAGGGTATCCCATCCCAAATGGTAAACCATTTTTTAAAGTCTCTGGCTGAAACTGGAAAATTTAATCTTCATGTGGTTGAGTTTAGGGGGGTAAACGACCACCATAAGGCTGAGGCTACTTTTAAGGCTTTAGGTAGAGCCTTAAAAGAGGCTGTTAAGGTTAACCTAAACCATAAAAAGATTCCAAGCACCAAAGGTAGGTTAACCGAAAATGATTGAACCTGTAAGGCTTAACGAGTTAGATGAAAAAGTATTTAAAAAGATTGTTGGGAGGAATAAACCTAACTTTAGGGCTTTTAGAGATGTTATTCTAAAAATTTTGGATGATGTTAAAAAGAATGGTGATAAGGCTCTTATAAAATATACAAGAATCTATGATGGTGTAAAAATATCACCTGAAAAGCTTAAAGTTTCTGAGGCTGAAGTTTTAGAGGCATACCGTAAAACACCAAAAAACCTAGTCAAAACAATAGAAAAAGCCTCAAAAAACCTTAGAGAAATCCATGAAAAACAGCTTCCAAAAGACAGGGTTCTTAAAAATTCTGGTGGAGTTTATGTAAAACAGGTTTTTAAGCCTATAAGGTCTGTTGGATTGTATGTGCCATGTGGTAAAGCCTCATACCCATCAACAGTTCTTATGCTTGCAATCCCAGCAAAAATTGCTGGAGTTAAAAGGATTGTTGCATGCACACCACCAACCCCAACAGGTAAGGTTAACCCTGCAATCCTTGTAGCCTTAGATATGGTTGGTGTTGATGAGGTTTATAGGGTTGGAGGTGTTCAAGCAATAGGTGCATTAGCCTACGGAACCCAAACAATCCCAAAAGTTGACAAGATAGTTGGACCTGGAAACATCTATGTAACAGCAGCTAAAATGGCTGTTTATGGTGAGGTTGGAATAGATTTTCCAGCAGGTCCCTCAGAAATAATGGTTTTTGCAGATGAAACAGCAAATCCAACCCTAGTATTCTTAGATTTGGTTTCTCAGGCTGAGCATGACAGTTTTTCTGTTCCAATCCTTATCACAACATCTGAGAAGGTTGCGTTAAAGGTTAAAGAAAAAATTTTGGAGTTTTTGTCTAGAAGGTCTGAAAAGAAAACTGTTAAAGAGGCTTTAAGAAGAAACTGTGCAATTCTTCTTGTTGATGATGAGGAAGAGGCTGCAGAATTTATAAACACTTTTGCACCTGAACATTTAGAGGTTTTAGCTAAAAACCCTGAAAAAATTGTTTCCCTAGTCTATAATGCTGGCTTAATTTCTGTTGGAAAATATACACCTGTTGCTGCTATAGATTATGCTGTTGGGGTAAGCCATGTTCTACCAACAGGTGGAACAGCATCCTTCCATTCAGGTTTAACAGTCTACGACTTTTTAAAGCCTATCCACATCCAGCAATTAACCAAAAACGGTTTGAAAAAGGCTAAAAAAATTGTTGAGGTTTTTGCTATGGTTGAAGGTTTAGGTTGGCATGCTGAATCTGTTAGAAGAAGGTTTGCTGGGAGGGTTAAAAAATGAGTTTAAACGTTTTAGCCGAGGTTTATAAGGTTATTGAGGATAGAAAAAACAATCCTAAACCCTCCTCCTATGTTTCAGGTCTTATAGGGAAAGGTTTTGATGCTGTTGTTGCAAAGGTTGAGGAGGAGGCTGAGGAGTTTGTGGATGCAGCAAAAAATAAGGATTCAAAAGAAATTATTCATGAGGCTGTTGACCTAATGTTTCACATGTTTATCCTTCTAAACCTAAAAAACATTAGGCTTGAAGAAATATTAGAGGAGTTTCAAAGAAGAAGAAGGTGAAAACTACCCTATGGAAAAACTCACCCTTAACCCTGAAAAAGCTAAAGAGATAGCTGAAAAATTAAACTATCGTCATAACGGGTTGGTTGTTGTTGTAGCTCAGGAAGCTGAAACAGATAAAGTTTTAATGGTTGCATTTGCAGATAAAGAGGCTATAGAAAAAACCTTAACCACAGGTTTTGTCCACTATTGGAGCACCCAACGTAAAAAATTATGGTTAAAAGGTGAAACTTCAGGAAACTATCAAACACTTAAAGAAATCTATTTTGACTGCGACTTAGATGCTGTTCTTGTTAAGGTTTACCAGACTGGAGGAGCATGCCACCTAGGCTATAAAACATGTTTTTTCAGAAAACTTGAGGATGGAAAGCTTCAAATTGTAGAAAAAAAGGTTTTTGGTGGAAAAAGTGAAAAACCTGAGTAAGGTTTTATCTGGTAGAATAGATTTTCACACCCATTCCCTGCTTAGTGATGGTGAACTTTTACCTGTTGAAATTTTAAGAAGAGCTGAAGTTTTAAACTATGAGGCTATAGCCATAACAGACCATGTTGACCAGTCAAACCTTGAATCTGTGGCTTTAAAGCTTGTTAGGTTTGCTGAAGAAATGGAAAAAAACTCTTTTAAGGTAAGGTTTTATCCTGGGGTTGAGCTTACCCATATTCCTCCTGAAACTATACCAAGGATGGCTGTTAAAGCAAAAAAGCTTGGTATCCTAGTTGTTGTTGTTCATGGTGAAACTTTGGTTGAGCCTGTTAAACCAAACACAAACCATGTTGCTGTTGAATGTGGTGAGGTTGATATTCTTGCACATCCAGGGTTAATCAGCCTAGAAGACTGTGAAACAGCAAAAAACAACAACGTATATTTAGAGTTGTCAGCAAGAAAAGGTCATTGTTTGGCTAATGGACATGTGGCAAAAAACGCTTTAAAGGTTGGAGCAAACCTCCTAGTAAACACAGACCTCCACAGCCCAGAAGATTTTATTAGTCAAGAGTTTGCTTTTAAGGTTGCTCTTGCCTCAGGCTTAAACGAGGAGCAAGCCTTAAACGTTGTTGAAAAAAATCCGAGGAGACTTTTAAAAAAGCTTGGCTAAACTTCTTCCACCTATTTTTCTAAGCCAAACTCTTTATGTAGGGCTTTAACAGCCCTTTCACCATCAGCCTCCTTAACAACAAAGGAGATGTTTAACTCTGAGGAGCCTTGAGCAATCATTCTTACGTTTATTTTTTCCCTTCCAACAGCACTAAAAACTCTTGCAGCAACACCTGGTGTTCCAACCATCCCAGCACCAACTAAAGCTATTACACAAATATCATCTTCCGCCTTAATCTCTCTTGCAATCTTTCCACCTAAAAGTTTAACCTCAAGAATGCTTAAAGCATCTTCAAGCGTATCCCTTGGAACAACAAAAGATATGTTTGCCTCTGAGGAGCTTTGGGAAATCATAAGAACGTTAATGTTTTTTTCTCCAAGTAAACTAAAAATTTTTGCTGCTGTCCCTGGAACACCAAACATGGCTGCTCCTTCAACAGTTATTAGGGCTGCCTTACGAATCAAAGATATAGCCTTAACTATGGATGTAGATTCAACCTTTTGTTCACTACTAATAAGGGTTCCAGGGTTTTCAGGGTTAAAGGTGTTTTTAACTCTTATAGGTATCCTTTTACCCATAACTATCTCTATGGCTCCAGGATGCATCATTTTAGCCCCAAAATAAGCCATCTCCATAGCCTCCATGTAGGATATTTGTGGTATAACTTTGGCTTTAGGCTCAATTTTAGGGTCTGTTGTCATTATCCCGTCAACATCAGTCCAAATCCAAATCTCATCAACATCTAAGGCAACACCCAAAATTGAGGCTGTACAGTCTGAGCCCCCCCTACCCAAAGTTGTAATAACACCATTCTGGTCTGCAGCAATAAACCCTGTTACAACAGGTGTAATATTCTCGTCAAGAACCTTTTGAAGCCTAGCCTTAACCTGGTGGGTTGTAGTTTCCATTAACGGTCTTGCACCACCAAAATTTGAGTCTGTTACTATGCCAGCATCCTTCCCAGTAAACCATTCCGCCTTTACACCCATAGAGTTTAAGGCTCCACAAACGATTGGTGTTGAAAGTCTCTCCCCAAAACTTAATATGTAGTCTTTAATTCTTGGTGTAACCTCACGGAGATAGGAAACCCCAACCAAAACGTTTTCAAGCTCAAGCAGGGTATCCTCAACTGTTTTTTCTGTAAGCCTACAAACACCCTCATCCTTAACAGCCACACGACATGTTTCCAGATGTCTTTTTTTAAGCTCCTCGATAAACCCTTTAATAAACTCTTTTTCACCTTTACCAGCCAAACCACAAGCCTTAACAAGCTGGTCTGTTACTCCAGCTAAAGCTGAAACAACAACCACAACCTTGTTTCCCTGTTTAAGATATTTTTCTATAATGTTGCATACATGGCTTATACGTTCACCGTCAGCAACAGAGGTTCCTCCAAACTTCATTATAAGCTTCATTTTTTCCACAACCTTAAACCTAAGAATAGGTTGACCTTAAAGATATATCTTGTTTAATGGCTAAAAGGTCTCTTAGAATAGCGCTTGCAGTTTCAATTCCACCAGCCCCCCTACCAATAACAGTTTCCTCACCAGCATACTTAGAAACAAAAGTTACAGCGTTTAAAACTCCACCAACACATAAAGGATGGCTTCTAGGGATAAGCTGTGGAGAAACCTTAAGGTTTCCTCCTTCCTCTGCTGAAGCTATAAGTTTAACCTCACAACCCTTATCCAAAGCATCCCTAACATCTTTTAAGGTTATCTTTCTTATCCCCTCAATTTTAACATCCTTTAAAACTGTTTTTAAGCCTAAAATCCAGTTAGCCAAAATTACAAGTTTACATGCAGAATCGTAACCATCAACATCCATAGACGGGTCAGTCTCAGCATAACCAGCTTTTTGAGCCTCAGCTAAAGCATCCTCAAAAGAAATGTTTTCATAGGTCATTTTTGTAAGAATATAGTTTGTTGTTCCGTTAAGGATTCCCCTAAAAGAAAGAATTTTATCTCCTTGAAGACATTTTTTTGCAAAATCTAGGATTGGTGTTCCACCGCCAACACAACCACTAAACCTAAGCAAAACGTTATTATATTCAGCCAACTCCATAAGAGCAGGCATGGCTAAAGCTAAAGGACCCTTATTGGTTGTTACAACATGTTTACCCGTTTTTAAGGCTGTTTTAATATGGGTTAGGGCAGGCTCACCATCAACTATGTTTGTTGGTGTGGCTTCAACAACAACCTCAGCCTCAACCTCCTCAATAATCTTTGAGGCTTTAACAGTTTTAACCCCACATTCTTCATCCATGGCTACTGAGCCTTTCTCCTTTTTTACAGCCAAAACCCTTCCAAGGTTTAACCCTTTAAGGTTTAGGGAGGCTCCACCACTATCAACAACAGCAACAATCTTAGGGTGAATCTTAAAATCCTCAGCTAACTCTTTTCCTCTCATAAGCAAAAGCTTAACCAGACTTTGTCCAACAACACCAAAACCAACAAGAATTATCCTCATCCTAAACACCAACAATCCTTCTTATAACATTCAAGTCAGCCTCAACCTCGACAGGTTTAACAAAAAACTTCACAGGTGTATCAGGATCCTTTAACCCATGACCAGTCGTAACACAAACAACAGTTTCATCCCTGTCAATTTCCCCAACCTCCAAAAACTTTTTTAAACCTGCAATAGAGGAGGCGCTTGCAGGCTCAACAAACAAACCTTCACTTCTAGCCAAAACCTTTTGAGCCTCAAGAATCTCCTCATCAGAAACAATTTCAGCACCACCATCAGACTCCCTAATCGCACGTATAGCCTTTTTCCAGTTTACAGGTGCACCTATCCTTATGGCTGTGGCTACGGTTTCAGGTTTAGGTATAGGTTTGATAGTATCCTCACCAGCCTTAACAGCTTTTGCTATTGGAGAAGCACCCTCAGCCTGAACACCCATCATCTTAGGTAGAGAATCTATAAACCCTAAATCTTTAAACTCTTTAAACCCCTTCCATATAGCACTAATGTTTCCAGCGTTTCCAACAGGAACAACAACCCTATCTGGAGGCTTACCATCCAACTGTTCCACAACCTCATAAGCCAAAGTTTTTTGTCCTTCAAGCCTATAAGGGTTAACAGAGTTAAGCATGTAAACCTCCCTTGAACTTAAAGAAAGCCTAATAATAATGTTTAAAGCATCATCAAAATTTCCACGAATCTGAACAACCTCAGCCCCATAAACAATAGCCTGAGCAAGCTTCCCATAAGCAACCTTCCCAGAAGGAATAACAACCAAACATCTAACACCAGCCTTAGCCGCATATGCAGCTAAAGAGGCTGAGGTGTTACCTGTTGAAGCACAAACAACAGTTTTAACCCCATACTCTAAGGCTTTTGTAACACCAACAGTCATCCCCCTATCCTTAAAAGAGCCTGTAGGGTTTTCACCCTCATTTTTAATGTAAAGATTTTTTAGCCCAAGCTTTTCAGCTAAACGGCTACACTTGTAAAGCTTTGTTCCCCCCTCCCTTAACGAAACAATTTTTGACTTATCGATGATGGGTAAAAAGTCTTCATACTTCCAAACTGAGAGAGGCTTATTTTTCCATCCAGACTCCTCTAATCTTAGTTTTAGCTTTTCATAGTCATATTTTACTTCAAGAAGGTCTCCACATTTTCCACAATAGTAGGAAACATGTTCTGGGCTTATTTTTTCATGGCAACCTATACATTCAAGAT
>QMXD01000008.1 GCA_003661965.1 Candidatus Hecatellales archaeon
ATCTTACCGTTAACCTCACGTATCACAGTAACCTTTGCACCTATCCTTTTTGCAGCCTCCTCCAGATTTTTAAGCGAGGTTTTAAGTTCTTCTTCACTTAACCCAACAACCCTACCATCATCCATAACACCAATCTCATAGATGGCTTCACCCAAACCCTCCTCAATCCTATACTTAAGCTGGGTTGCAATCTCCTCAAGCCTTTTAGCATCAAAACTAGCCAGTTTTAGCTTATATTCAACGTTTCCATGGGGTTCCTCCCTTTTTAAGCTCAAACCTTAAACACCAAGCTCAAAATAAACTTTAAAACCACAAAATTTAAACAATTCTAAAAGGCTAAAAGACGTTTAATCATACTACAAGATTCGCAAATAGGCTTTGTTGTAGGTTCACCACAAACCTCACACAACCTTAACTCTGGAACATTGATAGGCTTTAAAAACGGTCTAACCTTCTCAAAAGAACGGTAAATAGTAAACTTTGTTCCAGGATGCCTATACTCAAGCCTATTCAAAAACTCTCTAATCTCGCTTCTTAAGGCAAGATGAGCATAAGGACAGTCTGAAGACTGAAAGCCTACCCCCCTAAAATAGGCGTAAAGAGTAATCTCCTCTTGGGGAATCTCGGAAAAAGGTTTTACTCTTGGAACAAATTTTCCAGTTTCATCTACAGTTTTAGGTTCAACCCTTGAAGCTCTAAAAATATCTCCATGAATAAAGTTTAAAAGGATTGTTTGAACCTCATCGTCTAGGGTGTGGGCTGTGGCAAGTTTTGTTGCACCATATTCTCTTGCAACCTTGTTTAGTATTCTTCTACGTAAAACACCACAATAGGAGCATGGTGTAAGCTCCCCACCCTTACCCTCAACCTTTTCAGCTATCTCATCAACGCTAATCCCATAACATTCTTTAAAGGAGACAACCACATGTTTAACTCCAAGCCTTTTACAGGTTTCCTCAGCCCTTTTTACAGCCTCCTCCCTATACCCCCCTATCCCCTCATCAACAGTTATTGCAAAAAGACTTGCCCTAGGAAAATTTTTTTCAATTTTGTGGAGGATGTAGAGGAGGGAAAGACTATCCTTCCCACCTGAAACAGCAACAGCAATCCTATCATCAAACCTAAACATACCATACCTTGAAATTGTCTGTTTCACCTTTTTTTCTATAGAAGCTAAAAAACAGTTTTTACACAGTTTTTCACCAGAATAGTGGCGTATAAAAACTGCTTCACGTTTACCACAAAGATTACAAAGCAAGCTTCCTCCCGCCCTATAAAAGAAAATTTTTAAGGGTTAATAGGTGAACCCTAAACTTTTAGATGGATATAAAACCAAACCTTAAAAAGGTTAAGGCTATGTTTAACCCAAGCAAAGAAATAAAGATGGCTGAAATAACAGCACCAAGAATTTTTGCATACCTTTTTTTAAGATATTTTTCAAGCAGATAATATACAAAGCTTCCACCATCCAACGGGTAAATCGGTAACATGTTAACAATAGCTATACTTATAGACCAAAGCTGAACCCAGAAAAACGTAAGGTATAAGGGTGTAATTTTAATGTAGTCTGTTGGATAAATCCCAATAATAGCCCTACTCCTATTCTCAGGTGCAGAAACAGTTTTAACGTTTAAGGTTGCAATTGTCCCATTCCTAAACTCAACCTTTAAATCAACAGTTTCCCCAACCCTAACACTTCCCATAATCTCCCTAAAAACCTGAAGGTTTGGTGTAGGCTTACCATAAACAGCCTTAATCACATCCCCGGGTTGAAGCCCAACCCTATCTGCAGGGCTATCCTTAACAACACCCTGAATAAGCACACCTGAAGGTGGGAAAAGTGTTGCCAACAAGATTATCACTATTAAACCAAAAACAAGGTTTGCAGAGGAGCCTGCAGCTAAAACCCTTAGCTTTTTGGTTAACTCAGCCTTTTTAAAGCTTTCCTCGTCAGGCTCAACAAACCCTCCAGGTATTATTGCTAAAAACATGAAGCCAGCAGACTTAACCTTTATTTTTTCATAGCTTGCGACTATACCATGAGCAAACTCATGAACCAATATTATGATGGCAACAGAAACAAGAAAGTATGGGAGTGATGCTCTTACCGTAACCATGGGTACAGCTGGAAAAATTGGGATTGCTTTTTCAACCCTATAAAAAAGGTGGAAAAGGTTTTTTGTTAGAGTGTAGGCTCCAAAAACCATTAAGCCGACACTTAAAACAATAAAAATGTTTGCAATAGTTGGGATAACCCTACCCATCTTTTTAGCTGTAAACTCTAAAACCTTGTTAACCTTTTTTGTTCTAAGGATAAACACCAACGGAAAAATTTCTACCCCATACCTTTTTAAACCAAATTTTTCACCAAGCATGTAAGCTATAAGCCACACCACAAGAAAAAGAAAAAGATAAAAGGTTAACTGGTCAAACCACATAAAAACTCCTCCCTTTACACCCTAAACCTTAAGATTGCTGCAACCCCACCTAAAGAAAGAATTTTTTCTCCAGCTTCATGTTCACTACTTAAAACCGTTACCTCACCACCCTTACTCTCAACCAAATGTATAACATCCTCAAGTTTAAGCCTCTCCTCATCCGAAGCCTCCCTTAAAAGCTTATCAACAACCATCAGGCTTTTAACAGCCCCTATTTTTGCAGCGTTTTCAACCTCCTCTAAACCATAAGCAGCCTTCCCCTTTTCAGATGCAACCTCAGCAAAAAACTCTTCAACAAGCTGGCTTTCCCTAAGAAACCTATGTTCTTTGGCTATGTTTAACAGTAAACCACTTCTTACAGCCTCACTTACACCAGCCAAACCAGAGGAGCTTGTTGAGCCTACATGTATTTTTGGTGTTGGTTTAAGTTTTTCTTTAAGGTATTTTGCAAACTCCTCTTTAATATATCCTGGACCAACCAAAACAACCACACTGTTAGTATGGTTTTTTAGGTTTTCTTCTAAAGCCTTTAAAACCTCAGAAAAATATTTTTTTACTGCTTCATCCCTTTTTTTAACTTCAAGTTTTCCTGGAAGCCTAATCTTCTTCTCAAATTTTATGTTGAAACCAAACCTGTGAACAACAGCAATACAAGCTTCCTCATCATCTATGGATACAACAAAAATTGGTTTTGTCTCTTTTTTACATGCATCCTCAACTCTTTTAAGATGGTAATCCAAAATTTTTTGTTTAACTATTTTGATGTTGCTGTTTGGTTGAACGGTTATTGTATGGTAGGAGCCTTTAATTCCCTCATATTTTTCAGGTGCCTCGATAACAATTCCCCTAATCCTAAGCCTATTCATGCTTCTATCAAAAAAAACCTTTTCAACCTTTAACCCAAGCGTTAAAAGAATTCTTCTCCCCTCAGAAAACTTTCCCATACCGTTTCTAACCTTAATCTCACGGGTTGTTTTAGCATAAACAACATCATTCTTCTGGATTAGATTGTAAAGATGCCATAGGTCGTCTAGGTTTTCCACAGCCAAACCCAATATACCCTTTTTCTTGTCTAGCTCAAGCACCCTCATTCTTTAGGCTTCCCTAAATTCAACCTAAAATATAAAAGAGACCATGAAGCTTAAAACAATAGCTAAAATGGTTGATGATGTAAAGATTAGACCTGTAGACCTTTTTGACCTACCTGAACTTGAAATTATAGAAAGGTCTTCTTTTATAGACCCTTATCCGGGGGTTTTGCTTAAGGCTTTGGCTACCCTAGTTTTTGGAGATTTTTTTGTTGCTGTTTTGGATGGGAGGGTTGTAGGTTATATAGCCTCGATATCAGAACTGGGTGGAACCGCCCATATAGCATCCATAGCTGTTCATCCATCCTATAGGGGGAGGGGTGTTGCAAAAAAGCTTCTTAAAAGGCTTTTAGAAACCCTTAAAGAGAAGGGTTTTCACGAGATTAAGCTTGAGGTTAGAAAAAGCAATATTCCAGCCCAAAACCTCTACAAAAGTTTTGGGTTTAAACATGTTTACACCCTTAGAAACTATTATGGGGATGGGGAGGATGCCCTAGTTATGAGTCTACAGCTTAACGAAAACACCCAGCATGTTTAGCTGTAGGCTTATAGCCTATCATACCTTATAGAAAATAATTGTGGGTGAAAGTTTGAAGGTTAACTTTTGGCTTTTAGATGTTAACCAAGAGGTTGTTGATGGTTTACCTGAAATAAGAATTTGGGGTTTAAACGAAAACGGTAAAAGAATACTTTTAATCGACAAAAATTTTAAGCCATACTTTTATGTTCTTCCCAAAAAAGAGGAAGATGTAAACATTTTAGCTGAAAAGATTAAAAGTGAACTTCCTGATGTTGTTAATGTTTTGGTTGAGGAGAAAAAATATTTTGGTAAACTTGTTAAAGCCATCAAGGTTATCCTTAAAACCCTAGAAAAAATCGAGTATAACGTAAAAAACCTAACAAAAAATCCTTTAGTTAAAGAAATCTTACATGATGACCTTAGATATTCCTCACTCTACCTTATTGAACAAGAATTAAAGCCTTGTGGATGGCATAAGGTTGAAGCTGAAAAAACCAGTTTAAACCAGCCTATAAAGGTTGATGAGGTTTATCTTGTTAAAGGTAAACCTGAAGCCTATGAAAAGCTTGACCTACCACCCCTAAAACTTTTAGCCTTCTCAGCCATCTACCACACAAAAATCGGTTCACCAAACCCTGATAGAGACCCTATCCTAGTCATTTCAACAGTAAACAATAACGGGGAAACAAAAGTTTTTGAAGCAAAAAACAGTAACGATAAAGGTTTGATTGAAGAGTTTGTTGGCTATATTCAAAGTTTTGACCCTGATGTTATTGTAGGCTATAACTCAAATAGGGTGGATTGGTCTTATCTGCTTCAACGCTCAAAAAAGAATGGTGTTAAGCTTTCAGTGGATAGGATTGGAGAAGAACCTCACACAAGTGTTTACGGTCATGTTTCAGTTGTTGGAAGACTAAACATAGACCTACTAGACCTTGCTGAAGATTTTCCTGAAGTTAAGGTTAAAACTTTAGAAAACTTTGCAAGCTTTCTGGGAATAAAAGAGGAGCCTCCAACAAAAATTCTTGAAACGGAAATCCATAGATATTGGGAGGATAAAGAAAAAAGAAGTCTTCTGGTTAAGTTTTGCGAGTATAGGGCTATGCTTACAAAAAAGGTTTCAGATTTCATGTTAAACTTTGTTTTTCAGCTTGCAAACCTTATAGGGATACCAGCTGACTTTGTGTGTGCTGCTGCTGTAGGTTTTAGGGTTGACTGGTATCTTATCCGTAAAGCCTTAGCTTTTGGTGAGCTTGTCCCAAAAAGGGTTGAACAGTCATTCTACCCCTATAAGGGGGGGATGGTTCTTGAACCTAAACCAGGTTTACATGAGGATATTGCTGTTTTAGACTTTAGTGCTATGTATCCAAACCTCATGGTAAAATATAACCTTTCACCAGACACCTACCTAAAACCAGAAGAAAAAATAGAAGAATTTTATGTGGCTCCAGAGGTAAACCATAGGTTTAGAAAAGAACCTCCAGGATTTTATAAGCAGGTATTGTTAGAGCTTATGGAGGCAAGAAAAAATATTCAAAAACAAATGGCTAAACTAAAGTCGGAAAACCAGATTTACAGAATTCTTGATGCAAGACAAAGAAGCATTAAGGTTATCACGAATGCAACCTACGGTTATTGTGGTTGGAGGGGTGCAAGATGGTTTGTAAGCGAAGTTGCTGAGGCTACAGCTGCCTGGGGGAGAAAAACAATAATGGAGGCTATAAGTCTTGCAAAAAAACATGGGCTTGAAGTTATCTATGGTGACACAGATAGTGTCTTCGTAAAATATGATGAGAAAAAAATTGAGAGGTTTTTGGAGGATGTAAGGGGAAGCATAGGTTTAGAAATTAGACCTGAGGTTGTTTACCGTAGGATACTTTTTACTGAGGCAAAAAAGAGGTATGCTGGTCTCCTCCCAGATGGGAGGATTGATGTTGTAGGGCTTGAGGTTGCTAGGGGAGATTGGTGTGAGGCTGCAAAACAGGTTCAGGAGAAGGTTTTAGAGATGGTTTTAAGGGAGGTTAAACCTGAAAAAGCTGTTGAATACGTTAAAAACTATACGGAAAAGCTTAGAAGTGGAGTTTCAGAGCTTGAACCTTTTATCATTTGGAAAACAATAACAAAGCCTGTTAGGGATTATCAGGTTAAGGCTCCCCATGTTGAGGCTGCTAAAAAGCTTATACGTGCAGGTTGGAATCTTACCGTTGGAGATAAGGTTGGCTATGTTATTGTTAAGGGTGAAGGTAAGCTTTACGAGAAGGCTGTCCCCTACCTTATGGCTAAACCTGAACAGCTTGACACAAACTATTATGTGGAAAACCAGATAATTCCAGCAGCCCTAAGAATCCTTGAAATGTTTGGTGTAAAAAAGGAGCAGTTAGGCAGCCTAAAATCTAAAGACCTAACAAGGTTTTTCGGATAACCTTTCCTATAGTATCAACTTTAACAAAAACTCAAAAATAGCTTTATTTAGGGACAATTTTTAGGTTTTGACTTTCTTTACTTGTTTCCGTATTTCTCGTAGAAGACAAACTCTTTAATGTCTTTTCTTGGTGGTGGGTTTGGAATTTTTTCTGGATAACCTAAAGGAATAAGTTCAACAACTTCAACATTCTCCGGAACACCAAGAATTTCTGCAACCTTCTCAGCGTTAAAAGCTCCTATGTTTACGGTTCCTAAGCCAAGACTATGTGCAGCCAAGGTTAGGTTTTGGATGGCTAAACCCATATCAAACATATACCAGTCACCCTTACTTGTTACAGGTTCTCCACGTTTATATCCTGACACACCCTTTTTTGCACATGCAACCAAAACTATGGGTGCTGATAAAACAGCGTTTGTTGCAGGATTATTTTTGGTTAAGGTTTCTGAAAGCCTCTTTTTTGTTTCAGAGTCTTTAACAACTATAAACTCCCAGCATTGGGTGTTCGCCCAAGATGGAGCCCAACGTACAGCCTCAAAAATCTGGTTTAATTTTTCATCTTCAACAGGGTCTGGCTTATAGCTTCTTATACTTCTTCTACCCTTTATTGCTTCCATTACATCCAAAATAAAGCCACCTCAACACTATATTTTTATCAGCTTTTTCTAAAAAAGATTATTTTTGTGGGGGTGACAGCAACATCAACCTTTACATCGTATTCTTCTCTAGGAACCCTATCCACAATTTGGGTTTCATGGATGGTTGTGATGACGGGGATATAGCCAAACTTTTCCCTTAACATGTTTACCTCTCTATCTCCGTAGCCTCCACCCTTACCAAGCCTAAACCCATCCTTATCCACAGCAACACAACCAGTAACTATTAGGTCTGGTTTTGGAATCTCGTTTAAAGTTACAGTTTTACCGTATCTAAAGGCTCCTTTAATTGTTGATGCAAAATCTTCTTTCCCCTTAACTTTTTCAGGGTTAACAAGTAGAAACCCCTGTTTTAGTTTTGGTGAAGCCATAACCAAAACCTTTCCATCCTTTAAGACATATTCTCTAACCTTTTTTTGTGCATAGTCAGGGTTTACAAAAACAACCTTAGCCTTCAACCACAACCCTAACTCTCTAACTCTTTCTGCAGCTTTTTCAGACCCCTCAAAGTTTGGTATTCTATCCTTTAACGGGAGTGGAAACCTTGCAACCCTATTTTTCTCCATTAAACTCCAAATTTTTTCCCTTAACTCTTTCTTAGCATTTTTAGTGTCTTCCTTCTCCATTTTTTAGTTTTCAACTCTTTTTACACAAACTCTTTTTTCTGTGGGTTAAGATAGGCGAAATAGTCTGAGATTGTGGTTTTATCGGTTAGCTTCCTGTTTTTGATAAGTCTTGCTTCAACCTCCTCTGTGAAGGCTGTTGTTGAACCTTTTGGTAGACAAACCATGTTGTCTATTAGGTCTGTTGGTAAGGGTAACCCTGTTGTTTGATTATAAAAACCTGCAAAAAGCTCTGAAAAACCTATAACATCTGTTCCCTCAACAGCCTCAACCTCAAACGGTGATGTTGTAGAAGTATACCTAACATAGTATCTCTTTAGCTTGGGGATTTTTTCAGGTTTTAGGTTTAAATCTTCCCTCAAATTTTTTTCAATATGTTTTTTTGACTGACTTATAAGGTCTAACTTCCTCTCATCCAATTCTTGGACGGTATAACCTTTCTGCCTTAAATACCTGTAAAAATAGTAGAATGTGGTGTAGGTGTATGGGTCATCGTCTAAAAGGCTATCATAACTCCATAAACTCATTTCAGGCATAAGCATTGTTAAAACATGTTTGTCACGTGTTCTTACGCATGAGTCTTCACCAAACCTATAAGCTATCCACCCATCTATCGCCCTGCCAGTACTACGTCTTATAACACCTACAGCCCTACCAGTCCCTATAAGTGTTAAAGTCTTATCCCTAACATCCTCAATCAAATCTAAGCCTTTCTCAAAACCTTTAACCTCCAACCTAACATCCCTAATGTATCTACATCTACCCCTAAAATAGAAGAATGGACCGTCAAGCAGAATAAAATCTGGATTATATTTCCAGTAAGCCTCTAAAGCTGCTTTTCTCTCCGTATAAGCCATAAGCAGCTTAAGCAAAACACCAAAATTTCTCGTTCTTCCTTCAATCCAGCTTAAAGAGCCAGCATAATATTTTTCATCGATAAGCTTATCACCCTCAAAAACCATGTATCCAGCCGAATATATGGCAAAAGAAGAACCTATACGTTTGCTTGGAGCAGTAGACATTGAACCATCTACAGCAACTATCCTTCTATTTTCCAGACTCCTTTTACCAAGCCTTTTAAACTGAAAAAGTTTTTTAACCTTTTCTACTCTAGCCTTTAGGCTTAAAATTCTTGTTAAAGCATTTTCAGCTTCCACGTCTGCACTTTTAAACAAAGCATCAACAATAGGTCTTGGCATATTTAATATGGGATTTTCCTCACCCTCCACTTTACCGTTCCCTCCTCCTAGTCGATTTTGAAGGATATTAGGAGTGGTGTTGGAAGAGGATTAATTTTACCCGTAAAATAGAATTCACCAGGATTTAGGTAGAGAAGCTTTTCAGGTTTTATTCCGTAGGGTGCAAGTCTTTTACCTGCCTCCTCCAAATCTAACGGATGGATTTGACCTATGAAAAGTGTGTTTAGGTTTCTTCTTACAGCCGCATTTATACCTATTTCACCAGCCATTCCCTGAGCCAAAAGAACAACACATAATTCACGTTTTCTTCCCAAAGCACACAAATTTTTTATTTGTTCTGTTGTTTTAACACGTAAACCTCTAGGCTCAAAAGGACAGTATTGCGGAGCCTCATCAATTATTAAGGCTAAACGTAGCTTTTTATCCCTTAATTTTTGCATGGTTGAAAGGATTTTGCTGCATAATTTTGAGAAAAAGGAGAGTTTTAGCTCGTCGCTTACTTCACTCATATCTATAACACAAACTTCCCCTTGGCTTGGAAGCTTAAAATCTTCAACACTTGTTTTTCCACTTGCAAACCTATACAGCAGTTCCCAATCCTCATCCATTATCTTTTCAAGACCAGACTCAAATTTAAATTCCCATATAGCCATATACTGGTTTTTTGTGTCCCTTTTTTTAAGCCTCTCCAAAACCTCAACCCTTAACTTTTCACGTAACTCCCCACCGTTTTTGGCGTTAATAGATATTTTATCCCACCATTTTTCACCATCACCCATATCCCTAGACATAACATGTATAACTGCTTGAGGTACAGGTTTTTCCTCGTTATCATAACCAAAATAGTCAGCGCTACGAACAACAAAATCAGCTGCAGCATAAGCATCCATCCTAAAATCACAAATCGAGATTGATTCTTGCTTAAAGAATGGTGTGTAGTCTACTCCTTCCCAGTCAAGCACAAGAACACCATAACCAGCCTTTTTAAGCAAGGGGATAAGTACATGTCTAGCTAGACGTGATTTCCCTGAACCTGTTGCTCCAAAAACACCTATATGGTAGGGTATAAAAGTCTTGTCAAAGGGTATCTGCCACTCCTCCCCCTTCTTTTTTGCTGATGCAAGATAACCACCCATAACACACTCAGAAGGCTTAAGATAGTCAAAAGGGTTTACACCTGAACCCCTAAAAAGATAAACAGGTGAACCTGGAGCAACTATAGAATCGTTTGTTTTTAAACCTTCATCCGTAAAAACACCTATAAAGGATAGGATAAAATGGTAGGATTCTTTGGCTGTTGATGGAGGTTTTCCTGTTGAACGAACATAGGCAACTCCGGGACTATAACCTCCAACCCTTAAATTTTCGTTTATACCTAAACCCTGCCTACAAACAGCAAAAATAAGGCTTCCACGGTTATCCACAACCACAACCTCTTCTTCCCTTACATCAGCCTCCTCACCCTCAAGCAAAATTAAAGGAGCCTCTGTTGTGCTTGTTGTACTGCCTGTTAAACCTATAAGTCTAAGCTTCTCTAACTCTATTTTCATTAGACCCACAAATTTAAAGAAACATTAAAAACACTTATAAAATATCCCTATCCCTAAACAACTAGTTTCCTCAAAAATCTAAAAAGAAGGGTTGTATTACTTTGAATTATGGTGCTGTCTACCTGTCAAAGTATAGGTAGAATTCGTATGGATGTGGTCTTAGGTTTACCTCACTATATTCGTTAGTTTCAAGCTCAATTATTTTGTCTATTAGGTCTTGACTGAATATTGGTTTTAAATATTCTTGGTCGCTTTGTAAACATTCAACAGCCTCTTTTAGGCTTCCAGGAAGCTCCTTAATTCCAAACTCTCTTCTTTTTTCTGGTGTAAGCTTATAAATAT
The DNA here is from genome assembly GCA_003661965.1 of Candidatus Hecatellales archaeon. Taxonomy (GTDB): domain Archaea; phylum Thermoproteota; class Bathyarchaeia; order Hecatellales; family Hecatellaceae; genus EX4484-218. The sequence continues at coordinate 10,839 of QMXD01000008.1, forward strand.
CCTCGTCTACAGGGTCTCCAATATCAATCTTCTTTTTTATCCCATCTAAACCAGCAGCAAGTAAGGCTGCAAAACATAGGTATGGATTACATGAGGGGTCTGGGGGTCTAAACTCAAGCCTCTTCTGTTTTGAGGCTTTTGGACCTTTATGGTAGACAGGAACCCTTAAACATGCAGACCTATTTCTACGGCTCCAAGCAATATAAACTGGAGCCTCATAACCTGGGACAAGTCTTCTATAGGAGTTTGTTGTTGGTGCAACTATGGCTGCTAGAGAACGTGCATGCTCTAAAAGTCCTCCACCAAAGTATCTGGCAAGCTGACTTATTTCTGCATGTGGGTCATTTAGGTCGTAAAAAACGTTTTCACCGTTTTTCCATAGGCTTACATGAACATGCATCCCTGAAGCATTATCCATGAATATGGGTTTAGGCATAAAGGTTGCAAGCATTCCACGTTGGTAAGCCAAATTCCTAATCACATATTTAAGGGTCATAACACTATCTCCAGTGTTTGTTAAGCTGTCTCTGTAAATGTTTATTTCATTTTGACCTGCACCAGCAACCTCGTGGTGGTGAACATCACAAATCACACCAAAGTATTCTGCTAAAACTCTTGAACATTCACACCTAAACTCCATAAGCGTATCTTGTGGTGGAGCTAGAAAATATCCCTCCTTAAACCTTATAGGATAACCTTTACCCTCAACATTCCAAGCAGCTTCCCTAGATTCAATCTGGTAGCTTTGACCTTTATAGGCGGATAAAACATCCCAGCTAACCCTATCAAAAACAAAAAATTCAACTTCAGGACCCCAATAGGAGATGTCGTATCCTTCATCCTTAAGAACCTGTTCAGCTTTTTGGGCAACACCCCTAGGGTCACGTGAAAACCTACCTAAACCAAAACCCCAGTAAACATTGCAAAACATCCTTGCAGTTTTTAGGTTTTCAGGCATCCATGGGACTATTGCAAAGGTTGAGGGGTCTGGTTTAAGAACCATGTCAGACTCATGAATTTCAACGTAGCCTCTAATAGAGGAGCCGTCAAGTTTTGGAATACCCTCCTCAAAGCTTTCAACATCCAAAAAGTCAGCAGAAATTGTTGTATGTTGAAGTTTTCCTGGAACATCTGTGAAGTGTAAGTCTATAAACCTGATTTTCTCCTTCTTTATTATCTCTAAGATTTCCTCAGGTTTTCTTTCTAACGTTTTTAGTTTCCCATCTTTTGTTTTTTCGTATGGCATATCTTCCACCATAAACCTTGGTAATGTTTTACATGATTCGCTTCGTTTAGATATATACTTTTCCTCGTGTAAACAGAGCATATGTCCATTTTTATCCACAAAATTTTTATTTTTGTTCAGAGAAACCAAAGAGATAAATACCCTAAACCCTTCTCTAACTAACTTAAGGAGAAGGATAAGCATGAGGAAACAGGAAGATTTAGATGAGATTGACCTAAGAATTTTAGAGGAGCTGCTAAAAGACTCACGTAAATCTTTCCGTGAAATTGCTAGAAGGGTTGGAATTTCTGTTGGAACTGTTTTAGCTAGGGTTAAAAATATGGAGAAAAAAGGGGTAATTAAAGGTTATACTGTTCTTTTAGATCATGAAAAGTTAGGCTACGAGTTAACAGCCGTAATAGAGCTTACGGTTTCTAAGGGTAGGCTTCTTGAGGTTGATAAGGAAATTGCTAAAAAACCTAATGTTTGCGCAGTTTATGATACAACAGGTCTTACAGACGCCATGATAATAGCAAAATTTAAAACTCGTGAAGAACTCAGCAAATTTACAAAGTCTCTGCTTTCTCTTCAACATGTTGAAAGAACAAACACCCACTTTGTTTTAACAACGATTAAAGAGGATTTTAGACTTATCTAAAATTTAGAGTTTAGGTGGGGGGAGGAAAGAGTTTAAGGTAGCAATAGTTAACTACGGGATGGGAAACATTAGAAGTGTTTATAATGCCTTTAAGTATCTTAAGGCAGAAGTAGATGTGGTAGAAAACCCGCAAAAACTAGAGCTAGAGAAAAGTTTGCTGGTGATTCCTGGTGTTGGTGCTTTTGAGGATGGAATAAAAAACCTTCAACCCTTTATACCAAAAATTTTTGAGGCTATAGATTTGGGTGTTCCTGTTCTTGGAATATGTATAGGTTTTCAAATGTTTTTTGAGGAGTCTGAAGAGTCTAAAAATGTGAAGGGTTTAGGGCTGATAAAAGGTAAAGTTGTAAAAATAAAAACAAAGCTAAAACTTCCACATATTGGATGGAACAGGCTGGAAATAGTAAAACCTAACTGTCCCATATTTAGGGGCATAGAAGACGGATACGTGTATTTTGCCCATTCCTACCATGCGATACCAGAGGATAAAAATGTTATAGCCGCAAAAACCGAGTATGGGTGTAATGTGACGGCAGCTGTTTGGAAGGATAACCTTTATGGTGTCCAGTTTCACCCTGAAAAAAGTGGGAGGATAGGTTTAAAAATCCTAAAAAACTTTTTGGGGTTAGAGGTTAACCATGCTTTGTAAAAGAATAATCCCATGTTTAGACTGTGATCTTGCTGTTCCTGAGGGTAGGGTTGTTAAGGGTGTGGAGTTTAAACAGATTAGGTATGCTGGTATCCCTTGGCAGCTTGCAAAAAAATATTATGAGGATGGGGCTGACGAGATCGTTTTTCTTGATATTACAGCAAGCCATGAAAGAAGAGAGACAATGATTCATATAATTGAGAAGACTGCTGAAAATGTTTTTGTGCCTTTAACCGTTGGAGGTGGGATTAGAACAGTTGAGGATGCGAAAAAGGTGTTTAATGCTGGGGCTGACAAAGTTTCAATTAATACTGCTGCAATCCAAAACCCAAACCTTGTAAACGAAATTTCAAAATATTTTGGAAGTCAGGCTTGTGTTGTGGCTATTGATGCAAAAAGGAGATATGTAAAGTCTCCTGATGAAGCTGAGGATAAAATTGTTGTTAAAACTTCTGAGGGTTATTGTTGGTTTGAATGTTCTATCTATGGTGGAAGAAAGTTTACTGGTGTTGATGCTATAAAGTGGGCTATGGAGGTTGAGGAGAGAGGTGCTGGTGAAATTTTGCTTACAAGCATGGATCGGGATGGAACTGTTGAAGGCTACGACCTAATTTTAACTGGTGAGGTTAGTAGGAGGGTGAACATACCTGTAATAGCTTCTGGTGGCTGTGGAACCCTAAAACACATCTACGAGGTTTTTACAAAAACTCAGGCTACAGCAGCCCTAGCTGCAAGCATTTTCCATTATGGAACCTACAGCATAAAAGAGGTTAAAGAGTATTTGGCTGGGAGGGGTGTTAGAGTAAGACTTGAATAATAGGTGAATCTTAGGATGGTTTTAAGCCAAAAACCAGACTCTATACTTGTCCTAGATTTTGGTGGACAATATTGTCATCTGATAGGTAGAAGGGTGAGAGAACAAAAAGTTTACTCCGAGGTTGTTCCCTTCAACATAACACCAGAAGAAATTAAAAGTTTAGGTGAAAAGTTTAACGTTAAAGGCTTAATTTTGTCTGGGGGGCCTTCAAGTGTTTATGTGGAGGATGCTCCAAAACCTAACAAGGAAATTTTGGATTTAGGTATTCCCATTCTTGGGATATGTTATGGTCATCAGCTTTTAGCCTACATGTTTGGTGGTGAGGTTAAACCTGGAAAGGAAAAAGAGTATGGGGTAACCTATGCAACCATAATTAAGCCAGACAAAATCTTGTTTGGCTTAAAACGAAGAGAAAAGGTTTGGATGAGTCATGGAGACACCGTATACAAGCTTCCAAAAGAGTTTGAGGTTTTAGCTTACACAAAAAATTCTCCTATAGCAGCGTTTAGACATAGGAGAAAACCTATCTATGGTTTACAGTGGCATCCTGAGGTTACCCACACTAAAAGAGGAACTTTGATGTTAAGAAACTTTATTTTTAGGGTTTGTAGGTGTAAGCCAAAATGGGTTATGGAAAACTTTATTGAGAAAACTGTTAAAGAGATTAGGGAAACGGTTGGAGATAGTAGATGTATTATTGCTTTAAGTGGTGGGGTTGACTCAAGCACAGCGGCTGTTTTGGCTTCTAAGGCTGTGGGTAAAAGGTTGACAGCAGTTTTTGTTGACCATGGTTTTATGAGGGAAGGTGAACCTGAGGCTGTTTCTGAAACCTTTAAAAAGTTTGATATGAGTTTTGTTATGGTTGATGCTAGAAGGAGGTTCTTGGAAAAGCTTAAAGGTGTGGTAGACCCTGAACTTAAAAGAAAAATTATTGGTGAGGAGTTTATTAGGGTTTTTGAGGAGGTTGCAAGAGAGATTAAGGCTGAATATCTAATTCAGGGGACAATCTACCCTGACAGGATTGAGTCTGGTTTTAGAAAACATTCTGAAAAAATTAAAACCCACCATAACGTTGCTGGACTACCAACAAAAATAGAGTTTAAGGGTATTGTTGAACCTTTAAGAGACCTCTACAAAGATGAGGTTAGAAGAGTTGCTGAAAGCTTAGGTTTACCAAAAGAAATTGTTTGGAGACAGCCTTTTCCAGGACCTGGTTTGGCTGTTAGGGTTGTAGGTGAGGTTACTGAGGAAAAACTTGAAATCGTTAAAAAGGCTGACAGGATTGTTAGAGAAGAAATTGAGAAAGCTGGTTTAGCTGACTCTTTATGGCAGTATTTTGCTGTTTTAGCTGATGTTAAAACTACTGGCATTAAGGGAGATGCTAGAGCCTACGGATACATGGTTGCTGTTCGTGCTGTTAAAAGTGAGGATGCTATGACTGCAAGTTTTGCTCAAATACCCTATAGGGTTCTAGAAAAAATTTCTACAAGAATAACTAATGAGCTTCCCTCGGTTACAAGGGTTGTTTTTGACGTAACCCATAAACCTCCAGCAACAATAGAGTGGGAGTAGGAAAGAAAAGCCTTTAAGCATATTCAAGCACAACGGTTTTTCTCCCAACAAATTCGGCTGCAGTAACCATTTTTATACCAAGTTTTTTAGCCTTTTCCCAAACCTCTTTTGTACGTTCTTTAAACTTTGGTTCCCTTGGGAGATGATGGTCGTAAATTATCGTTTTTATTTTGCTTGTTTCCTCAACTATCCTCAAAACGTTTTTGATTGTTCTCCTAAAATTTATTAGGTTTAGGGTGTAGCCTAACATGTAGGTCATAGGACCGTCTAAAATTAGGGTTGTAGGGTTTTCTTTGATAATCCATTTAGCATAATCCTCGATTATAGGTCCGTTTAGGTCTGAGGTGTGAATAAGCTTTTCCTTCCCATATTCCACTACCGTTGAAAAAACCCATCCAACCCTTGAAAACTCTATTCCATGGAATAGGGGTTTGGTAAACCTAAGCTTAGTCCCACCAAACCTATACTCTTTCCCCTCAGGAAACTTAACCTTAACCTTACCCAGCTCAAGCTCAGGAATCACCTTATAACGATTCCATTTCTCCACCCTTTTAAAAAACCATTTTTCACCCTGAGCCAGAAGGTTTTTTCTCCGTTTTTCGTAGTCTCCAAACTTTTCGTTTTTTGCGAGTGGTAGGTTTTCAAGAGGACTTTTATACTCTTTAGGTTTAGGTTTTCTAAGCAAATTCTCAAATTTTTCCTTGCTAAAAGTTTCATAAAGATGCTTGTAAAATTCTTCAGCTCTCCCTCTTTGTGAGTCGTTTATAAACTCGTTAGGGTTTTTTGCAAAAACAGTTTTTCCCTCATAGACTGTTTTTTCAAAGTCTATAAAATGGTCGTAGTGGTAGTGGGAAACAACAACGACATCAACGTTTTTTGAGGCTGATTTTATGGCTTTATAACCCTCCTCATACCAAAAACTTTTCATATTTTCAGGTGCTGGAAAACTAGGCTGCATAGCAGCAACACCAGGGTCTATAAGAATTTTTAGGTTTGGTGTTTTGATTAGGCTGCATGAAGATTTTGCACCGAAAGAGTCAAACCATATAGGCTTAAAAACAATATTCAAATCCATCCACTCAACCTAAACCTTTCTTTCTAGAGCAACCCACAGTTCATCTTGGGCTGGTGGATAAACCTTTTTCTCCCTTCCATCTTTATCCACAAAAACCCTTACATTTTTATCCTTCAAAACTTCACCTATAACCGAGGCTTTAACTCCTGCTTTTCTAAGTCTCTCTAAAAGCTTGTTTAGGCTTGAAGGTTTAACTGTTAAAAGTAGACATCCAGAACTGATAAGTTTAAACGGGTTAACCTTAAAAAATTCACATATTTTTTTGGTGTGTTGACTTATAGGAATATTTTCCGTGTAAACTTTAAACCCGACGTTTGAGGCTTCAGCTATCTCCCATAAGCCTCCAACAATCCCACCCTCAGTTGGGTCATGCATAGCAGTTACTCCATCAACCTTTGAGGCTGTTAAGGCTTCCCTAACAATACTTACTCTTCCCAAATATTTTTCAGCCTCGCGAACAAACCTCCAACCAAAAGCTTCCGCTAAAACCTTACCCCTATCCGAAGCCAAAATAGCTGTTCCCTCAATTCCAACAGTCTTTGTTAAAACTATTTTATCTCTAGGTTTAGCTCCACTAGAAGCGATATATTTACCGTTTTTAGCCACACCCATAGCAAAACCAACGATAAGTGGTGAAGCCAAACTAGGAGTGATTTCACAGTGACCACCAATAATGCTTACACCTATCCTATGGGCTGCATAGTCAAGCTGTCTACAAAACTCTTTTATGGTTTTTTTGCTGGTTTTTTCTGGAAACATTAAACAGCTAAGAAACCATTTTGGCTGAACACCCATGGCTGCAACATCGTTACAGCAAATGTTTAAGGCAAGCCATCCAGCCTTTTTAACAGCCCCACTAATAGGGTCGCATGAAACCGTGATAAAGCTTCTTCCAACCTTAACAACAGCTGAATCTTCACCCTTTCTAGGTCCTAAAACTATGTCTTTTGATTTTACTCCAAGATGTTTAAACACGATTTCCTCTAGAATCTTGGCTGGAACCTTACCAGACTTTAGAATCATTCTCCTTTTTTAGCTGGTTTTCTTTGAGGGTAAAACCTCTATTACTGTTTGGCTTATGGTTGTGATTTCTGTGTTTCCACCAAAACCTACCTTTGAAGAAACGTTTTTTAGCCTAATTTTAACCCCAACAGGAAACCTTGAAAGAATGTCTGCATGTTCACGCCAAGCTGAAACCTTTATTTCTCCACTATCATCCGACAACAATATTTCTGCAACCTTAACTTTGCTTCCATCTTTTAAGGTTACTTCCCTAACACCAAAATTTCCTGTAATAATACCCTCAACAACAAGGTTTCTTCTATCCGGTGTTATCTGGCTTATGGGTGTGGGTTTAACTAAAAACTCCTCAACCTCTGGTTTCCCTTCAGCCTTAGAAACAACCCTAACCTTTGAACGTTTTCCAACATGAACCTCCAACTCACCAATCATGTTTTCTTTTACTGTCCCCCTTAAAACCTCAATTTGGTCTCCAACCTGAATAGACTTCGTTTCCTCCGTTTGATTATCCCAAACAACTAGGTTTACCTCACCTGTTTCATCCTTAACCCTCAACCTTTGAACTTTTCCTTCACCAGAAACCCTTTTAAACTCTTTAACTGGGAAGACTCTTGTAACAACACCTGTAAAATTAAAGTCTTTAACTCCCTTTTTCATTTCACCTATCTTTTTAAAGAAGTCTTGGTAGTAGGGTATCTCATATTCGACAAGATGGGAGGCTAAAAGCGATATTTTGCTTCTTCCACCAGCATGAAGTTCAACCCTACCATCAATAGACTCCCTTGTATATGCATGCTCAACCTTTACTATACTATCAACCTGAACATTTTCTTTTGCCAACTCTTCAACCTTCTCATTCCAAACATAAACCTCAACAATCCCTGTTTCATCACCAATAAGCATTCTTTGAAGCTTACCCTTAGAACCATCCGGTCTAGTAAACTCTTGACTATCATAAACCGTTAAAACACGTCCAACTATTGTTACATCGTTTAGGTTTGGTATCAGGTCTTCTATCCTCATCCTTGTTGTTAGATGGGGTTTTTCAAAAATTGAAACTCCAAGGTCTGAAGCTACCAGAAAAGCAGCCCCTTCCTGATTTAAAAGGTTTTTAGCTTCAACCCTCTTTTTTTCAATAAGCTCAAAAAGTTTTTCTCTTGTTAAATCTTTTCTCTCATCCAAAATTTTCTTAACTATGGTTTCAAAGTCGTAGGATAACTCTTTCTTCTCAGTCAAACTATCCAACCCAGCTTAAGGCTATATTGAAGAAGTTTATAAGGCGGACTAATTAATTTTACATCTCAGAATAGAATTTGGAGATAAACCTATTTAAACCCAAAAACAGTTATCTTAAGGGTAGAAAAATCAAGCCTTAGGTAACCATAGCTACAAAGACTGCAAAAACTGCTGGTGTTGTTCCATTGGCAGTCTCTCCCAAGGTTGAAATAAGGGGAATTTATGCTACAGCTCTCACAAAGGTTTTAGGTAGCCGTTTTCAGATAGTAAGAATGTCTAAGGTTATCTCTGAAAGGTTTAACATAAAAACATGCTACGAGTTTGGAGAGGTTCTTATAAGAGACACTCCAGACAAGCATGGAGTAACCATTATGGGAACTGTTGAGGGTGCTGAGGCTGTTGTTAACTTTCTAAAAGAGGTTCTTCCAGATGTTATTGTTAGAGAAAAAAGTTTGAAGGGATGGTTTGGCTACGGATGTTTTAACCTTGAATTCCCATACCTATCAAAAAAAGTTTTAGATAAGATTAGAAGTGAGGTTACACCAACAATACCAAACCACCATAAGCTTAGAATTTTTGCCTCAAACCTTGTGGATAAGGCTGAAAAGCTTCTTACATCCCCCAACTGTGAAGAAGACTTAAAGGATATGCTCCAATCCATCCTTGTTTTTAAAGTTGGGGAAGAGTTTGAAATTAACCATGTTAAACCTTTTGGCAAAACCTTAAGGCTTAAGGGTGAAATCATAGAGTCTTCCAACAATCAGTTTTTAAAGATTATTAGAAGAAGTTTTAAGGGTAAGGGAACCTACGACGGATTAAAAGTTTTAAAGGAGGAGGGTGACTACGGAATAACAGAAATTGTTGAAGGCTCATGGACAATAAAACACTCCTACTTCTCCCATGAAGGCTCCCTAAAAGGAGAATTTTATAACATAAACACACCAGTAGAATTCTACCCTAGTAAAGCTAGATATATAGACCTTGAGGTTGATGTTGTAAGGCTTCCAGACAAAGAACCAGAAATTATAGACCTTGAAGTCTTGGATAAAACTGTTGAGGAGGGATTTATAAGCCAAAAACTAGCTGGGGCGGCTAAAGAAGTTGCTGAAAAACTGGTTAAAACCTTAAAAACAGAAAACGATGAAAATCTTTCTTCTTTAGCTCCTAAAATTAAACCTAAACTTGAATTTGAATATGATACTTAAACCTCTAAACTTTCCCTAGAACAGACTTTAACTCCATTATCCTTCTACAGGCTCCACAAATGTTTGTTGAGGATGGAAAACCGCAAACCTCACATACCGTAAAAGCTTTTTCTTTTTCCCTCTCCTCCAAAATAGGAATAAGCTTCTTAAGAAAAACCGAGAGAAGCTGATATTTAAAGTTGGGATTTTCCTTTGAAAAAAGCTCTAGAAGCCTTTTTCTTTCTATGAGTCTTGAACCCTTAACATGGGGGCATTCCTCCTCCCTTACTGGTATGTTGTTAAAAAAAGCATATAATGCAGTCTCGTTTTCCGGTATTCTAAAGAGGGGTTTAACCTTTTTTACAAGTTTAGGGTGGAAGGGTGGGATAACAGGTTTTAGTCTGGAAAGCTGTTCAAAATCTCCAGCCAAAAAATTTGAAAACATTATTTCAACCATGTCGTCTAAATTGTGACCTGTAGCTAAAACGTTAACCCCAATTTTTTCTGAAACCTCATTAAAAACCTGTCTTTTTATTGTTCCACAAACAGAACATATTCTTCTCTTAAACCTAGTGTGTTTAAAGTCGTCTATGGTAAATCCTTTTTCTCTTTTTAAATCGTAAATAAAAAGTTCTAGGTTAAGCATTTTTGTAAGGGCTTCAGCCTTTTTTAAACAGTCTTCAGAATATTTTTCTATGCCAAGGTTTACATGGAAAGCTGTAAACCTAACATCTGGAAAAGCCTTTTTTAGGGTGTAAAGCAAAACAGCACTATCCTTCCCACCTGAAACAGCCACAGCAACTTTGTCGGTAGAACCAAACATCCTATACTTTTCAACGGTTTCTCTAACCCTTTTTATTGTAAACTCGCTAAAACATTTTTTGCATAAGTGAAGTTTTGCATAGGGAATCCATACAGAGGCTTCTTCAACCAAGCATCTACGACATTTAACCAACTCTTTTACACTCTCCTAATACTTAACCAAAGGCTTGTATTTTTCTTTCGGCTTGTAAACTATTGTAAGCTCATCCTTACTACAATGAATTTCTTCAACTGTCTGAGAAAAAATCCACCAAAGGTAGGTTTGACCTTGAACGGTTCTTAAAAGCTGCTCTTGGCTTTCAATAAGCCTAACCCTCCTTAGAATATACGATTTTAGTAGGTTGCTTCCGGAGGTAAAAAGAAAAGCCATCCCTTGACCTGCAAAATCTTTTATCTGCTCAAGACTTTTAAAGCTTGATTTATGCTCCCTATAAAGCCAATCCTCAAAATCCTCACGTCTAATTTTAACCTCCATCCTTCCAAAACTCCTACCATCACTTTTACCGTTTTCCCTAACAAATAAAACCATTAAAGCTAATCCTACAACTAAAAGTATTGAACCTGTTAAAAAGGTTGTTTTAAACCCAAAAACATCCGCAATATACCCACCTAAAACAGGACCGATAATCCAACCCATAAACCATGTACGCTCATACATCCCCATAGCCCAACCCCTCTTTTCCGGGGAGGCATGGTCAGCTATAAAGGCTGTTGCAGCAGCACCCATAGCAGCCCATGTTAAACCTTCCAAGGCTTGGATTGGAAAAGCTTGGATAAAGCTCCATATGAATGCGTAGGCTGAGAATGCAACCATAAAACCAACCATAGAAAAAACCATTATAGGTTTTCTTCCAACCCTATCAGAAAGTTTTCCAATTATGGGGGAGAATATGGCTCCAGATGCAGAACCAACCATGTAGATAAAGCCAACCATGGTTGTTGTCGCACCAAGATGGGTGTTTAGGTAAACAGCCAAAATAGAATAAATCATCCCTGAACAAACCATTAAAGGGAAAATTGATACATATAGGGTGTAAAGCATCCTAACGTTTTTCTCCACCCTTACCACCCCTACCACACATAAAGGAAACCTTTTTAATTCACAATATTCCTTATACGATATAAACCCGGTCTAGTGAGGCTTAGACAGGGAGAACTGAGCAGCAGACATTGGAAAACAAAAAAATCAAAATAAAGTTTTTGGGTGGAGCAAAAGAAGTTGGAAGATCCGCCATCCTTCTAAGTAGTGGAGATACCACAATCCTTCTTGACTATGGAGTTTTACTTAATAGAGAACCTGACTTCCCCATGCATGTTCCACCAAAAACTTTAGATGCAATAGTTATTTCTCATGCACACCTAGACCATAGTGGAGGAGCACCAATCTTTTACCTTAGAAACAAGATTCCACTTTACACAACAGACCTAACCCTCCAACTCACAAAAATCCTTATAAACGACCTAATCAAGCTTTCAGGCTACTACCTACCCTACGACCACTCAAACCTAGAGGCTATGGAAAACTGTCTTATAAACGTTGACTATAAAAAAGAGTTCAGGGTTGGAGATTTAAGCTTAGAATTTAGGGAGGCAGGACATATCCCTGGAAGCTTCCAAACAATCGTAAAGGCAGACTCAAAAACCATAGTTTACACAGCCGACATAAACACACGTGAAACCAGACTTTTAAAGGCTGCTGACACAAACTATGGTGAGGTTTCATGTATTATTCTTGAGGCAACCTATGCCAACGAAGACCATCCTGAACGTTTAGAAGAAGAAAAAGCCTTTGTTAAAAGAGCTAAAGAAGTTGTTGAAGACGGAGGAACGGTTCTAGTTCCAGCTTTTTCTGTTGGGAGATGCTTACACCCTGAAACATTAATTCAATTAGCGGATGGGAGTATAGTTCCTGTTAAAGAGCTAACGACTCCGTGTAATGTTGTTTCACTAAACTTTAACGAAAAGAGACTTTATCCGGCAGTCTGTATGGAGATAACTGCGCGGGCTTCTCCCAAGAATTTACTTAAAGTCAAAACAAAATTTAGTGAAATTATTGTAACGCCAGAACACAGAATGTTTGTTTTTGACGTAAAATCAGGTGAAATTAAGGAAAAAGAAGCTAGATATCTAACTACAAACGACTTTTTAATTAACGTACGTAAACTAAGTCTTAAAACATCACCTCAAAAGCTTAACACTCAAGTAAGTGTTATGTTTAATGGTGCGGTGCCTAGGGGTGAGATAAAAAGTTATTTTGATCTCTATGAACAAGGTTTCGGAATAGATAGGATAGCGGAAAAATTTGATAGAAGCTCTCATACTGTGTGGATGTATCTTAAAGGAAAACGTAAATTTATGGAAAATCCTCCAGTAACAAGAATAATAAAACTTCCTACTGAAACGAATTCTGACCTTTGCCAGTTCATAGGTTATCTCCTAGGAGATGGATGTATTGACGGCGATAGTAGAATAAGATTATTTGATAGCGACATAAAACTGCTTAAGCATTACAGTAAACTCCTAAATAGGCTTTTTGGTATTAGGGGCTATATACGAAAAGAGAAAAGGAGAAAAGGAAGTTATTACCTTCTTGAAATAAATTCACGGATGTTAGTACGTTTCCTAAAACTTAATTTTAAAGAACTCTTTGAGAAAGGTAGCAAACGTAAGATTCCCCAAATTCTACTTAGAACTTCTGACAAAGAAGTATCAGCATGTATTCGTGGCTTTTTTGATGCGGAAGCAAGTATAAACGTGAGAAGCGGTTTTATTTACGTTTCAAACGTGAACAGAAACTTGTTAGAAGTTTTTTCTTTACTCTTACGTAGATTTGGCATCGTATCCAAAGTGGAAAAAGTAGTTGGAAGGAGGGAATATAGACTTATCTTAACAGGAGATAACGTTAGAATTTTTTATCGAAGGATAGGGTTCTCATCCACAAAAAAGAAGAGTAAACTGAAGAGAGTCTTAAGCAATAAAAAGGCTTTTTCTTCTCAAAGAAAAATCTTTCCTCTCGGTTCAATCATCCATAAAATTATAAAAAGGTTACAGATAACCTCATCTGACCTAAGAACATGCGGGATTTCATCTAAGAATATTAAGGAAGACACAAACTTTTCATCACAAACCTTAAAGAAATTTTTGAAAATTGTAGAAAGGTA